>NZ_JBHVWW010000008.1:44845-151674 GCF_042882025.1 Kitasatospora sp. NPDC058243
GGGGCACCGCGACGCCCGGACAACCTTATGGTGGGGACCCTTGGAGGGGGAGGGGGGAAGCCCCACGGCCCGTTCGGGCGGAGCGGCGTCAGGCGTGCGCACCCGCCGGGGCGGGCCGCTCGCCGCCGACCCCGAGCCCGCCCAGCACGAAGGTCTCGTCCACCTGGGTCGCGAGGTCGACGCCGACCTTGGCGTTGGCCCAACTCTGCGCGTTGCGCACGTGGAAGAGCACGGCCTGCTCGGTGTAGCGCCGCACGTCCCGCTGCCCGTACGCGGACTCGGCCTCGGCCCGCAGCTCCTCCAGGACGACCCGGTTGGCCGGCTCCAGCGACTTCAGCGGCGGCTCGGCGCCCTGCTCCAGACGGCGCACCCAGTCCGAGTGCCCGAAGGTGGTGAGCAGGTCGTCGCCGACCTCCCGGCGCAGGAACGCCAGGTCGTCCGGGCCCTGTACCTTGTTGCCGATCACCCGCAGCCGGACGCCGAAGTCGCGGGCGTAGTCCTTGTACTGGCGGTAGACGGAGACGCCCTTGCGGGTCGGCTCGGCCACCAGGAAGGTCAGGTCGAAGCGGGTGAACAGGCCGGAGGCGAAGGAGTCCGAGCCCGCCGTCATGTCGGTGACCAGGTACTCGTCGGGGCCGTCCAGCAGGTGGTTGAGCAGCAGTTCCACCGCGCCGACCTTGGAGTGGTAGCAGGCCACCCCCAGGTCCTCCTCGGTGAAGGCGCCGGTCGCCAGCAGCCGGACCGAGCCCTCGTCCAGGGCGATCGGGCGGGCGCAGGCGGCGTAGACCGGGTTCTCCTCGACGATCCGCAGCAGGCGCGAACCCCGGCCGGGCGGCGTGGTCTTGATCATCTCGTCGGCCGAGCGGATCAGCGGATTGCTGCCGCGCAGGTACTCCTTGATCTCCGGCAGGTGCGCGCCGAGCGAGGGCAGCTCCGCGGCCTGGGCATCCGTCAGACCCAGGGCCGGGCCCAGGTGCTGGTTGATGTCGGCGTCGACGGCGATGACCGGCCGGCCCACGGCGGCCAGATGGCGGATGAACAGTGCGGACAGCGTGGTCTTCCCGCTGCCGCCCTTGCCGACGAAGGCGATCTTCATCTGGGACTCCGGCTCTCGCTCTGGGCCCGCGCTCGGGGGCCACCTGCTCAGGGGTCGCACATGTCGAGGCCCCTAAGTGGAAATAGTTATCGTCTCCGATAGTGGCCATGCTAGCCGGGGTTTGGGCCTCCTCGGCGGAGGGAAGTGAGGATTGCCTCTAACGGGTGATCCGGGGTTGCTGTTCCGGGAGGGGCCGGCTGTTCATTACTCTCGGGTAGGTGAGCACTGGAACAGATCCCCTCGCCCCGCTGGCCCAGCTCCCCGGGGTGCCCGACGCCGTGGCCGAGGTGCGCAAGGCCGTCGACCGGCTCTACGGCCACCGGGTGATGCGCCGCCGCGCGGCCGAGGTCACCTCCGAGTCCGCGCTGCGCGGCGCCCGCGCGTCGGCGGCGCTGGCCGGGGCCGACTGGCCGCTGGAGGAGGTCCGGCGCCGCAGCGACTTCAGCGCGGACCCCGAGGCCCGGACGGTCGGCGCGGCCCTGCGGATCGCCGCCGAGGCCGGCCAGCTGCTCAGCATCTGGCGGCACTCGCCGCTCCAGGTGCTGGCCCGGCTGCACCTGCTCGCCGTCGGCGACGGCGACGGCGAGCCGTCCGCCGGGCGGCCCCGCCGCGCGGGCGAAGGCGTCGAGGAGCTGTTCCCGCTGGGGCTCAAGCCGGTGGAGAGCGTCGAGGTCGCCCAGGTGGACGAGCCGCTGCCGGTGCTGCCGCCCGCCCCGGGTGCCGAGGAGGTCGCGGCCCGGCTCGACCAGCTCTCCCGGCTGCTGGTGGCGCGCGCCGAGGGCCAGGGCGTGGGGACGCCGGCCCTGGTGGTCGCCTCCGTGGTGCACGGCGAACTGCTCGCGCTGCGGCCGTTCGGCGCGTACAACGGCGTGATCGCGCGGGCCGCCCAGCGGATCGTGCTGCTCGCCGAGGGGCTCGACCCGAAGTCGATCTGCCCGGCCGAGGTCGGGCTGGCGGAACTCGGCACCGACGCCTACCGGCGGGCCCTGGCCGGCTACCTGGCGGGCACGCCCGAGGGGATGGCGGCCTGGATCGCGCACTGCGGGCGGGCGCTGCGGCTCGGGGTGCGGGAGAGCACGGCGGTCTGCGAGGCGATGCAGCGCGGGATGGTCTGAGCGGGCGCGGGAGGGGCGCGGGCGGGGGCGCGGGCTCATCCGGAGCTTCTGGCGCTTCTGACACGAAGATGCGGCGGCACCTGATCCTGCCTGGTGCCGCCGCTGGTGCAGATACCGGGTGACCATGCATGCACCGGAAGTGCTGATCAGACGGGGATCCTGCCCGTTCGTCTGGTCCAGCGGCCCGACAGCGGGTCGGCTGCATGTGGGTGCTCGGTCATCTGTACACGCGGTCCGTGGGGCCTTAACTGCGTTGTCGGTTTGACCTCTTCGGGTCCTGACCGGGTCTCGCGGGCCGTGCTTCATTTGTATCGCGTTTCGGGCGAAAGGGGAACCCGAAAAGTGAACTCTGTGCTGATTGTCTGATTTGCCTGCGTTGCGAGGCCTGCGGTGGGTGGCTCAGGCCTCCGGACGGCGCCGGTGGGCCAGGTACCAGATGACCCCGGCGGTCACGGCCGCCGTCCCGATCGCCACGGCCGTCAGCACCGAGCCGCTCGGCGCGGAGAACTCCGGGAGCCGCCGCCGCAGTTCCACCGGCCGGTCGAAGACCAGCACCGGCCACTCCCGGGCCTGGGCCTCCTTCCGCAGCGCGCGGTCGGGATTGACCGTCGACGGGTGGCCGACGGCCTCCAGCAGCGGCAGGTCGGTGGAGGAGTCGCTGTAGGCGTAGGAAGCGGCCAGGTCGTAGCCCTCGGACTCGGCCAACTCCCGGATGGCGGCGGCCTTGTTCTCGGCGTAGGCGTAGTACTCGATCTCGCCGGTGTAGCAGCCGTCCTCGACCTTGAGCCGGGTGGCGATCACGTGGTCCGCGCCGAGCAGCGCGCCGATCGGCTCGACCACCTCGGAGCCCGAACTGCTGACGATCACCACGTCCCGACCGGCCGCGTGGTGCTGCTCGATCAGTGAGGCGGCCTCGTCGTAGATGATCGGGTCGATCAGGTTGTGCAGCGTCTCCGCGACGATCTCGCGGACCTGCTGGACGTTCCAGCCCCGGGTGAGCGAGGAGAGGTACTCGCGCATCTTCTCCATCTGGTCGTGGTCCGCGCCACCGACCAGGAAGACGAACTGGGCGTACGCGCTGCGCAGTACGGCCCGACGGTTGATCAGACCGCCCTGGTAGAACGGGCGGCTGAAGGCCAGCGCGCTCGACTTGGCGATGATGGTCTTGTCCAGGTCGAAGAAGGCCGCCGTGCGCGGCCCGCCCGGCCTGGGGCGAACGGGTGAGCGGGTCTGCGCGGGCCCGGTGGCCTCGCCCGGGGACTCGTCGGCGTGGTCGTCGGCGTTCTCGGTGGTGTCCACGGGAACCGAGGATAGAGGGAGCCGCAAAACAGGCCGCCATTCGGTGTACTCGTGGGCGTGCGGGTTTGTGTTTCTGGCCGCTCGGGTACACCATGGAAGTCACGGATCGTTCGCGACCGTGCTAACCCGGTCCGGCTCCTCCCCCCCGAGTCGGGCTGTGGATAGACGACCCCCGCTCTCCCCCCCGGCGGGGGTCGTCGCACGTCCGGGGCCATTTTCAGGGCCTGAAGGCCCTTCGCGGCGAGCGCCGCGGCCGCCCCGCCGACGGTGTACAGGGGGTGTCGACACCCTGGTCCACTGACCACCTTTCGTCACTCTGTGTCGCCATTTGCTCATGGCTGCCCATGGCTCTTCGGCTGGTTCCGATCGGTGGGCCGGGCTGCTGCGGCGGGGTGTCCGAGCGGCCTCCGGGAGGGTCCGCCGGGTGGCCGGCGGGGGGCGCGACGGGCTTCCGGTTCATCTCCGTGATCCCCGATCGTCAATTCTTTGACGATTAATCCCCCGCCCGGGTGAACGTTTTCCTCCACAGCCCACGAGTTATCCACAGGGATTCGCATCGTGGATGACGGAATCCCGATCTCCCCCCACCGTGATGGTCGGCGGCGGTCGCCGGGCGGATCTCACCTCCCTCTCTCCCACGAGGTCTGCCGGGCGGCCGTTCGCCGGAACCGTCCGACGTGCGCCCCGGACCGCCCCTGGCGGCCGTCGGCGCAGAGGGGAGCCCGCCATGTCGACGCCGATCGCCGACCACGCCACCACCGAAGGGCCCGGGGCCACCGGTCCGCTCGTCGTCACCGAGGACGAGGGCCTGGCCGAGCACCTGCTGCGGCTCTGCGCGGCCGCCGGCACCGAACCGAGGCTGATCCGGGGCGCACCACCGCCGCGCGAGCTCTGGGAGGGCGCCTCACTGGTGCTCATCGGGGACGACCAGGCCGCCCGGTGCGCCGGGCTCGGCCGGCGCGGCGGGGTGCTGCTGCTCGGGCTGGACCTCGACGACGCCGGGGTGTGGGTCAGAGCCGTCCAACTCGGCGCCGAGCACGTGCTGTTCCTCCCCGACGCCGAAGCCTGGCTGCTCGACCGGATCGCCGACGCGGCCGAGGGCGCCGGCTCCCCGGCGCTCACCGTCGCCGTGCTCGGCGGCCGGGGCGGGGCCGGGGCCTCGACCCTGGCCTGCGCCCTCGCGGTCACGGCCGCGCGGGCGGGGCGGCGGACGATGCTCATCGACGGAGATCCGCTGGGCGGCGGCCTCGACATCCTGCTCGGCGGCGAGGCGGCCCGCGGGCTGCGCTGGCCCGATCTGGCCGGTTCGCGCGGGCGGGTCAGCGGGGTCGAACTGGCCAGGGCGCTACCGGTGCTCAAACGGATCTCCGCGCTCTCCTGCCTGTCCTGGGACCGCGGCGACACCCTGACCGTGCCGCCGGAGGCCATGCGCAGCGTGCTGGCCGCCTCCCGGCGGCGCGGCGGGCTGGTCGTCGTCGACGTGCCGCGCCATCTCGACGCGGCCGCCGGGCAGGCGCTGGAGCAATCCGACCTGGCGCTGCTGGTGGTGCCGGCCGAACTGCGCGCGGTGGCCGCCGCCGACCGGGTCGCGGCGGCCGCCCGGATGCGGCTCGGGGACGTCCGGGCGGTGGTGCGGTCACCGCGCACCTTCGGACTCCCGGCCCACCGCATCGCCCGCGGGCTGCGGCTGGAGCTCGCGGGGGAGTTGGAGCCGGAGCCCGGCCTGGCGGAGGACGTCGAGAAGGGCGTCCCGCCCGGCATCCGGGACGGCGGCCCGCTCGCGCGCTTCTGCGAGACCTTCCTGGACGAGGTGTTGCCGCCGGTGCCGGCGGTCGGAGGAGGTGTGTACTGATGGTCCGTCTGCGCAGAACAGGCCCCACCGTGCGGGCGGGGGGCGGTCCGAAGAGTCGGGGCGACGGTGCGCGGGAGCACCGGCCGCTCAGGAGCGTGCCGCCGCCCGGCGGGCCACCCGAGGCGCCGCGCCACCCCTGCCCGTACGGGCGCACCGCCCGGGAGGAGCGGACGGCGGAGCTGGTGGACGCGGTCCGGTTGCGGCTGGCCGAGTCGGGTGCCGCCCCGACGGCGGGGTCGGTCGCGGCCGTGCTGCGGGCCACCCGGCCGCCGCTCGGCGGGGACGAAGTCCTGGACACCGTGCGCTCGCTGCGCGCCGAACTGGTGGGTGCGGGCCCGCTGGAGCGGCTGCTGGCGGCGCCCGACGTCACGGACGTCCTGGTGAACGGTCCGGACGAGGTGTGGGTCGACCGTGGCGGCGGCCTGCACCGGGCCACCGGAATCCGGTTCGCCGACGCCGAGGCGGTACGGCGGCTGGCCCACCGGCTGGCCACCGCGGCCGGACGGCGGCTGGACGACGCGCGGCCCTGGGTGGACGCCCGGCTGCCGGACGGCACCCGCCTGCACGCCGTGCTGCCGCCGATCGCGGCCGGCTGCACGCACATCTCGCTGCGGGTCTGCCGGCCCCAGCCGTTCACGCTCGACGAACTGGTGGCGGGCGGGGCGCTGCCGCCGGAGGGCGCCGGCCTGCTGGCCGGCATCCTGCGGGCCAGGCTGTCGCTGCTGGTGTCCGGCGGGACGGGCACGGGCAAGACCACGCTGCTCGCGGCCTTGCTCGGCCTGGTCGGGCCGGAGGAGCGGATCGTCATCGCGGAGGACTCCGCCGAACTGCGGCCGGCCCATCCGCACGTCGTCCGGTTGCAGAGCAGACCGCCCAACCAGGAGGGGCTGGGTGAGCTCACGCTGCGGGACCTCGTCCGGCAGGCACTGCGGATGCGTCCGGACCGGCTGGTGATCGGAGAGGTCCGCGGGGCCGAGGTGTCGGACCTGCTGGCCGCGCTGAACACCGGGCACGAAGGCGGCTGCGGCACGGTGCACGCCAACACGGCGGCGGACGTGCCGGTCCGGCTGGAGGCGCTGGGCTCGCTCGCCGGGCTCGACCGGCCCGCGCTGCACAGCCAACTCCGGGCCGCGCTCGACTTGGTGGTGCACCTGGTCAGGGAGCCGGGCTCGGGGCGCCGACGGGTGGCGGAGATCCACACGTTGGCCGCCGGCCGTGACGGCCTGGCCGTCACCACCCCGGCGGTGGAGTTCCCGGTGGCGGGCGGTCTGGTCCCCGGGGCGGGTTGGGAGCGACTGGTCGGGCTGCTGGCGGTGCGCGGGGTGTCGCTCGCTGCGGGGTCGACGTGACGGCGGCGGTGGCCGGGTTGGTGGGTGCGGCCGGGTTGGCGAGTGCGGCCGTTCGGGCGGCGGAACTCGCGTTCGTCCTGCTGCTGGGCGGGTGCGTGGCGGGCGCCCTGACGCTGCTCGGGGCGTGGAACAGGAAAGACCGACGACCGGGAGGGTCCTGACGTGATGAGTGATCAGAGTTCTTTCTGCTGGGCATTGGTGCTGTGCCTGCTGGCCGTCGCCGCATGGCGTGCGGTGCAGGAACAGCTGCCGGGCGGGCGGCGGTACAGGCTGGTGCTGGCGGGCAGCGGGCCCCCGCCCGTTCCGGTGCCGGGCCCGCCGGCGGTGACCGCGGGGCGCGCCCGGCCGCGGACGTCCGACTGGCCGGCGCCCGAACTGTTGCTCCTGCCGGTGGGGTTGGCGGCCGGGCAGGCGACCTCCTCGCCGCTGCCGGTGCTCGCCGCCGGGCTGGCCGTACTGCCGCTGCGGCGTTGGCGGCTGCGACGGCGCGTGACGGTGGAGGCCGGGCGGCGAGCGGCCGCCGTGGTGGAGCTCTGCACAGGGCTGGCAGGGGAGTTGCGCGGCGGGGCGACGCCGGAGCAGGCGTTGCACCTGGTCACGGCCCGCCTCGCGGCCGACCCGGACGGGCTGCGCCGACTCGGCGAGGAACCGGTGGCGCGGCTCGCGGCGGGCCGGTACGGCGGGGACGTGCCCGCCGCGCTGCACCTGCTCGCCGAACTGCCGGGTGGGAGCGGGGCGTCGGCGATCGCGGCCTGCTGGCGGGTCGCCTCCGACGGCGGGTCGGGGCTGGCCGTCGCGCTGGACCGGGTGGCGGAGGCGCTGCGCGGCGAGCGGGCGCTGGCGGAGGAGATTGCCGGGGAACTGGCGGGGCCGCGGACCACGATCGCCGTCCTGGCCGCCCTGCCGGCCGCCGGGCTGCTGCTGGGGGCGGCGCTCGGGGCCGGGCCGGTGGGCATCCTGCTGCACACGCCGGCCGGGCTGGGGTGCCTCGCGGCGGGGGCGGCACTGGAGGGCCTGGGCGTGTTCTGGACGGCCCACATCGTCCGGGCGGCGACTCAGGGCGCTCAGGGCGCCCTGGAGGCTCCCCGGCGGGCTGCCGGGGAGCGGGGCGCTGGTGGCGGCGGGAGCTGCGGGCTCTCACGGGTACGGGCGCGGGCGGAGGTGGTGTCGGGGTGATCCGGGGAGTCGGGTGGGTGATCGCCGGGGGTCCGGTGGTGGTGGCCGGTGTGGTGCTGGTGCGCGGGTGGGCGCGACAACGGCGGTTGTTCGGGCGGGTGTTGGTGCGAGTGCCGCCGGCATCTGGTGGTGGCGGCGGTCGTGGTGGCGGGCGTTGGCGGCCTGTGGCTCTGGCTGTGGGCGCCGGGGCCGGCGCGGCGGTGTTGCTCGGCGGCGCCGTCGGGGTGGTCGTCGGGGCGCTGCTGGCGGCGGGCGTGCACCGGTGGTCGGCCCGGGTGCGGTCCCCGACGGAGCGGCGGGCGGTCCTGGAGGAGGAGCTGCTGACCAGGCAACTCCCGCTGAGTGCCGAGCTGTTGGCGGCCTGCCTCGGTTCGGCGGCCTCACCCTCGGCAGCGGTGTCGGCGGTCGGCCGGAGCGTGGGGGCACCGATGGGGCCCCGGCTGGTCGCGATCGGTGCCGAACTGGCCCTGGGTGCGCCGCCGGAACTGTGCTGGAGCCGTTTGGGCGAGCAGCACCCGTCGCTGGCCCCGCTGGCCCGCTGCCTGGTCCGGACTAGCCTCGGCGGGGCTCCGGCGGCCGGGCCCTTGATCGGGCTCGCGCAGGGGCGGCGGACGGCGGCGGCCCGGGCGGCCCAAGCCCGGGTCCGCCGGGCGGGGGTGCTCGCCACCGCTCCGCTCGGGCTCTGCTTCCTCCCGGCCTTCGTCCTGATCGGCGTGGTGCCGGTCGTCATCGGCCTCACCACCCGCTTCGCCCAGGGCGGGTGAACGCGGGGCCGCGCCAAGCGGATCGGCGGCGGAGCCGTGGGCAGCGGCGTCGGCGGCAGCCGCGTAGGAGGCATCGGGGACATCGGTATGGCGGGGCATCGGTATTTCGGAATTTCGGAGACAGGAGAGATTCATGACCGCAGTGATCGCAACGAGGCCCGGCAGCGGGCGCGCGCTCCGTCAGGCGCCCGGGGTGTGGCGGCGCAGGAGCCGCTGGGCGGCCCGCCGGATGCGCGGGATGGCCCGGAGCCGGGGCCGGTCGGACGCCGGGATGACCACGGCGGAATACGCCGTCGGCACCTTGGCCGCGTGTGCCCTCGCGGCCGGGCTGTACAAGGTGGTGACCAGCGCGACCATCATGGGGGCGCTGACCGATTCACTGGAACGGGCGCTTCATGCGACCTAGCGACCGTCCGCGAACTCCCGCCTGCGCGGCGGCGTTGGGGGACGCGTCTCGTCGCGTTGCCGTCGGCCGGCAGGCGTCCCCCGGCCTTCGGCCGGGAGGTGCCCCCTCCGGGTCGGGCCCCTCCGCTGCCGTTCGGTGCGCGCACCCCGACGCCGCCGCGCACCGCCTCCGGGTGGATGGCGGGAGGCCGAAGGCTCGCCCTGGCCTGGCGGCGGCACGTGGTGGCGGGCGGGCGCGGTCGCTGCGGCCGGGCCGTCGCGGCGATGCGGGCTTCGTCACGGCGGAGACCGCGGTGGCCCTGCCGGCGCTCGTCCTGCTCGCGGCGATGCTGATCTGGGGCGTACTGGCGGCGGCCGCGCAGATCCGCTGTGTGGACGCGGCCCGGGTCGGGGCCAGGGCGGCCGCACGCGGGGAGGCGGACGCCGCCGAACTCGCCCGCGCGGCCGCGCCGCCGGGAGCCCAGGTGCGGGTGGCGATGGCGGCGGAGGTGGTGCGGGTGGAGGTGGACGCGCCGTGCGGGGCGCCGGGCAGGCTCGGCGGACTGCTCACGGTACGGCTGGGCGCGACCGCGGTGGCGGCGCGGGAGGACACCCTCGTGGGGGCCACGGGAGGTGCGGTAATCGCGGGAGGTGGTGGTTCATGGCCGGCCTGACCGGGGTTCGGTTGGGGGCGCGGCGGTGGGCGAGGACTCGTACCGCCCGGGCGGCCGCCGTCGGCGGGCGCGGGCCGGACGCCGGTTCGGCGACGGTCTGGCTGCTCGCCCTGGCGATGCTCGGCACGGCGGTCTTCGCCGGGACGATCGCGGTCGGAGCGGTGGTCGCCGCGCGGCACCGGGCCGAGTCGGCCGCCGACCTGGCGGCGCTCGCGGCCGCGGACCGGCTGCTGCTGGACCCGGACGGCGGGTGCGGGCGGGCCGAGGGGATCGCCGCCGCGCAGGGCGCCGGTCTGGTGTCCTGCACGGTGGACCGGACGGGGGACGCCGTCGAGGTGGTGGCCGAGGTGACGGTCGGTGGGCTGCCGGCGCGTCTGCCGGTCGGCCCGGCGCGGGCGAGGGCGCGGGCCGGGCCGGTGCGGGCCGCGGTCACCGCCGCCGAGGACGGCCTCGGCGGGCCGACCGGCGGCTCGGCGGCGGGCTCATGAGCCGGTCGGCGGCCCACCGTCCGCGCTCGGCTCGGGCTTCGCCCCGGAGTCCTTCTCGGGGTCCGTCTCGTGGTCCGTTTCGGAGCTCGCTGAGGGGTTCGCTGAGGGGTTCGCTGAGGGGTCCGCTGAAGGGCCTGTTGAGGAGTCTGCTGAGGGAGTCGCCGCTCCAGGGTCCACTGAGGGGTCCGCCGTCCTGGAGCCTGCCGTCCTGGAGCCTGCCGTCCGGGCGCCTGCCGTCGTGGGGGCGCCGGCCAGCAGGACATCCAGCAGTTGGACGGCTGCGGCCTTGTCCAGCGGCTCGTTCCCGTTGCCGCACTTGGGTGACTGGACGCAGGACGGGCAGCCGCGCTCGCACTCGCAGGAGGCGATCGCCTCGCGCGTGGCCGTCAGCCACTCGACGGCCCGCTGGAAGCCGCGTTCGGCGAAGCCGGCCCCGCCCGGGTGGCCGTCGTAGACGAACACGGTGGGCAGTTCGGTGTCGGGGTGCAGCGGAACGGAGACGCCGCCGATGTCCCAGCGGTCGCAGGTGGCGAACAGCGGCAGCAGGCCGATCGAGGCGTGCTCGGCGGCGTGGGCGGCGCCGGGCAGCTGGTCGAGCGGAAGGTCCGCGTCCAGCAGCTGGCCCTCGGTGACGGACCACCAGACCGCGCGGGTGCGCAGCGTGCGGGGCGGCAGGTCGAGCTTGCTCTCGCCCATGATCTCCCCGGTGGAGATCCGCTTCCGGAGGTAGCCGACCACCTGGTTGACCACCTCCACCGAACCGAAGCTGAGCCGGCCCTCGCCCCAGGGAACGGTGGTGTCGGTGTCGAGCACGGAGATGGAGGTGATGTCGCGGGCGGCCGTGGTGTACGGCGGGTCGGCCGGCTCGACCAGGGCGACCGAGTTCTCCAGGTCGAGTTCCCGGACCAGGAAGGTGCGGCCCTGGTGCAGGTGGACGGCCCCGGTGTGGACGGTGGTGTGGGCGGCCGCGGCGTCCACCGTGCCGAGCAGGCGGCCGGTGTCGGCCTCGACGATCTGCACCGGGCTGCCGCCGCTGCCGCGCAGGTCGACGGCGTCGGCCGCGCGTTCGCGGCGGGTCCAGTACCAGGAACCGTCGCTGCGCCGGCGCAGCAGGCCGCGCCGTTCCAGGACGGGCAGCAGCGGTGCGGTGGAGGGGCCGAACAGCTCCAGGTCGGCGTCGGTGAGCGGGAGTTCGGCGGCTGCCGCGCACAGGTGCGGCGCGAGCACGTGGGGGTTGTCCGGGTCGAGCACGGTGGCTTCGACGGGCGCCGCGAACAGCGCCTCCGGGTGGTGCACCAGGTAGGTGTCCAGCGGGTCGTCCCGGGCGATCAGGACGGCCAGTGCGCCCTGGGCCTCGCGGCCCGCCCGCCCGGCCTGCTGCCAGAGCGAGGCCCGGGTGCCGGGGTAGCCGGCCATCAGGACGGCGTCGAGGCCGGAGACGTCGACGCCGAGTTCGAGAGCGGAGGTGGAGGCGAGTCCGAGCAGCCGGCCGCTGTGCAGCGCGCGTTCCAGGGCCCGGCGTTCGTCGGCGAGGTAGCCGCCGCGGTAGGCGGCCACCCGGTCGGCGAGCGGTCGGCCGAGCTGGTCCTGGGTCTGGAGGGCGACGAGTTCGGCGGCCCGGCGGGAGCGGACGAAGACGACGGTGCGGGTCTGGCGCTCGACCAGGTCGGTCAGCAGGTGCGCGGCCTCGGCGGTGGCCGTGCGGCGGACGGGCGCGCCGTGTTCGCCGACGTTCTCGGTCAGCGGCGGCTCCCAGAGGCCGAAGACCATCGGTCCGCGCGGCGAGGCGTCCTCGGTGACCGCCCGGGCGGGCAGGCCGGTCAGGCGCTCGGCGGTGGCGGCCGGGTCGGCGGTGGTGGCGGAGGCGAGCAGGAAGGTGGGTGACGAACCGTATCGGGCGCAGATGCGGCGCAGCCGTCGGAGCACCTGGGCGACGTGCGAGCCGAACACGCCCCGGTAGCTGTGGCACTCGTCGACGACTACGTAGCGCAGCACCTTGAGGAAGGAGGCCCAGCGGGCGTGGGCGGGCAGGATGCCGCGGTGCAGCATGTCCGGGTTGGTGAGCACGTACGAGGCGTACTGGCGGACCCACTCGCGTTCCTCGGGCGGGGTGTCGCCGTCGTAGAGGGCGGGTCGGACCCGGGGCGGGGCGAGTTCGGCGGCCCGGCGGCGCTGGTCGGCGGCGAGCGCCTTGGTCGGGGCGAGGTAGAGCGCGGTGGCGCCGCGGCCGTTGCGGGCCTCGGTGCCGTCCAGCAGGTCGCTGAGGACCGGGGCCAGGTAGCCGAGCGACTTGCCCGAGGCGGTGCCTGTGGCGATCACCACAGTCTGACCGCTTTTGGCCAGATTCATCGCTTCTGCCTGGTGCGCCCAGGGCTGCTCCACGCCGACGGCGAGGGCGGCGGCCACGATCTCGGGCCGGATCGACTCGGGCCACGGCGCATAACGCGCAGGTCGGGCGGGAAGGTGCTCCGTATGGGTGAGCCGGTCGGACCGCCCCCGGCTGGTGGACAGGGTCGTGAGCAGTGCCTCGGGCAGGCTGTGTCGGGGCGGCATGAGGACCCAGTGTGTCACCGGCGTGACGGAGAATCGTCGTAAGCCATCGTGCGGGCATGGTCGCAGGTGGTTGAATGTGGCCGTGACGGCCGGATGGCCGTGGGTCGCAGCGCCGAGGCTTGCCACGTGTGGCTGGGCGCGCCCGGGCTCGCGACCATGCGGTGGCGGCCGGCCGGCCGAGGATCGCACATGACGTAGCAAGGCAAGGTGCTGGAGGTTCCGTGGACCTGTCCCTGTCGACCCGTTCAGTCGGCGATCGTACGGTCGTCGAGGTTGGCGGCGAGATCGATGTGTACACCGCCCCGAAGCTGCGGGAGCAGCTGGTCGAGCTCGTCAACGACGGCAAGTACCACCTCGTCGTCGACATGGAAGGCGTTGACTTCCTCGACTCGACCGGTCTCGGTGTGCTGGTGGGCGGTCTGAAGCGGGTGCGTGCCCACGAGGGCTCGCTGCGCCTGGTCTGCAACCAGGAGCGCATCCTGAAGATTTTCCGCATCACCGGCCTGACCAAGGTCTTCCCGATCCACACCTCGGTGGACGACGCGGTCAACGCGACCGACTGACGCGGCCGGGCCGGCCCGTGCCCGTGGAGGCCGGCCCGTTCGTTCCAAGCGTCCGGGGTGCCGGGGCCTGCGGGCCCCGGTGCTTCCCGGCCGCCCCGGGGCCGGTTCCGCCGGCCCGCAGGGGCCGCATCGTCGGCCCTGGTCGGAGCACCCCGAAGGGGAGAGATGGCAACCGTCGAACTTCGATTCAGTGCGCTTCCGGAGCACGTGCGAACGGCCCGGCTGGTCGCCGCGGCCGTCGCGAGACGGGCCGGGGTCGACGAGTCGGTGCTCGACGAGGTACGGCTCGCGGTCGGTGAGGCCTGCTCCCGTGCGGTCGGCCTGCACCAGCGCGGCGGCATCGGTGGCACGGTCCGGGTCGCGTTGACCGACCAGGAGAAGCGTTTCCTCATCGAGGTCGAGGACGAGGCCGGCCCCGCCGCCGTCCCGGCCCCCGGTGCCGCCGAGGGGGCGGACCCGGACGAGGACACCCTCGGCCTCGCCGTGATCACCGGCCTGGTCGAGGACCTGGAGGTCACCAACGGCACGGACGGCGGCCTGATCCGGATGAGCTGGCCGGTCTCGGTCGAGTCCGTGGTGGTCTGAGGGCCCGGCCTTCGGCGTGCCTCGCGTGCCCGGGGTGGTCCGGGCGTCGGCCCGGTCCTCTGGGATGCGTTGAAACGTTGTTGAATCTGGCGGTTCGCTGCTTCCGGCACGACCGGGTCCGATCGGTGATCGGACCCGTCGCGACAAGGAAGCCCCTGCGGATTCGCATTCTGCGGCCGGTCGACAGGCCAGGCAGGCCGGACAGGCCGCCGCCACGCTGAAGGCCGCACCCACCACCGAGGCGCTCCGGGCCGAGCTGCCGACCAGCTCCTCGGTGAGCACCGGGAGCGAAGAGGTCCGCTTCGGCACGCCGGTCGGCGTGCCGCGCGCCGTCCGGCCCGGCGATCCGATCCGCCCGATCCGCGTCGAGCGCGCCCGAGCGGGGCCGGGCACCCGGTGGGGGCAACCCGGGGCCCGGGAACCGGTCGCCAGGCGGCGGACATCGGCCGTGTAGGTTCGACGACCGAAGACGACCGAAACCGAAAGGCTCCTCCCGGTGAACAAGCGACTGCTGGCCGTACCCGTCCTCGGCGCGCTGCTCGCGTTCGGCGCCGTCGGCTGCGGCGGCGACGACAACGGCAAGCAGCTGGAGTCCTGGGCGTCGAACGTCTGCGGCTCGGCCAAGGACCCGATCGTCCAGGCGCAGGCCGCGCTCGCCGACACCGCCCAGGTGAAGACCGGCGAGACCCCGACCGAGCTGCAGAAGCGGCTCTCGACGGACATCGGGCGGCTGGCCAAGACCAACCAGGACATCGCGGCGGCCATCACCGCAGCCGGGGTGCCCAAGGTGAAGGACGGCGCGAACCTGCAGAAGGACGCCGTCGCCGAGTTGACCAAGGCGGCCGACGGCTATCAGGACATCCAGAAGAAGCTGGACGCCGTGACCAACACCGACCAGTCGAAGTTCGCGGACGGCCTGCGCAGCATCTCGGACCAGATCCAGCAGTTGGCCTCGCTGTCCACGCAGGCGCAGGGCAAGCTGCAGCGCGGCGACCTCGGCGCGGCCATGGCCAAGCAGGACGGCTGCAAGCCCGCCGCCGCGGCCCCGGGCGGCGCGTCCGCCACCCCGAGCGCCGGGGCGCCCGGTGGGACGCCCGCGCCCGGCGCGACGGATGGCGCGAGCCCGTCGACCACCCCCTCCGCGGGCACCGACACCACCCCGGCGAGCCCGCCCGCCGCCCCGCCGACCACCCCGACCACCCCCGTGCCCAGCGCGAGCTGAGCCCGGGGCCGTCGGGCCGGCCGCCCCGGCGCCGCCCCGGCGCCGGTCCGGAGGGTGCCCGACCCTGCCCCCGAAGGCGGCCCCGAAGACGGCCCCCGACCCGCCCCGGACCCGGCGGCCGCCCGGTCCGGGGCGGGGGACAATGGCGGGGTGATCAGTAGCCCCGTTCTCGACCAGACCCGCCTCGCCAAGTTGCGTGAGGCGCTGCTCGCCGCCTCGTTCACCGCCGATGGCTGCCTCGACCTGCTCGGGCCCACCGGCTATGCGGCGTTGGCCCGTAGCGAGGCCGTGCCGGCGCTCCGGGCGACCAGGGGCGGCAGCCCGCTGGAGACGCTGGTCCGGCTGTTCCTGCTCCAGCAGCCGGTGCCGTACCGGGTGGCCGCGGCCGCGCTGCCGGTCGAGGACTGCCTGGCCGACGGCTGGCTGCGCTCCGACGGTGAGCTGGTGCGGGCGACGGTGGACGTCCGGCCGTATGCCAACGAGGTGGCCGGGATGGACAGTTCGGACGCCTGGGTGGTGTCCGACCTGGGCTGCGCGGTGGGTGGCGCGGGCGGTATCGGATCCGGCGAGACCGCGCACGGGGTGGCCCGCAAGGACCTGGTGCTCGGGGTCGGCGGCGCGTCGACGACGCTGGCCAACATCACCGTGCGCCGTCCGGTCCGGTCCGCGCTGGACCTCGGTTCGGGTTCCGGTGTGCAGGCGCTGCACGCGGCCCGGCACGCCGGGCAGGTGACCACCACCGACCTGAACCCCCGCGCGCTGCGCTTCTCCGAGCTGACCCTGGCGCTGTCCGGTTTCGAGCGGCGGGAGGCACTCACCGGCAGCCTCTTCGAGCCGGTCGGGGAGCGCCGGTTCGACCTGATCGTCTCCAACCCGCCGTTCGTGATCTCGCCGACCGGCCGGTTCACCTACCGCGACGGCGGCATGGCCGGCGACGACCTGTGCCGCAGCCTGGTCCGCTCGGCCGCCGACCACCTGGAGCCGGGCGGCTACTGCCAGTTGCTCGCCAACTGGCAGCACGTCAAGGGCGAGGACTGGCACGAGCGGCTGGCCGGCTGGGTGGCGGGCACCGGGCTGGACGCCTGGATCGTCCAGCGGGAGGTCCAGGACGTCGCCCAGTACGCCGAGTTGTGGCTGCGGGACGGCGGCGATCACCGCGGTCCGGGCGGCGACTACCAGGCCCGGTACGGCGAGTGGCTGGACGCCTTCGAGGCGGGCCGGGTCGAGGGTATCGGCATGGGCTGGATCACCCTGCGGGCGAGCGGCGCGGAGCGCCCGACCGTCCGGGTGGAGGAGTGGCCGCACCCGGTGGAGCAGCCGCTGGGCCCGCACATCGAGGAGTGGTTCGACCGGCAGGACTTCCTGCGTTCGCACGACGACGCGGGCCTGCTCGCGACCCGTTACGTGCTGGCCGACGAGGTGGTCCAGGAGCAGGTCGGCGAGCCGGGCGCGGAGGACCCGGAGCACGTGATCCTGCGTCACAACCGGGGCATGCGGCGGGCCACCAAGGTGGACACGGTGGGTGCCGGTTTCGTCGGGGTCTGTGACGGTTCGCTGTCGGCGGGCGAGATCGTGGACGCCATCGCGCAGTTGCTCGGCGAGGACCGGGTGGTGCTGCGGGACCGGGTGCCCGAGTCGCTGCGGCTGCTGACCGAGCAGGGGTTCATCCGCCCGGCAGGCTGATCCGGTTCACCTGGCGCGGCGCGCCTGCACCGCGACGAACCCGGCGCGGCGTCCTCGGGGTGATGCACCCGGGCGTGGCGTCCTCGGTGCGGTGCCCCTGGCGGGGGCGGTCGGCGCCGGTTCACCTTCCCGTACTCCCCGGTTCGTCCGGCGGTCTCCGGTCGGCCGCCGCGCGTTGGCCCCCTGCTGTGAGGCTCTGTCCACAGGCTGTGGACAGAGCTGGGGAGCCGGGGGCCAGGGGTGGACACGACGACGGCGACGGTGGGCGGGCTGGTGCTCGCCCTCTTCGGTGGCGTGCTGCTGCTCTGGTGCGCCGCCGAGGTGCGCCTGCGCCACCGGATGCGCCGCTCGGGGGCGTCGGCGGTGGCCACGGTCGTGGCCGAGGACGAGGCGCACGGCCAGCTCGACAGCGCCCCGTTGCTCTCCTTCTCCGTCCTGCCCCCGGCCGAAGGGGCCGGAGCTGGCCGGATCGCCGAGCTGGTGCTCACCCGTCCGCGCGGACACACCCCGCTGCGCCGTCCGGACCGCTTCACTCCGGGCGCCCCGGTGCGGATCTGCTACGACCCGCGCCGCCCGAGCCGGGTGGTGCTGGCGGCCGGGGAGGTCCGCCGGGCCGCCGTCGCCGACCTGCTGTGGAGCGTGCTCGGCATGGGTTGTCTGGCGGCGGGTGCCGGGCTGCTCGTGGCGGTCAACGGCTGAATCCGGGGCGGTCGGCCGACCTCGGTCGGGCTCGCCGGGAACCGGTGGCCGGCGCCCTGCGGAGGCCTCGCTGCGGCCCTCCGTGGGGCCGTCGATATTCCGTTGACAGATTTTGAAATCCGTCATTCCATCCTCCGGAACCCGCCGAAGCCCCCCTCCACGGGGCGCGAACCTCCGTCATCGGGTTACCGTTCGAGTGGCGTCGGTGAGCCCGGCAAAGTGAAAACGCGGGATCCTTCCGTTTGACAAGAGTGGCCGGGGTACGGTCACACTCCGCTGGTGGGGTCGTCGTACAGCGGCAGCCCCGGGGCGGTGGAGGGGTCGGGCGGAGCGCAGCCCGTGCTGCCGGCGCCGACCAGCCCACATAAGGACCGGGAGAGAAGAGCGAAGGTGTCCCCGAGCAGCGAGACCGCGCACGGACAGCGACTCGTCATTGTCGAGTCGCCGGCCAAGGCGAAGACGATCAAGGGCTACCTGGGCCCCGGCTACATCGTCGAGGCGAGCGTCGGGCACATCCGCGACCTCCCCAGTACCGCGGCGGAGGTCCCGGACAAGTACACCGGCGAGGTGCGCCGCCTCGGGGTGGACGTCGACCACGACTTCGCCCCCATCTACGTGGTCAACGCGGACAAGAAGTCCCAGGTCAGCAAGTTGAAGTCGCTGCTCGCGGAGTCCGACGAGCTCTTCCTCGCCACCGATGAGGACCGCGAGGGCGAGGCCATCGCGTGGCACCTCCAGCAGGTGCTCAAGCCCAAGGTGCCGGTGCACCGGATGGTCTTCCACGAGATCACCAAGACGGCGATCCAGGAGGCGGTGGCCAACCCGCGCGAGCTCAACCAGCGCCTGGTCGACGCCCAGGAGACCCGCCGCATCCTCGACCGCCTCTACGGCTTCGAGGTCTCGCCGGTGCTGTGGAAGAAGGTCATGCCGAAGCTCTCGGCGGGCCGGGTGCAGTCCGTCGCGACCCGGCTGGTGGTCGAGCGCGAGCGCGAGCGGATCGCCTTCCGCACCGCCTCGTACTGGGACCTGGTCGGCACCTTCGGTACCGGCCGCACCCCGGCCGACGCGGCCAACCCGGAGACCCTCGGCGCCCGCCTGTCCTCGGTGGACGGCAAGCGGATCGCCACCGGCCGCGACTTCGGCTCGGACGGCCGACTGAAGGCCGGCAGCGCCAACACGCTGCACCTGGACGAGCAGGCCGCCCGGCAGCTGGCCGCCGCCCTGGAGCAGACCGCGTTCAGCGTCCGCAGCGTCGAGTCCAAGCCCTACCGCCGCTCGCCGTACGCGCCGTTCCGCACCACCACGCTCCAGCAGGAGGCCAGCCGCAAGCTGGGCTTCGGCGCCAAGCGGACCATGCAGGTGGCCCAGAAGCTGTACGAGAACGGCTTCATCACCTATATGCGCACCGACTCCACCACGCTGTCGGAGACCGCGATCTCCGCCGCCCGCGCGCAGGTCACCCAGCTGTACGGGGCCGACTACCTGCCGGACGCCCCGCGCACCTACGCCAGCAAGGTCAAGAACGCACAGGAGGCGCACGAGGCCGTCCGCCCCTCCGGCGACCGCTTCCGCACCCCCGCCGAGACCGGCCTGACCGGTGACGACTTCCGGCTCTACGAGCTGATCTGGATGCGCACCGTCGCCTCCCAGATGAAGGACGCGGTCGGCCAGTCGGTGACCGTCAAGGTCGGCGGCGCGTCCGCGGACGGCCGTGACGTCGAGTTCTCCGCCTCCGGCAAGATCATCACCTTCCACGGCTTCCTCAAGGCCTACGTCGAGGGCGCGGACGACCCGAACGCCGAGCTGGACGACCGCGAGCGCCGGCTGCCGCAGGTCGTCGAGGGCGACCCGCTGGCCGCCGAGCAGCTCACCCCCGAGGGCCACGCCACCAAGCCGCCGGCCCGCTACACCGAGGCCTCGCTGGTCAAGGAGCTGGAGGACCGGGAGATCGGTCGCCCCTCCACCTACGCGTCGATCATCGACACGATCATCCAGCGCCGGTACGTGTTCAAGAAGGGGACGGCGCTCGTCCCGTCCTTCCTCTCCTTCGCCGTGGTCAACCTCCTGGAGAAGCACTTCGGCCGGCTGGTCGACTACGACTTCACCGCCAAGATGGAGGACGACCTCGACCGGATCGCGGCCGGCGAGGCCAAGTCCGTGCCGTGGCTGAAGCGCTTCTACTTCGGCGAGGGCGACGGCCACGCGACCGGCGGCGCCGCCGAGGCCGGCAACGGCGACGGCGACCACCTGGGCGGCCTGAAGGAACTGGTCACCGACCTCGGCGCGATCGACGCCAGGGAGATCAGCTCGTTCCGGATCAGCGACGACATCACCCTGCGGGTCGGCCGCTACGGCCCGTACGTCGAGCGCGCCTCCGACGTCGAGGGCGAGCCCGGCCAGCGCGCCGACATCCCCGACGAGCTGCCGCCGGACGAGCTCACCGTCGAGCTGGCCGAGGAACTGCTGGCCAAGCCCAGCGGCGACTTCGAGCTCGGCCCGGACCCGGTCAGCGGCAACATGCTGGTCGCCAAGGACGGCCGCTACGGCCCCTACGTGACCGAGATCCTGCCCGAGGGCACGCCCAAGACCGGCAAGAACGCGGTCAAGCCGCGCACCGCCTCGCTGCTGAAGACGATGTCGCTGGACGCCGTCACCCTGGAGGACGCGCTGCGGCTGCTCTCGCTGCCGCGCGTGGTCGGCGCCGACGCCGAGGGCGTGGAGATCACCGCGCAGAACGGCCGCTACGGCCCGTACCTCAAGCGCGGCACCGACTCCCGCTCGCTCACCGACGAGGAGCAGATGTTCACGGTCACCCTGGAGGAGGCCCTGGCCATCTACGCCCAGCCCAAGCAGCGCGGCCGGGCCGCCGCCGCCCCGCCGCTCAAGGAGCTGGGCACCGACCCGGTCAGCGAGCGTCCCGTCGTGGTCAAGGACGGCCGCTTCGGACCGTACGTGACCGACGGCGAGACCAACGCCACGCTCCGCAAGGACGACGAGGTCGAGACCATCACGCCGGAGCGCGGCTACGAGCTGCTCGCCGAGAAGCGGGCGCGCGGGCCGGTGAAGAAGACGGCGAAGAAGGCCCCGGCCAAGAAGGCGACCGCCAAGAAGGCGACGGCGACCAAGACCACGGCCACCAAGACCGCGGCCGCGAAGAAGACCGCCGCCAAGAAGACCGCGACGAAGACGACGGCGACGAAGGCGACCGCGGCGAAGAAGACGGCGGCCAAGAAGACCGCCGTCGGGAAGGCCGCGGCCACCGACGAGGGCTGATCTCCTCCGGATCCTCCGGCAGGGGCTCCGTCGGTGCCGCTGCCAGTGCCTTCGCCGGCACCTTCGCCAGTGCCCCGCCAGTGCTTACGGGCCCGCGACCCCACCCCGGGGACGCGGGCCCGAGGCCGGTCGGACGGTGTGCGCGGAACGTCACAACCCGGTGATGAGCGGGATCCGGAACCCCGTTCATCTCATTCCGGTCAACCCCAGCCCGCTACGCTGACCGTATGACGAGCGAGGAGCAGCCCACCCCCAGCGCCGCCCCGGCCGCCCGCGACGCCACGTCCGGGCTGCCCGAGGTCGCGCCAGCCGGGACCCCGGTCGACCGGGCTCGCGCGCTGCTGCGGACGCGCCCCTACCGGCGCCTGTGGACCACCCAGCTGATCGGTGGCACCGCCGACCGGCTCGGCCTGCTGGTGCTGCTCGCGCTCACCGTGATCGCCGTCGCCCTCGGCGGCCAGTTCGGCGCCTTGCCGCGCAGCCTCGCCTTCGCCGTCACGGCGGTCCTCGCCGTCCGGCTGGCGGCCACCGGGCTGGTCGGCGTCGCGCTGCTCGGACCGGTGCACCGGCTGGTCGCCGGCCGGCTGGACCGGCGCTGGACGCTGTTCGGCGCCGACGCGCTGTGCGCCCTGCTGATCGGCCTCGCCCCCTGGTGGACCGTCTGGCTGGGCTCCGGCCCGAAGCCCTCCGGCGCCGCCGCCTACGTCCTGCTCGCCACCGTGTTCGTCACCGGTGCCGCCGAGCGGGTCCGGGGGATCGCCAAGGACGCCGCCGTCCCCGGCCTGCTGCCGCCCGCCGATCCGTACGCCCCCGCCGCCGAGCAGCGGCCCGCCGCCGCCCACCTGGACACCGTCCGGAGCATCGACCGCTTCACCGGCTGGGCCACCCTGCCGCTCGCGGCCGCCGGCCTGGTCGCCCTCACCCTGCTGAACAACATCGGCGCCGCTCTCGGCTCGGACTGGCTCCGGGCCCACCAGGTCACCTTCGCCGCGCTCGGCGCGGCCGGCCTGTTCGCCGCCTCGGCTGCTCGCGACTACCTCCAGCAGCTGCCTGTCGGCCCGGTGGCCGTCGCCCCGCACTCGCCGCTGCAGGGCCTGCGCGCCCCCACCGACGCCACGCCCGGCCCCGCGCTGAGCAAGGGCCGCACCGGCAGCGCCCCGTACTTCACCTTCGCCGTCGCCGCCGGGTACGCCTCGATGGCCGGCGTCGCCGCGCTCGCGCTGCTCACCGCCGCCGAACACCGGGCCGGGCCGATCGGCTACGGCCTGCTGGTCCTCGCCGCCACTGCGGCGCCCGCCCTCGGCTCCCGGCTCACCCGGGCCACGCTGCCCGCGCTCTCCCGCCGCCGCCTGCTCGCGCTGGCGCTGCTCACCGAGGGTGTGGCGCTGATCCTGGCCGGGCTGGTGCTGGACTTCGTCCTCGTCCTGGCCCTCATCGTGCTGGCCGGCCTCACCGCCGGGATCGTCGTCTCCGCCGGGCGCACCCTGCTCGGCCAGGAGGTCGAGGAGGCCCGGCTGCCGAAGGTCACCGAGCACCTGTACGCGGTGCTGCGGGTCGTGGTCGGCGCCGCGCTGGTCGTCGTCCCGCTGATCGCCGCGGCGTACGGGGACGTCGAGTACGGCACGGTCGAGCCCGGCTCGTTCACCTTCATCCACGGCGGCGCGGCCCTGGCCGTCGCCACCTCGGGGCTGCTCACGCTGGTTCTCGCCGCCGTCGTCCTGCTGCGGACCGACGACCGGCGCGGCACCGCGCCCTTCGGCCGGGACCTGGTCGACGCGGTGCGCGGCGCCGTCGGCCCGGCCCCGCGCCAGGGCGCCGGCACCGGCTTCTTCATCGCCCTGGAGGGCGGCGACGGCGCCGGCAAGTCCACCCAGGCCCAGGCGCTCGCCGAGTGGATCCGCGGCAAGGGCCACGAGGTCGTGCTCACCCGCGAGCCCGGCGGCAGCCCGGTCGGCCAGCGGCTGCGCGGCCTCGTCCTGGACGTCGGCAACACCGGCCTGTCGCACCGCGCCGAGGCGCTGATCTACGCCGCCGACCGGGCCGAGCACGTCGAGAACGTCATCCGGCCGGCCCTCGCCCGCGGCGCCGTGGTGATCACCGACCGGTACATGGACTCCTCCATCGCCTACCAGGGCGCCGGACGCGACCTGGCCGCCACCGAGGTCGCCCGGATCTCCCGCTGGGCGACCGGCGGGCTGCTCCCCGACCTGACCGTCGTCCTGGACGTCGACCCGACCAGGGCCCGGGAGCGCTTCACCGAGGCGCTCGACCGGCTGGAGTCCGAGCCCACCGAGTTCCACCAGCGGGTCCGGGCCGGCTTCCTCGCCCTCGCGGCCGCCGACCCGGCGCGCTACCTGGTCGTCGACGGCAGCCAGGCCCCCGGCTTCGTCACCACCGCCATCCGGCACCGGCTCGACCGCGAGCTGCCGCTCTCCGAGCAGGAGAAGGACGCCCGCGCCGAGCAGGAGCGGCTCGCCCGCGAAGAGGCCGAGCGCCGCGCCGCCGAGGAGGCCCGCAAGAAGGCCGAGGCCGAGGCCGCCGAGCGCAAGCGGCAGGAAGTGCTGGCGCAGCTGCGGGCCGAACAGGCCGAGCAGGAGCGGCTGGCCAAGGAGGAGGCCGAACGGGCCGCCGCCGAGGCCCGGCGCAAGGCCGAGGAGGAGGCCCGCCGTCGGGCGGAGGAGGAAGCCCGCCGCCGCGCCGAGGAGGAGGCCAAGCGGAAGGCCGAGGAGGACGCCCGGCTGGCCGCGGAGGCCGCCGAGCGCAAGCGCCTCGCCGACGAGGCGGCCGCCCAGGCGGAGCTGCAGCGGCAGCGGGAGCTCCAGCGCGAGGAGCAGCGCCGCCGGGCGGAGGAGGCGCTGCAGCGGGCCGAGGAGGCCCGGCTGGCGCAGGCCGCCGCGCTCGCGGCCGCGGCTGCGGCAGCGCAGACGGCGGCGGATCGGGCGGCGGCGGGTACGGCCGGCCTGGCGGGCTCGGCGGGCCTGGCGGGCTCGGCCGGTTCGGCCTCGGGCTCGGCTGCTGGTCAGGCTGCCGGTCCGGCCGCTGGTTCGGTTCCCGGGGATGCCGTGACCACCGAGCTGCGGGCCGTCCGGGACGTCCCGGGGGCGGGGCCCGTGGGCACTCCCGGGCCCGGCGGCACCGACGAGGCGACGCGGGAGCTGTCGCTGCGGGACAGCCAGGCGGCCGTCCGGGCGGCGGAGGCCGCCGACGCGACCGCCCAGCTGCCGGTCGTCCCGCCGACCGCCGTGGACGAGACGGCCGTGTTGCCGAAGGTCACGGAGGAGGCGGACCGGACCGCGGTGCTGCCGCGGATCGAGCCGGGGCGTCCGGCGCCGGGGCGTTCTGTGTCGGGGCGTTCTGTGTCGGAGCGTCCGGCCCCGGGCCGGGTGGAGCCGGGCCGTGCGGGGGCGGGTCGTACCGAGGCGGGCCGTACCGAGGACCGGGTGCCGCCGGGGCTGTGGCGCGAGGAGCCGGTGGACAGCACCCGCGAGCTGCCGGTGGTCGGCGACGAGCCGCAGCCCGCCGACGAGTCGCAGGCCACCGCCGAGCGACCCCGGCCGGAGTGGGCCGAGGAGACGCCGATGGACGACCTGCCGAGCCTCACCGACACCCTGCTCGGCTCGCGTGACGAGTGGGCGCGCTGGAATCACGGCGGCCCGGCCCCGCAGGACCCGCGTGGCGGCCAGGACCGGCCCGCCCCCGGGGGCGACCAGGGCGGGGTCGGCGAGGGCGGGGTCGGCGAGGGCGGCGGCAAGGGCAAGGGCCGTCGCTGGGGCCGTCGGGGCTGAGGGGCGGCCGGGGCTGGCCTCGGGCGTAAGGCGGTACGGACGACGGTAGGACAGCGGTACGGACGACGGGCGGCGTCGTCGGGGTGGAGAGCCCCGGCGGCGCCGCCCGTCGCCTTCGGCGGTGGGGCGCCTCCTTTCGGTGGTGGGCGCCCCGGAGGGCGCCGTGGCTGTCGGAGCGGACACGTATGCTCGACGGCGGGGAAGAGGCGCCGGGAGCGCTGCCGTACGGAGCTTGGGAGCAGCAGTGGCCGTCTGGGACGACCTGGTGGGCCAGGAGCGGGTGGTCGAGCAGCTGACCGCCGCCGCCCGGTCGGCCGGGGCGACGATCGCGGCCGGCCGCGGAGCCGGCCCGCAGCCGGGCGGGAACGCCTCCCTGATGACGCACGCCTGGCTGTTCACCGGCCCGCCCGGGGCCGGGCAGGTCACCGCCGCGCGCGCGTTCGCCGCGGCCCTCCAGTGCACCAGCCCGGACCTCGCGCTCGGCGGTACGCCCGGCTGCGGGTTCTGCGACGGCTGCCACACCGTGCTGGCCGGCAGCCACGCCGACGTCAAGTACGTCCGGACCGACGGCCTGTCCATCGGCGTCGGCGACATGCGCGAGCTCGTGCTGCGCGCCTCCAGCTACCCGACCGGCGGCCGCTGGTCGGTGATCCTGGTCGACGCCGCCCACCGGCTCACCGAGGCCGCCGCGAACGCGCTGCTCAAGGGCGTGGAGGAGCCCTCCCCGCGCACCGTCTGGCTGCTCTGCGCCCCCTCCGTCCAGGACGTGCTGCCGACCATCCGCTCGCGCTGCCGCCTGCTCGTCCTGCGCACGCCCGCCGCCGAGGCCGTCGCCGACATGCTGGTCCGCCGCGACGGCGTCGACCCGGAGACGGCCCGGCTGGCCGCACTCGCCGGGCAGGGCGACGTCGAGCGTGCGCGCCGCCTCGCCGTCGACGACCAGGCCCGCACCCGCCGCGCCGAGGTGCTGCGGATCCCGCTGGAGGTCGGCGACATCGGCGGCTGCCTGGCCGCCGCCCAGCGTCTCGTCGACACCGCCAAGGCCGACGCCGAGGCGCTCGCCGAGACCCAGGACGCCAAGGAGACCGACGACCTGAAGGCCGCCTACGGCGCCGCCGAGGGCAGCAAGGCGCCGCGCGGCATGGCCGGGGCGGTCAAGGAGCTGGAGAAGCGGCAGAAGAGCCGGGCCACCCGCACCCGCCGGGAGACCCTCGGCGTCGCGCTGCTCGACCTGCTCGGCTTCTACCGGGACGTGCTCGCGCTCCAGCTCGGCTCCAGCGGCACCCTCGCCAACGAGGACCAGCGGCAGGCCCTGAACCGGGTCGCGCAGGACGGCCCGCCGGAGGGCACGCTGCGCCGGATCGAGGCGGTGCTCGCCTGCCGGCGGGCGCTGGACCGCAACGTGGACCCGCTGCTCGCCGTCGAGGCGATGACGGTGGCGCTGCGCGCGGGCTGAGCTGCGTTGCCGGGCCGTCGGGCCGTCGGGCCGCTGGTCCGTCGGTCCGCCGGGCCGTCGGGCCCTTGGGCCCTTGGGCCGCTGGGCCGTTCGGGGTGGGACCGTGGGGCCGGGTGTCCGGCGTAGGCCTCCCGGAGCCGTCCCGTTGTCCCACCTTCGAGTGAACGATCGATACGCGCCGGGCACACCCGCGTGCGACCGTCCGCCCGTTGTGCACGCTGGGGGCCGACTGTGCCCCGGTGCCGGGGCCGTCGCCCCCGTACGGCACCGGGTCCCGTCCGGCGTCGGCCCTCCTCCCGAGGCGGTGCGTCCCATGGTTCGTTCGCTCCTCGTCATCCCCCTGCTGATGGCCGCGCTGGGCGGGATCTGGCTGGCCCGCGGCGCGCTCCAGCGCTGGCGCGACCTGCGCGCCGCCGCGACCTACGAACTGGCCGGTGAACGCTGGCCGATGCTGGTGCGGGCGGCCGGAGCGATGATCTGCGGGGTCTGCGTCACCGCGCTGACGCTGCTCACGGCGCTCGGGGCGTTCGGCGGCCTGACCCCCCGCGGTCAGGAATCGGACCGGGCCGAGTCGATGGTCGGCGCGGCGGGTGCGGGCCCTGGCGGGGGACCGGCGGTCCGGCAGCAGCCGGCGCCGCCCGTCGTGGCGGAGCCGGCCGCGGCCTCCGGCGCCCCGGCGGCCGCCGTGAGCCACTTCGACGGCGTCGGTCAGCCGGGCGGCGGCGAACTGCTGCAGTCCGCCGTGCCCGGCCCGGACGGGCAGCCGCGCACCGTCCGGGTCTGGCTGCCGCCGCAGTACGCCAAGGAGCCGAACGCGCGCTTCCCGGTCGTCGTGATGCAGGCGGCCACCCCGCGCAAGACCGCCGATGCCGAGGTCCCGGACGTCTTCGAGGGCCTCACCGCGGCCCTGCAGACCGGTCGCGCGCGCCCCTTCATCCTGGTCGCCCCCGAGGCGCCGAACGGCACCGCGCACCCCTGCGACCTGGTCGCCGCCGCGCCGGCCGCCGTCGCCGACGACGAGACGCTGCGCGCCGCCATCGCCGCCTCGTTCCGCATCCTGGCGCCCGGCCCGGCCTCCTGGGGCACCCTCGGCGTCGAGGGCGGTGCGCCGTGCGCGGCCGCCGCCGGGCTGTCCCGCCCCGATCTGTACGGCGCGGCCGCCGCGGTGTCCGGCCGCTACGACGCCGCCGCGCTCACCCAGGCCGGCGCCGAGGCCCCGGCCGGCAGCGCGGCGAAGCTCCTGCTGGCCGCCGCCAAGGCCGACACGGCCGGGCTGGACACGGCCCGCAAGCTCCAGGCCGCGCTCCAGGCCGGGGCCGGACCGGCGGCCAAGGCCGAAGTGAAGATCTCCGACAACGTGCAGGACTACACCCCCGACCGGGAGCGGATGCGGCTCGTCCGGCAGGCGGCGCAGTACCTGGCCGACGCGCTGGCCAAGGCGTCCTGACCCGGTGTGGACGGGGCGTCGCCGCCCGGTGCCCGTGGCGGGTGCCGGGCGGCGCGCTGTGGTGCAATGCGAGGCGGGTCGCCGGGCGACGACCCTGGGTGACGATCGAGAGGGCTCGGATGATCGCGAGGGGTCGGATGAGGGCCACCGGGCGAGTACTGGCCGCGGCGCTCGCCGTCGGGCTGCTGGCGGGCGGGTGCGGGGTGGGTTCGCCGGGTTCATCGGGTTCGTCCGGGGTGGGGGGCGGCGGGCCGTCCGGTCCCGCCGGGGCGGCCTCGTCGAACGCGGCCGGGGCCGTGGAGCCGTCCACCCCGGCCCCGCCCGGGGTCACGCCGCTGGAGCCGCTGCCCGCCGCCGTCCCGGCCGGGCTGGCCCCGTACTACGCGCAGCGGCTCGACTGGCAGCCGTGCGACGGCGGGTTCGAGTGCACCGCCTTCCGGGTGCCGCTGGACTACGACCGGCCCGGCGACGGCGACCTCACCCTGGTGGCGGCCCGCGCCACCGCCGTCCCAGCGGGCTCGGGCTCGGGTTCCGAGGAGGGGGGCGGGGGCGGCCGGCTCGGCTCGCTGCTGCTCAACCCCGGCGGGCCCGGCGGCTCGGCGGTCGAGTACCTGGAGGCCGCCGCCCGGACGTACGACAGCGGCGTGCGCGCTCGGTACGACCTGGTCGGCCTCGACCCGCGCGGAGTCGGCCGCAGCAACCCGGTCACCTGCCTGAGCGGCGACCGGATGGACGCCTACACCGCCGTCGACCTCACCCCCGGCGACCAGCACGGAATCGACGCGCTGATCGCCGCCGACAAGGAGTTCGCGGAGGGCTGCCGGCAGCGCGCCGGGGCGGCGCTCGGCCACCTCGGCACCGTCGAGGCCGCCCGCGACATGGACGTGCTGCGCGCCCTGCTCGGCGACGAGCGGCTGAACTACGTCGGCAAGTCCTACGGCACCTTCCTCGGCGCCACCTACGCGGGGCTCTTCCCCGGCCGGGTCGGGCGGCTGGTGCTGGACGGCGCGGTGGACCCGTCGCTCGACTCGGTCACCGGCAACCGCACCCAGGCCGGCGGCTTCGAGACCGCCTGGGCCGCCTTCGCCAAGGACTGCGCCAAGCACGAGGACTGCCCGCTCGGCCGCACCGAACAGCAGATCGGCGATCAGCTCACCGCCCTGCTCGCCACCGTCCAGGCCGACCCGCTGCCCAGCACCGACCACGGCCGCCGACTCACCGCGGCCCAGGCGACCACCGGCGTCATCCAGGCCATGTACGCCGACTTCCTCTGGCCCAAACTGCGCACCGCGCTCACCGACGCCAAGGCCGGCGACGGCACCGGCCTGCTGAGGCTCTCCGACTCCTACTACGGGCGCGAGGCGGACGGCTCGTACCCCAACCTGATGTTCGCCAACACGGCGGTGAACTGCCTCGACCTGCCCGCCCCGTTCGCCGGGCCGGAGGACGTCCAGCGCGCCGTGCCGGACTTCGAACAGGCCTCGCCGCACTTCGGCCGCGACATGGCGTGGATGGCGCTGGCCTGCACCTACTGGCCGGTCCGGGCCACCGGCACGGCGCACACCATCCGGGCCGCCGGCGCCGCCCCCATCGTCGTCGTCGGCACCACCCGCGACCCGGCCACCCCGTACGCGTGGGCCCAGGCGCTGGCCGGGCAACTGGAGTCCGGACGCCTGCTCACCTACGACGGGGACGGCCACACCGCGTACGGGCACCACGACGCCTGCGTGGACGGCGTGGTCAACCGCTACCTGCTGGCGGGCGAGGCACCGGAGCCGGGCAAGCGCTGCGCCCGGTAGCGGGATGGTTTCCGCTTCAACCGACCGCCGGTGCGACGTTACGATGAGCGCCCCCCGCCCTCATCCCCTCCCCTCCCCGGAGCGCACCGTGCTCGGAGTCAACGACCTGGCGACGTACGTCCTCGGCGCCCTCGTCATCGTCCTACTGCCCGGCCCCAACTCCCTGTACGTGCTGTCCGTCGCCGCCCGCAAGGGCATCCGGACCGGCTACCAGGCCGCCGCCGGCGTCTTCGTCGGCGACCTCACCCTGATCAGCCTCACCTCGCTGGGCGCCGCCTCCCTCCTCAAGGCCAACCCGGCCGTCTTCGCCGTGGTCAAGCTCGGCGGCGCCGCCTACCTGCTCTGGATCGGCTACGGCATGCTCCGCGCCGCCCGCCAGCTCTGGCGCGAACGCCGGACCGCCGACAACCCCGACAACCCCGACAACCCCGCCGCCACCGCCGAACCGGCCGCCGAACCCGTCGAGCGCCCGTTCCGCCGCGCCCTGGTGATCAGCCTGCTGAACCCGAAGGCGATCCTCTTCCTGCTCTCCTTCTTCACCCAGTTCGTCGACCCGGCCTACGGTCAGCCGGCCCTCTCCTTCGGCCTGCTCGGCGGCATCCTCCAGACCTTCAGCGTGCTCTACCTCTCCCTGCTGATCTTCGCCGGCACCACCCTCGCCGCCACCTTCCGCCGCCGCAGGCGCCTCTCCGCCACCCTCACCAGCGGCGTCGCCGTCCTCTTCGCCGGCTTCGCCGCCAAACTCGCCGTCTCCTCCGCCTGACCCCCACCCCCGCCAACCGGGTGTGGATCACCCGCGAAACCTGTGTAGACTGGCCCGCGTTGCCACCACGCGTGACAACGGTGCCGCCTTAGCTCAGCTGGCCAGAGCAACGCACTCGTAATGCGTAGGTCGCGGGTTCGAATCCCGCAGGCGGCTCTGTAGAAGCCCCAGGACTCACTCGCCGTGACCTGGGGCTTTTGCCTTTACTGCATCCGTCGCCGCCGTCGCGCGCGGGCCGCCCGCGTGTTCGCGGTCTCAGTTGTGGTCTCAGTTCCGGCCGGGTGGGGCCAGAGCGCGTTGCCCATTCGCCTGGCGGCCTCACGGGTCGGAGGCCGCGCAGGTCCTCGTTCCCGGCGGCCTTGGGGCCGAAGGTGGTCTCGTCGAACAGCACCGTGGGCCGGGCGTCGGGGTCACAGACGGACCGGAACAGCGCGGCGGGGCTGACGTCGGTGGTGAGCATCGGGCGCGGGGCGAGCGTCCTTACGATCTCCAGCGCACGGGTCTTGCCCGATCCGGGCTCCGGGGAGAGGAACGCGATGCGCGGGGTGGACTCGAAGGTGTCGAGCAGGTGGGTATGGCTTGAAGCGGAGGTGGAAGGCCTCGACGGCGTCGAGCACGGCGGCCCCGTCGTCGGTGTCGGTGGTGACGGGCGGGTTGGGATCGGTCACCGGCGTCGGCCTGCTCGTCCAAGTCGGAGACCGCGATCCCCGACCGCCAGTACGGCGAGAGGTGGGAGTGGACGCCACCGGCGGACGCGGGTTGTTCCTGGTGAGCGAGATGGCCAATCGCTGGGGTTACTACCTGACCGCAGCCTCCGGGAAGGTTGTCTGGTCACTTCTCCTGATCTGGCATCACCAGGGTTCCGGCAAGACGCTGCTGATGGTGTTCGCCGCCTCGCTGCTGCTGGCCGACGCCCGCACCGAGTCACCCACGATCATCCTGCTTTCGGACCGGACCCAGCTCGTCCGACAGACCTCCAAGGCCTGTACCTCCGCTATGGGCGACTCCTACTTCCATCGGCCCGCCACCAGCCAAGCGTTGCACTCCCTGCTGGCCGACGACGTGGGCGGTGTCATCTCCACGACCGTCCACAAGTTCGCTGACGCCGGCAAGGACCTAGGGAGGACGAGAAGCCGCCGTCCGCGGCGGAGATTCTGGACCGGATCAAGGCTGCCCTCGACAAGGGCGTCGAACCAGAATCCGCGAAGTACACCGCCCTCGCGGAGCGGATAAGGCAGCTGCGGGACCGGATCATCCAGAACGCCCAGGATGCACTGGACTTCCTGTCCGAAGCACTTCGGGTCGCTCGTGCTGTCGTGGACGCTGAGAAGCACCCCAACGAAGCCGTTGTCGTGCTGGATGACGACCACGTGGGTGTCCTGTCGCGGATCATCCATGACCACGCACCGTCCGGTCTCACCGTCACGGAGAGGAACCTTGCCGAGGAGATCGACCAGGTGGCCGCCCCACGCTTCGCCAAGTTGTGCTCCCCTCCGGTTGTCGGTTGCTGCAAGTAGGGTTCTCTGGCTGCTTCATTGTGGATGGCACACCAGAGGAGGGGCGTGAACCAGTTCGAACTGCGGCGCGTAGAACGGGAACTCCGGGAGGCGCTGTCCGGCACCGACTTGCAGTGGGTCCTTGACGACGTCGATGACGCGATTGCGGCGGGCGTGCCCGAGGAGAAGATCCTCCGGCGGCGTCCTCACCGCCGCGGAGAGGACCGCCAGCCGACCAGCCCAGCGGCTGAGGCGGCCCGATACCAGGTCTTGGACCGTCGTGAGCTGGGCCCTGCCGAATTCGAGGCCTCGCGTAAGCGGGGGACGCTCGTCATCACCACCCGGCCCATGACCGAAGAGGAGCGTGTGTTGCTCCTTCTCGATGCTCTGAAGCGGCTTTTCGTCGAGTTGCCTGAGATCGAAGGGGAGACCCTGAAGGTGCTCCAGTCCGTACCGGACAGCGATACGGGAAGTCGCAGCGTCATCCAGGGCGTCGTATTCGAGCCTGACGAGAGCACCAGGCCTCGCCGCTCACAATCCACCATCGTGGCCAACCGAGTGGCGGCGGAGCGGCGCGAAAGCGTCAGCCTTCTCTTCGACGACGTAACAGACGGGGTGCGCAGTTGAGCAAGGTCGACCAGCTGATCGGTGAGATCAAGAGTCTGCTGGGCGCAGGTACGGTGTCTTACGACGCGGCATCCAAGCTGTCGGACGTCTACGAGGGGTACATCTTCTCGCTGATCGTCGGTACTGCGAGTCGGCACGGGGCCACCGTCACCTACGAGGACGTGCGCGGGTCGAAGGTCGGCAGTCTCCTATTCCGCACCGGCCCTGGTCAGCTCTACGCCAACAGCCGCCCATTCACTCATGCCGTTATCGAGTTTGACGGTGCTCCGGCCCTTGAGGTCCACCTCGGGGTCTATGTGCAAGGAACGTCTGGTGTCCTGCACGAATGCGACGTGCTTGTACTGCCGGCCGACGAGGCTGCGCTGAGTCGTGCGCAACAGATCGCGCCACGCGGGAGTACGTGCGTGCTCATCGTCGAGTGCAAGTACTACCTCTCGAACCTCGGGATCGGGCTTGCCCGGAACTTCGAGGGGCTCCGGGCTGATATCCGGACTCAGGGCGAACTCTTCGTCTCCAACATTGGCTCCTCCAGCATCGTGCGATACCTCGATGCCCGTGGGAGAGGCTTCGAGCGTGATGTGGTGCCCAACTCGCCCCAAGCGGGCTACCTCCAAGGGGAAATCCGTAGGACGTTCAAGAGCTACCTGAGCAAGCATTCGCCGTCGACGGTGATCTGATGAAGATGGCGGCAGTAGCCGTCATGATCACTTTCGGGCCCGTCATGCGTAGGTCGCGGGTTCGAATTCCGCAGGCGGCTCGGGAAGACGGAAGCCCCAGGTCATGTGGTTTATGACCTGGGGCTTTTGCGTGGGCGGGGTGGGGCGGGTTACTGGTCGAGGTAGGCGAGGACGGCGAGGACGCGGCGGTTGTCGCCGTCGGTGGGGAGGAGGCCGAGCTTGGTGAAGATGTTGCTGATGTGCTTGGCGACGGCCTTCTCGGTGATGAAGAGGCCCTGGGCGATGCCGGCGTTGGAGCGGCCCTGGGCGAGCCATTCGAGGACTTCGCGTTCGCGGTCGGTGAGGCTGCCGACGTTCTCGTCGCGTTCCTTGCGGACGAGGAGCTGGGAGATGACGTCGGGGTCCATCGCGGTGCCGCCGTCGGCGACGCGGCGGATCGAGTCGAGGAACTGGGAGCCGTTGGTGACGCGGTCCTTGAGCATGTAGCCGACGCCGCGGCCGCCGCTGGCGAGGAGTTCGCGGGCGTAGAGCGGTTCGACGTACTGGGAGAGGAGCAGGACCGGGAGGTCGGGCATGGTGCGGCGGGCGGTGAGGACGGCGCGCAGGCCCTCGTCGGTGAAGTTCGGCGGAAGCCGGACGTCGACGACCGCGACGTCCGGCTGCTGCTCGGTGAGGGCTGCGAGGAGGTCGGCGCCGTTGTCGACGGCGGCCACCACCTCGTGTCCGTAGGCCTGGAGGAGGCGGATCAGGCCGTCCCTCAGGAGGAAGTGGTCTTCGGCGAGGACAATACGCACGGAAGCTCCATCGTCACCATGGTCGGGCCGTTGACGGGGCTGTTCACGGCCAGGACCCCGTCGAACGTGCTGAGTCGTCGCTCGATGCCGCGCAGGCCGGTGCCCCGGGTGGCGTCGGCGCCGCCGCGGCCGCTGTCGGTCACGGTGATGCGCAGCATGCCGTGATCGTAACGGATGTCGATCCAGGCCCGGTCGGCGCCGGAGTGCTTGGCGACGTTGGTGAGGATCTCCGAGATCGCGAAGTAGGCGGCGGACTCGACGGGCATCTCGGGGCGGCCGGGGAGGTCCACGACGACCTCGGTGGGGACCGGGCAGACCATGGCCAGCGCCCGTACCGCGTCGGCGAGTCCGCGGTCGGCGAGGACCGGCGGGTGGATGCCGCGGACCAGGTTGCGGATCTCCTCCAGGGCCTTGGAGGAGGACTGGCGGGCCTCGATGAGCAGGGCCCGGACGGCCTCGGGGTTGGTCTCCAGCAGGTGTTCGGCGGCGTCCAGGGTCATGCCCATCGCGACCAGGCGGGCCTGGGCGCCGTCGTGCAGGTCGCGTTCGATCCGCCGGATCTCGGCCATCTGGGTGTCGACGGCGGTGCTGCGGGTGGTGGTGAGGTGCTGGATCCGGCTGGCCATCAGTTCCTGCTCGCTGGGGGCGAGCATGGAGTGGGTGTACAGGGCGTGCTTGCGGACGGCGCGGGGGGCCATCCACAGGGCCAGCGGCAGTTGCAGGACGCCGAGGACGCCGGCCAGTACCGCGGTGGCCTGGCCGTCGATCGGGATGAACTGGTACCAGAGGCCGTCCCACTGGGTCGACAGCGGGACGCCGAAGAAGGCCAGGAAGATGCCCCAGAAGCCGCTGAGCAGGACGGCGATCGGCATGAAGGCGAGGAAGCCGCCGGCGATCGGGTCGGTGAGCACCCAGGTGAACTCCCGCTTGGTCTGCGGGTCGCTCATGATCCAGCGGTAGCGGGCGACGGCCCCCGAGGCGCCCTCGGGGGCGGCCGGCAGGCCGCTGGGCGGGCCGGGGATCTGCACGCCGGACCAGCGCTCGGACAGGCCGCGCTGGCGGGCGGCCAGTGCCCGGACGCGCTCCATGGCCCGCGGCACCAGGCCGAGGCCGGGGCCGACGAGGGAGATCGCGCCGGTGACCCCGAGCGAGCGTCCGAAGGCCGCGACGGACATCCAGCAGAGGGCCAGTGCCCGCCGCAGCCCGGTGAATCCGGCGGGGACGGAGAATCCCCTGATCTCGACCGCCGAGGGGCTTCCCCCGAGCTTCATCGTGCGGTCCATGACCCGCTCCTCTCTGTGCCGTTCGCTGTGCCGCGGCCGTGGTGGCCGTGTGACCATTCTGGCGGGGACGGCGTGCCGGAATCGGTAGTAATAACCCCCCTCTTGCACGACCGGAGGGGGAGGTTCTTCTACCTGGCGGCGGCGGTGACGTCGGCGGGCGGGCTCAGAAGCCGTCCGAGCCGCCCTCGGCGGTGTCGGGGGCGGCGACGAAGAGGGACAGGGTGTCCGCCACGCAGGCCGCGTGCTGCTGGCCCTCGACCTCCACCGTCATCCGGACCGCGGCCAGGTGGCCCATCGGGGTCTCGCGGACGCTGGTGACCTTGGCGCCGCCGCGGACCCGGGCGCCGACCGGGATCGGGCGGGGGAAGCGGACCTTGTCCAGGCCGAAGTTGACGCCCAGTTTGACGTTGTGGATCTCGAAGATCGCGCGCATCATCGCGGGCAGCAGGCCGAGCGTCATGTAGCCGTGGACGATGGTCCCGCCGAACGGGCCGGTGGCGGCGCGCTCCGGGTCCACGTGGATCCACTGGAGGTCGCCGGTGGCGTCGGCGAACTGGTCGACGCTGTGCTGGGTGACGTCGAGCCATTCGCTGTAGCCGAGGTGCTCCCCGGTCGCCCCGGTGAATTCGGCCAGGTTGGCAAAGGATCTCATGCGGGTGATTCTGGGCGGCCGTCCATGGCACGGACAAGGCGTCGGGGGGCCGTGGGGCCGTTCGGTCAGCGTGCCGTCAGTTGGCCGTCAGCGGAGGGGGCGGGGCGGCGGGAAAGGCCGGAGGCCCGCCGGCGCCGGGAGCGCGGGCGGGCCTCTGGGGCAGGGTGGGGAGGGCTCAGCCGTAGCGCTTGAGCTCGTGGAAGAAGTCCGGGACGGTGTGCAGCTGCCCGGCCGCGAGGACGCGGTCGTAGACGTGCTTGGCGACGGCCATGTCGAGCACGCCGAGGCCGAACGGGGAGAAGACCACCGGCCGGTCGGACGGCGGGGTGATCGTGCCGGTGAGCACGTCGTAGAGCGTGCCGGCGACGAACTCGCGGTGGCCGACGCGCTGTTCGGCCAGGTGCGGCGAGGTGCCGGCCTTCATGCAGTGCTCGATGTCGTCGACGACGTTCCACGAGTCGAGGACGATCTCGGGGGAGAGGTCGCGCAGCGAGACGTGCAGCACCAGCGGGTTGTGCGAGAACCACTGCGGGTCCGTCACGTGCGGCTCGCCGGCGATGGTGGCGAAGACCACCAGGTCGCTGGAGCGGATCAGGTCCTCGGCCTTGTCGTGGACGGTGATCTCCACGCCCTCGCCCTCGGCCCGGCGCAGGTAGTCGGAGAAGCCCTCGGCGTGCTCGGCGGACAGGTCGTGGACGCCGGCCGCGGTGAAGTCGAAGCCGTTGGCGGCGAGGTAGGTGTGCACGTAGCGGGCGATCAGGCCGACGCCGAAGAAGCCGACCCGGGTCGGGCGCTGGCCGCGGGCGTCGGCGAGCCGGGCCGCCGCGAGGGCCGCGGAGGCGGCGGTGCGCGCCGCGCTGATGATCGAGCTCTCCAGGCAGGCGAACGGGTAGCCGGTCTCGGCGTCGTTGAGGATCAGGACGGCCGAGGCGCGCGGGAGGCCGGCCGCCACGTTGTCCGGGAAGCTGGAGATCCACTTGATGCCGTGCACGCCGACCTCGCCCTTGACCGAGGCCGGCAGCGCGATGATCCGGGAGGACGGGCGGTCGGGGAAGCGCAGGAAGTACGAGTCCGGGTTGACCGTCTGCCCCTCGCCGTGCAGCCGGTATGCGGCCTCGACCGTGGCGACGACCTCGTCCTCGTGCCCGTTGAGGGCCTCGTGCACCTGGGCGCCGGAGACCACGGCGAAGGGAGGGACCTGATTCATGGGAACAGTGCTCCTGGTCGGAGGGGTGCGGATCGGAGGGTGGGGAAACGGGAGGGGCGGAGGAGGGGTCAGCCGATGCGGGCCAGGCCCTTGGCGCGCTGCCGCGCCCGCCCGCGCGAGACCACCAGCGGGTCCCAGTCCGGGCCGCGGTCGGGCAGCCGGGAGGGGTCGCCGAGCACCGCGCCGCCGAACACCTCGCGCAGCAGCCCGCGTCCGATGATGTCGGAGGCGGCGGCCATGCCGCTGTTCGCGACCGCGGCGATGCCGCTGCCGTAGCGGACGCTCTGGCCGACCACGTACAGGCCCTCGACCTCGGTGCGCACGTCCGGCCGCTGGTTGGAGCCGCCCCAGCTGGCCATGCCGTACGGGGTGCCGCCGGTGGCCCGGATGTAGCGCTCGTGGGTGAGCGGGGTGGCCGTCTCCAGGTGGGTGATGCGCTCCCGGAACGGGCCGATGACCTTCTCGGCGGTGGCCAGCATGACCTCGGTGAGCTGCTGCTTGCGGGCGAGGTAGGCGGCGTTGCGGCGGTAGGGCTCGCCGTCGGCCGGGCCGCCCTCCAGGCCCCAGAACCCGTAGCCGGGCGGCAGGCCCGTCATGAGCTGGAAGTTGCTGTGGCCGGGCGGGCAGACGGCGGTGGCGCCCGGGTCCTTGAGGGAGGCGAAGGAGAAGGTGAGCGCCGGCACCGAGTCCATCGAGCCGTCCCGCGCGTACCGCTCCAGCATGGCGGCGTGCGCGCCCTCCATGTCGTCGCTGTCGTGCCACCAGAGGTTGGCGTTGGGCAGGCCCGGCAGTTCGGTGTCGAGCCCGATGTACACCGAGACGAAGGAGCCGCGCATGGTCGCCGCGCGGGTGCGGGCCACCACCTCGGCGGGGAAGGCGTCCTCGCCGCCGCACAGGTCGAGGACGGTGCGCCGGTAGTCCGCGTTGGAGATGACCAGCGGGGCCGAGACCCGCTGCCCGTCGGTGAGTTCGACGCCGGTGGCGCGCCCGTTCTCGACCAGGATGCGGCGGACGTCGCAGCGGGTGCGCAGTTCGCCGCCGTGCGCCTCCAACGCCTCGACGAACGCGGCGACCATCGCCTGGCCGCCGCCCTCGGGGTAGTACGCGCCGCGCAGGTAGTGGTCCATCATCGAGGCGTGGTGGGCCAGGCTGATGCCGTCGGGCATGGTGCCGTAGTTGCCGGCCTGCGCCGCGAGCAGCGTGCGCGCCTTGGCGGAGAGGCCGAAGTGGCCCAGGGCGTCGGCGAAGGTGCGGCGGGACCAGCGCATGGTCTGCGGGGACTTGCGGAACAGGTCGACCAGGGACTCGCCGTTCAGGCCGGCGCGGGTCGAGCCGGCCACGTTCTCGGCGAGTTCGAGGAAGCCGGAGATCCGGTCGGCCTCCTCGGGCAGGGCCTGCCGCAGCCGGTCGCGGTAGGCGTCCCAGCCGGCCGGCACGTCGACGGTCGCGGTGGGCGTGATGATCCGGTCGAAGCCCTGCTCGTTGTCCATCGGCCGGAACCGCACCCGGTCCAGGACGCCGAGGCCGGCCAGGATCGCCGGGAAGTGCCCGTCGGGGCCGCAGTCGCCGAGGTAGTGCGTGCCGACGTCGAACTCGTACTTGCGCCGGCGGCGGAACACGTGCGCGTTGCCGCCGGCGATGTCGTGCTGTTCGAGGACGAGGACGCTGCGCCCGTCGGCCGCCAGGTAGCCGGCGGTGGTCAGGCCGCCGATGCCGCTGCCGACGACGATCGCGTCGTAGTGGTCGCGCAGTCCCTGGGCCCCCTGCATTCGTGCTCCCATCAGAACGTGCCGCCGCCGTGGATCTCGAAGACCGACCCGCTGATGTAGGCGGCGCGGTCGGAGACCAGGAAGGAGACCAGGTCGGCCACCTCCTCGGGCTTGCCGGCCCGGCCGAGGGCGACGTTCTTCAGCATCCGCTCCACCGCGGCGTCGGACATGTCGCCGACCATGTCGGTGGCGATCAGGCCCGGCGCGACCACGTTGGCGCGCACGCCGCGCGGGCCGGTCTCCTTGGCGAGGGACTTGGTGAAGCCGATGATGCCGGCCTTGGACGCGGCGTAGTTGGCCTGGCCGAGGTTGCCGTAGATGCCGGACACCGAGGACAGGTTGACGATCGATCCGCTGCGGCGCTTGCTCATCGCGAAGGCGGCGGCGCGGCACACGTGGTACACGCCGTCCAGGTTGGTGCGCAGGACCTGGTTCCAGTCGTCCTCCGGCATCAGGATGACCGGGCGGTCCCGGGTGATGCCGGCCGAGGTGACGGCGGCGTCCACCGGGCCGACCTCGCGCTCGGTGCGGTTGTACCAGTCGCGGACCTGCTCCGGGTCGGCCACGTCGCACTGGGTGGCCGTGATCCGGGTGCCGAACTCTCCCGCCTGCTTGGCGAGTTGCTCGGCGGCCTCGGCGTTGGAGCGGTAGCAGAAGGCGACGTCGTAGCCGTCCTGGGCCAGGCGCAGCACGATGGCCTTGCCGATGCCCCGGGACCCGCCGCTGACCAGGGCGATCACGCGTGCTCCCCGAAGAGTCTCAGGACGGCGCAGCCCACCGCGCCGTCACGGTCGACGGCGGACACCAGGGCGATCCGGCCCCGGGCCGCCGGGTCGGCCTCGGCCACGCCGAGCACCGCCTGGATCTGGAAGGACGCGGAGGCCGCGCTGGTGTCGCCGAGCAGTTCCATGGACGGGACCCGGCCCAGTGCCTCGGCCGGCAGCAGCGCGGCGAGCGCGTCGTACTCGGCCCGGCCGGCCGCGGTCGGCGCGGCGCACGGGACGGCGGCCCAGACCTCGTCGGCGGTGACGCCGGCGCGGGCCAGGGCGCGCTGCACGCACGCGGTGACGGCGGCCTTCGGGTCGTCGTCGATGTCGACGCGGGTCTCCACCGCGAGCACCGCGGCGAGCGCCGGGCGCTGGGCGGTGCCGGCGTGCTCGACCACGAACAGGCCGCAGCCCTCGCCGAGCAGCGGCGTGGAGTCGCCGGCCGCGACGGCGGTGTGCTCGATCCAGGCGTGCGCGGCGGAGAACTCCTCGGCCGAGCCGACCAGGTACTTGGTCGCCCGGCCCTGGCCCATCAGGCGCCGCGCGTAGTTGAGGGCGAGCAGGCCGCTGACCCGGCCGCCGGCGACGGTGGTGTTGGGGCCCTTGAGGTCGTGCCGGATGGCGGTGGCGCCGGCGGCGTGGTTGAGGCTGCCGAAGGGGATGCGGCCGGCGTCGACGTGGAAGGGCAGCGCGTTGGTGTAGGACTGCTTGAGGAAGTTGGTGACGTTCTCCAGGCTGCCCATCGAGATGCCGAGGACCACACCGGTGCGGTCGTCGGTCTCCACCACCCGGTTGCCGTCGGCGTCCTTGAGCAGGCCGTCGGAGGCGACCAGGGCCAGCGCGGTGAGCCGGTCCATCTTGGCGGTGCCGGTGGGGCCGAGCAGGCCCTTGATGTCGAAGCCGGGCACCAGGCAGACGTCGGGCGACGGCAGCGTGCCGAGCGCGGCGTCCGCCTTGACGGCGGTCTTGGCGCCGGCGCGCACGCCGGACGCGAAGTCCTGGCGGGTCAGGCCGTACGGCGACACGGCCGACCAACCGGTGATGACGAGTGTCTCCGGCGGCAGGGCCGCCGGGGTGGCTGCGGTGGTCATCGTCAGACTCGCTCTCCGTACGTGCCCAGAATCAGGATGGCGTTGTTGCCGGCGAAGGCGCTGGAGTTGTTCTCCACGATCCGGACCTCCGCGTCGACGGCCTGGTTGGGCACGACGTCCAGCGGGCAGTCGGGGTCGGTCTCCACGTGGTTGATGGTCGGCGGGATGAACTGGTGCTCGATGGCGAGGCTGCAGGCGATCGCGCCGAGCGCGCTGGCCGCGCCCATCGAGTGGCCGAGCATCGACTTCACCGCGACGGTGCGCGGCGGTGCGTCGCCGTACACGTCGACGATGGCGGCCGACTCGGTCTTGTCGTTGGCCTTGGTGCCGGTGCCGTGCGCGGAGATGAAGTCGATCTCGTCCCGCTCGACCCCGGCGTCGTCCAGGGCGAGCCGGATGCCGCGCGCGATGCCGTCGCGGTTCGGCGCGGTCGGGTGGGCGGCGTCGCAGCTGAGACCGTACCCGAGCACCTCGGCGTAGATGTGCGCGCCGCGGGCGAGGGCGGACTCCAGGCTCTCCAGGACGAGGATGCCCGCGCCCTCGCCGGTCAGGATGCCCTGGCGGTTCTTGTCGAACGGGCGGACCACGTCCGGGGTGAGCGCGCCGAAGCGCTTGAACAGCGCGAAGGCCTTGCGGCAGACGGCGTCGGCGCCGCCGCACAGCGCGATGTCGACCTCGCCGGAGCGGATCGCGTCCAGCCCGTAGCCGATCGAGTAGTTGCCCGCCGCGCAGGCGGTGGTGATGGTGGTCGGCTCCACGTTCGGCATCCGCAGCTCGCGGGCGATGACGGTGGTGAGCCGGCCGGCGTTGATCCGGCGGGACAGCACCGGGTCCATGCCCTCCGGGTCCCCGGCCGCGAGCTCCTGCTCGACCAGCACGCCGATGTCGTGCCCCTCGCCGTCGGTGGTGCCGACGCTGATGACGGCCTGGCGCTCGCCGAGGTCGGCCTCGGTGAGCCCGGCGTCCTCCACGGCCATCCGGGCGGCGGCGACGGCGAACTGCCCGGCGCGGCCCATGTCGTCGAGGGGGACGTTGCGGATCCAGCGCTCCGGCTCGAAGTCGGGGACCTCGCAGGCGATGTTCTGGCCGAACCCCTCGGTGTCGAACCGGGTGATCGGCCGCGCACCGGAGCGGCCGGCCCGCAGCCCCGCGGTGTACTCCTCGACACCCGTGCCGATGCTGGAGATCGCCCCGAGGCCGGTGAGGACGACCCGGCGGCGGTCGGCGGGCACGCCGGCGCGGGGTGCCGCTGGTGACTGTGCGGTGGACATGGGACTCCTTAAGCAGTGGGATGCCTGCGGGCGGGGGTTCCGGTCCCGGAACCCGCCCCGATCACCAGCCGGCGGCCGTCGCGGTCACCTGGTACGTGGCCTCCACGTTCACCATCTTCGGCAGCTCGTTCATGTCGATGACGATGGAGTACTCCATCTCCAGGGCGCTGAGCACGTCGATGAGCTTCAGCGAGTCGGCGCCCAGCTCGTCGACGAACAGCGCGGTGTCGGCGAACTCGGTGTGCACGTCGATGTTCTCGGCGATGATTTCGCGGATCCGGGTGAGACGCTCCGGCGCTACCGTCGTCATGCTCGTTTTCCTCCGTTTTTGCGGGTGCCCTGTGCGGGCGCCCTGGGGTGCCCGGAAATCGGGCCTCTGAGCAGCAAATTAGTCAGGCCCGATGACGGGTCGATGACGTCCAACTGACCGCTCACTGACGGGTCCTGGCGGGGTGTCGCGTGCCTGGTGGGGAGGGGTGTCGGGGACAAAACGGCCGCCCGCCGCACCGGCGGGCGAAGGCCCTGGGGGTGCGGCGGGCGGCGGGGTCGGAGCCGTCCGGCGGCGTTCTTCCGGATTCCGGGCGCGGGCCCGGCCGGTCAGCCCTGCTGCTGGAGGCTGAGCGGGCGCATGTCCGTCCAGTTGCCCTCGATGTGGGCGACGGCGGTGGCCCGGTCGGTGGCCTCCAGGGTCACCGACCAGCCCTCCGGGACGGCGGCGAAGGACGGCCACAGGGAGTGCTGCCCCTCCGCGTTGACGAGGACGAGGAAGGTGCCGTCTTCGCGGTCAAAGGGGTTCGCCATGACTGTTCTCCAGATCTCGGGATCGCGGGACGTGCCGGGTTGACCGGGCGTCAGGTGGTCGGGGTGCCGGCCGGGCTCGCGGCCAGGGCGGCGAGGGCGTGTTCGACGACCGCGCCGATCGCCGCCGCCGGTGCGGGTTGCAGCAGCTGCTGGTGCCCGCTGTCCACGTCGTGCGCGAGGACGGCGGAACCGACGTGCGGCTCCCAGCTCTTGACCTTGAGGGCGCGCTCCTCCGGGGTGGGGCGGGTGTCGCCGCCGACCGCCACGAAGAGCGTCATCGGGCAGCCGTCGAAGCGGCCCGGGGTGAACCGCTGGAACAGCTCCAGGTTGTTCCGCATGACCCCCAGCAGCCGTTCCAGCGTACCCGGTTCGAGCGCGGCGAGGGGGCCTTCGGTGCGGGCCAGGTGTGCGGCGACGCCTTGCGGGGTGAGCCGTTCCGGCTCCGCCGCGTCGACCCCGGCCTCGGCCAGGAAGTCGGCGAGGAACTCGGCGTCGCTGGGCCGGGCCCCGAGGGCGTCGTCGGGGTAGGCGTCCAGGTTGGCCAGGAACGCCACCTGTTCGCCGGCGGCGTGCAGCCGGACGGCCATCTCGTGCGCCACGACGCCGCCGTAGGACCAGCCGAGCAGGTGGTACGGGCCGTGCGGCTGCACGGCGCGCACCCGGGCCAGGTACTCCTCGGCGACGTCGCCCAGGTCGGTCGGCAGCGGGCCGTCGTCGGACAGGCCGCGGGCCTGGAGGCCGTAGACCGGCTGCTCCGGGTCGAGGTGCTCGGCGAGCGCCGCGAACGGGATCGCGAAGCCGAGGCCGCCGTGCACGCAGAACAGCGGGGGCCGCCCGCCGGTGGGCCGGATCGGCAGGACGGGCCCGAGCAGGTCGACCGCGCCGCCCCCGGTGGCGGCGGCCGCGGCCAGCGCCTCCAGGGTGCGGTGCTCGAAGACCGCGCCGAGGCTGATCGGCAGCCCGGCCCGGCCGGCCGCGTTGACCAGCCGGATCGCCTTCAGGCTGTCCCCGCCGAGGGCGAAGAAGGAATCGTCGGGGCCGACCGGGCCGGTGCCCAGGACCTCCTCGACGGCGGCGCAGAGCAGCCGTTCCGGCTCGGTGCGGGGCGCCCGCGGGGCGCGGGCCGAGGGGGTGGCCGCGGGGGCGGGCAGGGCCTTGACGTCCAGCTTGCCGTTGGCGTTCAGCGGCAGTTCCGGCAGTGCGGTGTAGCTCTCCGGCACCATGTGGCCGGGCAGCGAGCGGGCCAGGTGGCCCTGCAACTCGGCCGGTCCGGGGGTCGGCCGGCCGTCGGCGGGCACCAGGTAGGCGACCAGGCGGCGCTGGCCGGCGGCGTCGGCGGGGGCCAGGACGGCGGCCCGGGCGACGGCCGGGTGCTCGGCCAGCAGCCGTTCGATCTCGCCGAGTTCGACCCGGTAGCCGCGGATCTTGACCTGCTGGTCGGCGCGGGCGACGTACTCGATCCGGCCGTGCCGGTCCCAGCGGACCAGGTCGCCGGTGCGGTACATGCGTTCCCCGGGCGCGCCGAACGGGCAGGCGGTGAAGCGGGCGGCGGTCAGCGCGGGTTGGCCGAGGTAGCCGCGGGCCAGGCCCTCGCCGGCCAGGTACAGCTCGCCGACCACGCCGCGCGGCACCGGCCGCAGCGCCTCGTCCAGGACGTACGCGCGGGTGTCGCCGATCGGCAGGCCGATCGGGACGGTGCCCTCGGCACGGCCGAGGTCCTGGCCGGTGGCGAAGGTGGTGGTCTCGGTGGGGCCGTACACGTTGAACACCGTGGTGTCCGGCAGGGCGGCCCGCAGCCGGTCCAGGTGGTCGCGGGAGTGCGCCTCGCCGCCGGTGAGCAGCGCCCGCAGCGGGGCCAGGGCGCGCGGCCGGGTGTCGGCGATGGTGTTGGACAACTGGGTGGTGAGGAAGGCGACGCTCACCCGGGCGAGGGCCAGGAAGGACTCCAGGGCCTGCGGGTCGGCCGGGCCGGGCGGGTGGACCGCCACCCGGGCGCCGTGGGCGAGCGCGCCCCAGATCTCGAAGGTGGAGGCGTCGAAGGCGACCGGCGCGAAGTAGAGGAAGGTGTCCGCGGCGGTCGGCGCCAGCTCCGGCAGGCCCAGGACCAGGCGGACGGCGGCGCGGTGCGGGACCGCGACGCCCTTGGGCTTGCCGGTGGAGCCGGAGGTGTAGATGACGTACAGCAGGTCGTCGGGGTCGATCGGGGCGGCGGGCACCGGGGCGGTGACGGGCCGGTCGGCCAGGTCGGCCAGGGTTTCGGGGGCGTCCAGGAGCAGCTCGACGACCCCGGCGGGGAGCTCCCGTTCGGCCAGGGAGCGTTCGGTGACGAGCAGCCGGGCGCCGCTGTCGGCCAGCATGTCGCGGACCCGCTCGTCGGGGTAGGACGGGTCGATCGGCAGGTAGGCCGCGCCGGTGCGGGCGATCGCCAGCAGGGTGCTCACCACGGCCGGGCCGCGCTCCAGGCGCAGCGCCACCAGGTCGCCCCGGCGGGCGCCGCGCGCGGTCAGCAGGTGGGCCAGGCGGTTGGCCTCGGCGTCCAGTTCGGCGTAGCTGGTGTGCCGCAGCCGCTCGGGGTGGCCGGGCTCGGTGTGGACCAGCGCGACCGCGTCCGGGGTGGCCGCGATCCGGCGGTCCACCAGGGCGGTGAGGGTGCTGCGCGGGGTACCGGCCCGGTGGGTGCCGAGGGCGAGCAGTTCGGCCTCCTCCTCGGGCCCGAGCAGGTCCAGCCGGGACAGCGGCCGGGCGGGCTCGGCGAGGGCGGCGGCGAGCAGTCGCAGGTAGGCGTCGGTGATCCGGCGGGCCGTGGCGGGTTCGAACAGGTCGGTGCGGTACTCGACGGCGAGCGCGAGCGCGCCGCCGGCCTGCTCGGTGAGCTGGAAGAACAGGTCCCACTTGGCGGTCCGGACGGGCACCGGCTGCTCGGTCACGGCGAGCTCCGGGTCGTCCTCGGGCGCCGGGGCCGGGCCGGCCTGCTGGAAGCCGAGCATCACCTGGAACAGCGGGTGCCGGGCCATCGAGCGCTCGGGGTTGAGCACCTCGACGAGCTTCTCGAAGGGCACGTCCTGGTGCTGGTGGGCGGCCAGGTCGTAGGCCCGGACCCGTTCGGCGAGCTCGCGCAGTCCCGGGTCGCCGGAGGTGTCGGTGCGCAGCACCAGGGTGTTGACGAACATGCCGACCAGCTCGTCGAGCCGCTCGTCGGTGCGGCCGGCGATCGGGCTGCCGAGCGGGATGTCGGTGCCCGCGCCGAGCCGGGTGAGCAGGGCGGCGAGCCCGGCCCGCAGCAGCATGAAGGCGCTGACGCCCCAGGCGGCGGCGAGCCGGTGCAGCTCGGCGGTGAGCGGCTGCGGCACGGTGGTGCGCACGACGTCGCCGCGGTGCTCGGCCCGGGTGCCGCGCGGGTGGTCGAAGGGCAGCGCCAGTTCCTCCGGCAGGCCCTTCAGGGTCTCGGCCCAGTAGGCGAGTTGGCGGGTGAGTTCGCTCTGTGGGTCGTCCTCCGCGCCGAGCAGTCCGCGCTGCCACAGGGCGTAGTCGGCGTACTGGACGGGCAGCGGCGGCAGTTGGGCCGGGCGGCCGGCCACCCGGGCCCGGTAGTACGCGGTGAGGTCGCGGGTGAGCGGGGCGAGCGACCAGCCGTCGCCGGCGATGTGGTGCAGGACGATCGTCAGCACGTGCTCGTCCGGGCCGAGCCGGAACAGGCGGGCGCGGAGCGGGAGGCTGCGTTCCAGGTCGAAGCCGCGCGCGGCCTCGGCGGCGAGGGCGGCGGGCAGGCCCGCCTCGGTGGTCTCGCTCACCGGGAGCGGGACGGCGGCCTCGGCCGGGGTGAGCACCCGCTGTTCGGCCGGTCCGCTGCCGGTGGTCCCGGGGGTGGTCCCGGGGGTGGTCCCGGGGGTGGCCCCGGCGGGGGCGTGTTGCGGGAAGACGGTGCGCAGCGCCTCGTGCCGGGTGACCACATCCTGCAGGGCGCCCGTCAGGGCGGCGGTGTCGAGCCGCCCGGAGAGGCGGATCGCCAGCGGGATGGCGTACAGCCCGCCGGGTGCGCCCAGGTGCTCGACGAACCAGAGCCGCTGCTGCGCGTACGACAGCGGCAGCACGGCCGGGCGCGGCCCGGCGGCGAGCGGGGCGCGGCCGGGTGCGGCGGCGGCCAGCCGTTCGGCGAGGCGGGCGGGGGAGGGGGCCTCGAAGAGGTCCCGCACCTGGAGTTCGGCGCCGAGTTCGGCGCGGACCCGGTTGACGATCCGGGTGGCGAGCAGCGAGTGGCCGCCGAGGGTGAAGAAGTCGTCGTCGACGCCGACCCGGTCGAGTCCGAGCACCTCGGCGAAGACGCCGCAGAGCTGCTCCTCCTCGGCGGTGCGCGGGCTGCGGGCCGAGGTGGTGTACGCGGGAGCGGGCAGGGCGCGGCGGTCGAGCTTGCCGTTGGCGGTCAGCGGCAGCGCGGCGAGCGGGACCACGGCCGCCGGGACCATGTACTCGGGCAGCCGCTCGGCGGCGAACTCCCGCAGCCCGGCCGGGTCGGCGCCGTCGCGGGGCACCACGTAGGCGACCAGGCGCTGGTCGCCGGGCCGGTCCTCGCGGGCGATCACGGCCGCCTCGGCGACTGCGGGGTGTTGGCCGAGGACGGTCGCGATCTCGCCCAACTCGATCCGGAAGCCGCGCAGTTGGACCTGCTCGTCGGCGCGGCCCAGGTACTCCAGGGTGCCGTCGGCCCGCCAGCGGCCGAGGTCGCCGGTGCGGTACATCCGGGTGCCGCCGGGCTCGAACGGGCAGGCGACGAAGCGGGCCGCGGTGAGGTCGGGGCGGCGCAGGTAGCCGCGGGCCAGGCCGGGGCCGGTGATGTACAGCTCGCCGGGCACGCCGGCCGGGACGGGCTGCAGGGCGCCGTCGAGCAGGTAGACCCGCAGGTCCGGGATGCCGCGCCCGATCACGCTGCCGCCGCCGGCGGCGGCCGTCGGGGCGTCCAGCTCCTGGTAGGAGACGTGCACCGTGGTCTCGGTGATGCCGTACATGTTGACCAGGCGCGGCGCGTCGTCGGCGTGCCGGGCGTACCAGTCGGCGAGCTTGCCGATGTCCAGCGCCTCGCCGCCGAACACCACGGTCCGCAGGGCGAGCGGGCGCGGGCGGTCGGCGTCGGCGCGCATCAGCTGGTAGAAGGCGGACGGCGTCTGGTTGAGGACGGTCACCCGCTCCTCGGCGAGCAGGTCCAGGAAGGCGTCGGGGGAGCGCGACACGTCGTACGGCACCACGACCAGCCGGCCGCCGCGCAGCAGCGCGCCCCACAGCTCCCAGACGGTGAAGTCGAAGGCGATGGAGTGGAACAGCGTCCACACGTCGCCGGGGCCGAAGTCGAACCAGTCGTCGGTGGCCTCCAGCAGCCGCGCCACGTTCTGGTGCGGCACCACGACGCCCTTGGGGCGGCCGGTGGAGCCGGAGGTGTAGATGACGTAGGCCGGGTGCTCGGGGGAGACCGCGGTGTCCGGGGCGGTGGCCGGGTGGGCGGCCAGCGCGGCGGCCGTCTCCGGGGCGTCCAGGTCCAGGCGCGGCAGGTCCGGGCGTGGCAGGTCCGGGGCGTCGGGCGGCTCGGGCAGCACGCCGCCGGCGGTCAGCAGCAGCGCCGGACGGGCGTCGCGCAGGGTGTAGCCGATCCGGTCGGCCGGGTGGCCGGGCTCCAGCGGCAGGTAGGCCGCGCCCGCCTTGAGGACGGCCAGGACGGCGACGATCAGCTGGACGCCGCGCGGCAGCGCGACGGCCACCAGGCTCTCCGGGCCGGCGCCGCGGGCGGCGAGCAGGTGGGCGAGCCGGTTGGCCCGCTCGTCCAGCTCGCGGTAGCTGAGGGCGGCCTCGCCGGGGGCGGTGACCGCGACGGCGTCCGGGGTGCGGGCGGCCTGCTCGGCGAACAGCTCCGCGACGGTGGCGCGCCGCGCGGGCTCCCGGGGGGCGGCCGAGGCGCCGCTCCACTCGCCGAGGATGCGGGCCAGTTCGGCGGGCTCGGGCGCGCCGAGCCGGGCGAGCGGGGCCTGCGGGTCGTCGGCGACCTGCTCCAGGACGCGGACCAGCCGGTCCAGGACGCGCTGCGCGGACGACTGCGGGTCCTCGGCGGTGTCAGTGTGCTCAGCGGCCTCGGCGAAGGCCGAGGGCCGGTAGGCGAGGTGCAGGTCCAGCCGCTCGCCGGGGAAGACGGTGAGGCTCAGCGGGTAGTGGGTGGCCGAGAGCACCTGGGCGGAGCTGACGGTGCCGCCCGACTCGCGGAACAGCGCGGCCTCGTCCAGCGGGTAGCTCTGGAAGGCGAGGACGGTGTCGAACAGCTCGCCCTGGACGCCGGAGGCGGCCTGCGCCTCGGCGAGCGGCAGGTGTTCGTGCGGCATCATCGCGAGCTGCTGGCGGGCCAGCGCCTCGAACAGCTCGCTCGCCCGCTGGTCCGGGCGCAGATCGGCGCGGACCGGCAGGGTGTTGGCGAACAGGCCGATCATCGACTCGACGTCCGGGACCTCGGCCGGGCGGCCGGAGGTGACCGACCCGAACACCACGTCCTCGCGGCCGGTGAGCCGGCCGAGCAGCAGCGCCCAGCAGCCCTGCACCACGGTGTTGAGGGTCAGGCCCCGGCCGCGCGCCCAGCCGGCGAGCGCCGCGGTGCGCTCCGGCGACAGGAACCCCCGGACGAGCGACGGCAGTTCGAGGGACTCGCCGTCGCCGGCCGCGGGCAGCGCCCGGACCGGCCCGTCCAGGCCGTCCAGCAGCTGCGCCCAGGCCGCCCGCGCGGCGGCCCGGTCGCGGCCGTTCAGCCAGGTCAGGAACGAGCGGTACGGCGCGGGTGCGGGCAGCGCCGCCGCCCCCGCCTCGTCGCCGAGCAGCACCAGCTCGCGGACGGCCAGCGGGAACGACCAGCCGTCCATGACGATGTGGTGCACCGACCAGAGGAACCGGTGGTGCCCCGCGCCCAGCCGGATCAGGGTGAACCGCATCAGCGGCGGCCGCGCCAGGTCGAACCGGCGCAGCCGGTCCTCACGCGTCAGCCGCTGCGCCTCCTCCTCCCGGTCGGCCTCGGGCAGGTGGGTGAGGTCGTGCAGCTGCCACTGCGGCTCGACCTCGGTCTCCTTGAGGACGACCTGGACGGGCTCGCCGGTCTTGCGGTTGCGGAAGCAGGCCCGCAGGTTGGGGTGCCGGCGCAGCAGCGCGGCCGAGGCCGCGCGCAGCCGGGCGGCGAGCTGCTCGCCGTCACCCGCGCCCGGCCCGTCGATCTCCGCGACGAACTGGAGGGTGTACAGGTCGGGCGAGGCCTGGTCGTACGAGGACAGGAACAGCAGCCCCTGCTGGAGGGGGGAGAGCGGAAGTACTTCGCTGATCTTCGACCCGGTTCTGGGGGCGGTCGTCACGAAAGTTCCTCATTCAACTCGAATTCCAGATCGGCCAGTTCCTCGTCGGACAGGGCGATCAGACTGCTTTCGGGCTCCGTCGGGGCGGACTCGGCGGGGTTCTGCTCCTGCTCCTCGGCGACCTGGGCCAGGGCGGCGGCGGTCTTGTGGGTGAAGATGTCGCGGGTGGTGAGGGTGAGTCCGGCCTTGCGGGCGCGGCTGACGACCTGGATGGAGCGGATGCTGTCGCCGCCGAGGGCGAAGAAGTCCTCGTCGATGCCGACCCGGCCGGTGCCGAGGACCTCGGCCAGGATCTCGGTCAGCACCTGCTCGCGCTCGGTGCGCGGCGCGCGGGCCTCCTCCTGGTCCCCCAGGTCGGGCCTGGGCAGGGCCTTGCGGTCGAGCTTGCCGTTGGGGGTGAGCGGCATGGCGGGCAGCACCAGCCAGGACGCCGGGATCATGTACCCGGGCAGCAGCTCGGCCAGGTGACGGCGGATCCGGTCCGGGTCTACGTCGGGGCCGGTGAGGTAGCCGATGAGGCGGGGGTTGCCGGAGGGGTCGGGGAGGACGGCGACGGCGGCGTCGGCGACGGTGTCGAGGGAGCGGATGACGGCTTCGATCTCGCCGGTTTCGACGCGGCGGCCGCGGATCTTGACCTGGTGGTCGCGGCGTTCGATGAATTCGAGCTGGCCGTCGGGTCGTTGGATGACGCGGTCGCCGGTGCGGTACATGCGGGTGCCGGGTCCGGCGTACGGGTCGGCCATGAAGGTGGCGGCGGTGCGGGCGGGGTCGTGGAGGTAGCCGCGGCCGACTCCGGCGCCGCCGATGTAGAGCTCGCCGGGGACGCCGACGGGGACGGGCTGGAGTTCGTCGCTGAGGACGTAGAGGCGGGTGTTGCGCACCGCCGTCCCGATCGGGACGCGGGCGGTGAGCGTGTCGCCGGCGCGGATGATCGCGTGGGTGACGTCGTCTGAGCACTCGGTGGGGCCGTAGGCGTTCATCATCGGGATGTGCGGGTGGCGGGCGTGCCAGCGCTGGCACAGGTCCGCCGGGAGGGCCTCGCCGGTGACCATCAGCCAGCGCAGGTCCGGGAGTTCGGGGGCGTCGCCCTCGGTGTCCCAGGCGTCCAGGGCGGCGCGCAGCAGGGAGGGGACGACCTCCAGGACGGCGATCTTCTCGTCCCGGGCCATGCCGAACAGGGCGGCCGGGTCGGCGGCCATCTCCGTCCCCGAGACCCGGACGGTGCCGCCGACGACCAGCGGGGCGAGCATCTGCCAGACGGAGACGTCGAAGGTGAGCGGCGCGTTCTGGACGACGCCCTCCCCGGCGGCCAGGTCGAGATCGCCGACCTTGGCCCAGAGGTGGTTCATCATGCCGGAGCGCTGCACCATCGCGCCCTTGGGCTTGCCGGTGGAGCCGGAGGTGAACATCACGTACGCCAGGTCCAGCCCGGTGCCCACGCAGTCGGGCAGGGCCCGTGCGTCGGCGGCCTGCTCCAGGCCGATGACGGTGACCGGCCCGCCCTGGACCGCGCCGGCGAACTCGGCGGCCTGCTTCTCGTACCCGGCGCCGACCAGCAGGTGGCGGGCGCCGCCGTCCTCCAGCAGCCCGGTGTTGCGGGCGGCCGGGGCGGCCGGGTCGAGCGGCAGGTAGGCGCCGCCGGCGCCGATCACGCCCAGCACGCCGGTGATGAACGGGACGCCGGGCTCGGCGAGCATCGCGACCACCGAGCCGGTGGTGACCCCGGCCTCGGCGAGGCCCGCGGACAGGCCGCCGGCCGCCTCGACCAGCTCCCGGTAGGTCAGCGAGCCGGCGCCGTCGGTGACGGCGGTGGCCTCGGGGGTGCGGGCGGCGACGGCGCGCACCCGCTCGACGACGCCGAGGCTCTCCTCGGGGATCGACGGGTCCCAGGCGCCGAGCAGTCCGCCCAGCTCGCCGGGGGTGCCGGTGCCGGTGAGGTCCGCCGGGGCGGTCACGTCGACCTGGGCGAGCGGCAGTCCGGGCCGCTCGGCGACGGTCCGCAGCAGGTGCTGGAAGATCGCCGCGACCCGCTCGACCTCGGCCCGGCCGAACAGGCCGGGGTTGTAGTCCAGCCGCAGGTGCAGGCTGTCGCCGGGGTGGACCACCAGGCTCAGCGGGTGGTGCCGGGCGTCCAGGGCCTCGGTGCGGACGATGCGCGGGCCGTCGGCGACGCCGGTGTCGAGGCCGTTCTCGTCCAGCGGGAAGTTCTCGAACAGCACCACGGTGTCGAAGACCTCGCCGGACAGGCCGGCGGCCTGGTGGATCGCGGCGAGCCCGAGGTGCTCGTGCGGGAGCAGCGCGGTCTGCTGGTCCTGGAGGGCGTGCAGCAGTTCGGCGAGGGTGTCGCCGGGGTGCAGCCGGGCCCGGACCGGCACGGTGGTGAGGAACATGCCGATCATCGACTCGACGTCCGGGACCTCGGCCGGGCGGCCGGAGGTGACGGCGCCGAACACCACGTCCTGGCGGCCGGTGAGCCGGCCGAGCAGCAGCGCCCAGCAGCCCTGCACCACGGTGTTGACGGTCAGGCCCTGGGTTCGGGCCCAGCCGGCGAGCGCGGCGGTCAGCTCGCGCGGCACCTCGGCGAGCACCGCGTCGGGCAGCGCCGGGAGGCGGCTCGGGTCGGCGGGGACGAGCAGGGTGGGCTCGTCGATGTCGGCCAGCACCTCGTGCCAGGCGGCCCGGGCGGCCGTGCGGTCCTGCGCGGTCAGCCAGGCCAGGTACGAGCGGTACGGGGCCGGGTCGGGCAGCAGCGCGACGTCCGCGCCGGGCGCGCAGAGCGCGAACAGCTCGCGGACGAGCAGCGGCATCGACCAGCCGTCGACCAGGATGTGGTGGCTGGTCCAGATGAACCGGTGCCGGCCCTCGCCGTGGGTGACGAGCGCGAAGCGCAGCAGTGGCGGCGCGGCGAGGTCGAAGCGGCGGGTGCGCTCGGCCTCGGTGATGCGGTTCAGCTCGGCGGCCCGGGCGGGCTCCGGCAGGTCGGTCAGGTCGGCTTCCAGCCAGGGCAGTTCGGCGTGCTGGGCGATGACCTGGACGGGCTCGCCGGTGGCCCGGGCGCGGAAGGCGGCGCGCAGGTTGGGGTGCCGGTCGAGCAGGGTCTGCCCGGCGGCGCGCAGGGCGTCGGCGTCGAGGTCGCCCTCGATGTCGGCGACGATCTGCAGGGTGTAGACGTCGACCGCGTCCGCGGCGCTGCCGGCGGCGGTGTCGTAGTCGGCGTGGAAGAGCATGCCCTGCTGGAGCGGGGTGAGCGGCAGGACGTCGGCGAGGGCGGTGCCGGCCTCGGCGAGTTCGGCCTCGTACTCCTCGATCTCGTCCTGGGCCAGGGCGACCAGCGGCAGGTCGGAGGGGGTGCGGCCGCCCGCGCCGGGGGCGGTGGCGTGCCGGGCGAGCAGTTCGAGGGCGCGGAACCAGGTGTCCGCGACGTCCTGGGCGTCCTCCTCGGCGACGGTCCGGCCGGCCCAGGACCAGTTGGCGATCAGGTGCGGGCCGTCGTGCCGGTCCTCGGTGGCCGGGGTGACGTCGAGCAGGTGCGGCAGCGGCATGCCGGGGTGGGCGCCGGTGCCGACCACGCCGTCGCCGCCGGCCGGCTCCCAGAGGCGGGCCTCGCGGGCGTCGAAGCGGCCCATGTAGTTGAAGCCGATCTGCGGCTTGTGGTGGCCGGCCAGGGCGCGGGCGGCGTGCGGGTTGAGGTAGCGCAGCAGGCCGTAGCCGACGCCGCGGTCGGGCAGCGCGCGCAGCTGCTCCTTGATCCGCTTGAGGGCGGCGGCGAGGGCGGGGCCGCCGGCCCAGAGCTCGTCCCAGTCGAGCGTGCCGGGGTCGAGGCGCATCGGGAAGGCGCTGGTGAACCAGCCGACGGTGCGGGACAGGTCGAGGCCGTCGCTGAGCTGCTCGCGGCCGTGGCCCTCCAGCTCGATCAGGGTCTGGGCGTAGTCGGCGCGGCCGTGCCGGCGGCGCCAGTCGGCGACGGCGAGGGCGAGGCCGGTCAGCAGGACGTCGTTGACCTCGGCGTGGAAGGCCGCCGGGACGTCGGTGAGCAGCGGGCCGGTGACCTCGGGGCCGAGCTCCAGGCGCAGGGTGCGCTGGGTGCCGTAGACGTCCGTCTCGGGGTCGAGCCGGTGGGTGCCGACCAGCGGGTCGGGGCCGGTCAGGATCGACTGCCAGAGGGCGAGTTCGGGGCCGCGGACCTGGGTGCGGGCCTGCGCGGCGAGCAGCTGGGACCAGGCGCGGTAGGAGGTGCCGACCGGGTCGAGGGCGGGGGTGCGGCCGGCCGCCAGCGCCTCGCAGGCGGCGGCGAGGTCGGGCAGCAGGATCCGCCAGGACACGCCGTCGATGACCAGGTGGTGGGCGGAGAGCACCAGCAGGGCGGTGTCGGCGCCGGGGGCCGCGCCGATCAGCACGGCCTGGATCATCACGGCGGCAGCGGGGTCGAGCCGGGCGCGGGCGGCGGAGGCCTGCCGCTCGGCGAAGCCGAGGGCGTCCTGGTCGTCGGCGCCGCTGCCGGCGCCGTTCTCGGCGGTGGCGACCAGGCGGACGCCGGCGAGCGCGCCGGGGGCCAGTGCCTCCAGGTGCCACAGGCCGGGGGCGGGTTCGGTGGCCCGGGTGCGCAGCGCGTCGTGGTGGTCGACCAGGGTGTGCAGGGCCGCGTCGAGCAGTTCGGCGTCCAGGGCGGCGGGGACCCGGACGACCACGTGCTGGCTGTACTTGACGACCGGGCCGGTGAGGCTGGTGGTGTCGTCGTGCAACTGGCCCATGATCGGGGTGAGTTCGTACGGGCCGGTGCCGCCCGCGTCCTCGGCGGGCGCGGTCGCCGCCGTGGGGTCGGCGCCGCCCGCGATCCGGGCGAGGGCGGCGGCGGTCTTGTGGGTGAAGATGTCGCGGGTGGTGAGGGTGAGTCCGGCCTTGTGGGCCCGGCTGACGACCTGGATGGAGCGGATGCTGTCGCCGCCGAGGGCGAAGAAGTCCTCGTCGATGCCGACCCGGCCGGTGCCGAGGACCTCGGCGAGGATGTCGCAGAGGACCCGCTCGCGCTCGGTGCGGGGGCCGCGGAGGGTGTCCTGCTCGCCGAGGGCGGGCTTGGGCAGGGCCTTGCGGTCGAGCTTGCCGTTGGGGGTGAGCGGCATGGTGTCGAGGACGAGCCAGGACGCCGGGATCATGTAGCCGGGCAGCAGTTGGGAGAGTTCGGCCCGGACCTGTGCGGGGTCGACGCCGGGGCCGGTGAGGTAGCCGATGAGGCGGGGGTTGCCGGAGGCGTCGGGGAGGACGGCGACGGCGGCGTCGGCGACGGTGTCGAGGGAGCGGATGACGGCTTCGATTTCGCCGGTTTCGACGCGGCGGCCGCGGATCTTGACCTGGTGGTCGCGGCGTTCGATGAATTCGAGCTGGCCGTCGGGTCGTTGGATGACGCGGTCGCCGGTGCGGTACATCCGGGTGCCGGGTCCGGCGTAGGGGTCGGCCATGAAGGTGGCGGCGGTGCGGGCGGGGTCGTGGAGGTAGCCGCGGCCGACTCCGGCGCCGCCGATGTAGAGCTCGCCGGGGACGCCGACGGGGACGGGCTGGAGTTCGTCGCTGAGGACGTACAGCCGGGTGTTGCGGACGGCGGTGCCGATGGGGACGCGGGCGGTGAGGGTGTCGCCGGCGCGGATGACGGCGTGCGTGACGTCGTCGGAGCACTCGGTGGGGCCGTAGGCGTTCATCATCGGGATGTGCGGGTGGCGGGCGTGCCAGCGGTGGCACAGGTCCGCCGGAAGGGCCTCGCCGGTGACCATCAGCCAGCGCAGGTCCGGGAGTTCGGGGGTGGTGCCGTCGAGGTCCCAGGCGTCCAGGGCGGCGCGCAGCAGGGAGGGGACGACCTCCAGGACGGCGATCTTCTCGTCCCGGGCCATGCCGAACAGGGCGGCCGGGTCGGCGGCCATGTCGGTGCCGGAGACCCGGACGGTGCCGCCGACGATGAGCGGGGCGAGCATCTGCCACACCGACACGTCGAAGGTGAGCGGCGCGTTCTGGACGACGCCCTCCCCGGCGGCCAGGTCGAGGTCGCCGACCTTGGCCCAGAGGTGGTTCATCATCCCCGAGCGCTGCACCATCGCGCCCTTGGGCTTGCCGGTGGAGCCCGAGGTGAACATCACGTACGCCAGGTCCAACTCGCCTCCGACAGGGGCGAGTTCGGCGCCACTGATGGAGTCGGACGGGTCGGCCAGCGGCAGGGCGGTGGTCGCCCCGGCGGTGAGCTCGGCGGCCTGCGCCTCGTACCCGGCGCCGACCAGCAGGTGGCGGGCGCCGCCGTCCTCCAGCAGCCCGGTGTTGCGGGCGGCGGGGGCGGTCGGGTCGAGCGGCAGGTAGGCGCCGCCGGCGGCCTGGACGGCCAGCACACCGGTGACGAAGGGGACGCCGGGCTCGGCGAGCATCGCGACCACCGAACCGGTGGTGACCCCGGCGGCGGTCAGCCGGGCGGCCAGGCCCGCCGCGCGGGCGACCAGTTCGCGGTAGTCGATCCGCTCGGCGCCGTCGGCCACGGCCACCGCGTCGGGCGTACCGGCCGCGACGGCGCGGACCCGCTCGACCAGGCCCTGGTCGGCGGCGGTGGCCGGATCCCAGGCGCCGAGCAGCCCGAGCGGTTCGCCGGTCGCGCCCAGGCCCACCTGGCCGAGCGGACGGTCCGCGGGCATGGTGGCGAGGGTGCCGAGGAAGGTCTCGAACCGGGCGAGGTGGGTGGCGAGTTCGGCCGGCTCGTACAGCTCGGGGTTGCCGTCGAGGTGGATCTCGACGGTGCCGTCGTCGGCGTTCAGGACCGTCATGATGAGGTCCTTGACGATGCCGGTGGACAGGTTGACCACGACCCCGCGGCAGTCGCCGAAGGCCAGCTCCGGGTCCTGGTTGAGCACGTTGATGAACGGGCCGAAGGCGCGCTGGTCGTCGATCCGCAGGCCGATGTCGCGGCGGACCTTGTCCCCGCGGTAGCGCTGGTGCTTCAGCGTGCCGGCGACCTCGACCCAGGCCGCGCGCAGCAGTTCGGTGCGGGTCATCTCCGGGCGCACCCGGACGGCCAGCGGCAGGTAGTTGGCGAGCATGCCGGGGATCTCGCGGCTGACCGCGCCGACCCGGCCGGTGACCGGCAAGGTGAGCAGCGGCGCCGCGACCCCGGTGACGCGCTGGGTGTAGGCGGCCATCGCGGCGACCATCAGGACCGGCATGGTGACCTTGCCGTCCTGGGCGAGGGCGTGCAGCGCGGCCGTGGTCGCGGGGGAGAGCCGGGCGGTCTCGCGCAGCGCGACCCGGCCGGGGGCCGGCTCCTGCTCGGAGAGCGAGACCAGCTCGGGCACCGCGCCGTGCCGGTCGGAGGTGAGGCGGTCCGTCCAGTAGGCGCGGTCCTTCTCGACCATCGACGAGTCGAGGTACTTGCGCTCGGCGTCCAGCAGCCGGTGGAAGGCCGGCATGGCGTCGGCGTCCAGCTCGGCCGGGCCCTCGCCGGCGGCCAGCCGGGTGTAGGCGCTGGACAGCTTGGGGTAGAGCAGCGAGCGGCTGAAGCCGTCCGCGAGGATGTGGTGCATGCACAGGTAGAGCAGGTGGTGCTCCGGGGCGAGCCTGATCAGCGCGCCGCGGAACAGCGGGAAGTCGGTGACCTTCATCGGGTCGGCGTGGTCGGCCCGCATCCACCGCTCGGCGGCCGCCGAGGGCTCAGCCTCGCCGCTGAAGTCCAGCGTCTTGAGCGGGAGCTGGGCGAGCGGGCGGATGATCTGGCCGGGGGCGCCGTCCTCCTCGACGAACTGCACCCGCAGCCCCTCGGCCTCGTGGCCGAGGCGTTGCAGCGCCCGTCCGAGCAGCTCGGCGTCGAGCGGTCCGCGCAGATCGATGTAGTCCGCCATGTTGTAGGCCAGCGGCCCGGCGGCGAACTGCTCGTCGAACCAGATCTCGGCCTGTGCCGCGGTGAGCGGAAGGACAGCGTTCCGGTTTGTCGTCACTGCTTTGCTCTCCGTCATTCTCAGCCTCAGCCCCGCCTTGAAAACTCTCGACCCTCTGACCCCGCCGGCTCCGACCCCGCAGGCCCCGCCCCCGGCGGACCGGTCAGCCGGACACCGTCTGGAGCCCGGCGGCGACGCCCGCCCCGAGGCCCCGGTGCTCGACCCCGGGCAGCAGGCCCTCCGGGCCGACCGAACCGCGCACCCACTCGTCGTGGTAGACGGTGTCCATGTAGCGCTCGCCCAGGTCCGGCGAGATGGTCACGGCGGTCACCCGCTCGCGCACGCCGCCCGCGCCGTCGCCGTAGTGCTCGTTCAGCCAGCGCAGCGCGCCGCTGACGGCCGTCCCGGTGGAACCGCCGAACAGGAAGCCGCCGCGCATCAGTTCGCGGCAGGTGCGGACGGTGTCGGTCTCCTCGACGTGCACCGCCCGCTCCACCAGCGACTCGTCCAGCAGCGCGGGCCGCACGCTGGTGCCCAGACCCGGGATGTGCCGGGTGGCCGGCGGGGCGCCGAAGGTGACCGAGCCGACGCTGTCGACCGGGACGACCCGCACCGAGGGGCGCCGCTCGCGGAAGTACCGGGCGCAGCCCATCAGCGTCCCGGTCGTGCCCGCGCCGATGAACAGCACGTTCAGGTCCGGGAACTGGCGGGCGATGGCCGGCGCGGTGGTCCGGTAGTGCGCCATCCAGTTGCCCGGACTCAGGTACTGGTTGAGCCAGACCCGCTTCTCGTCGGCGGCGAGCAGCGCCTTGACGTGGCGGATCCGCGCACCGAGGAAGCCCTCGGTCTCGTGCGGCTCGGTGATCAGGTGCACCTCGGCGCCGTACGACTCCATGGTGCGGCGGGTGACCTCGTTGCAGCGAGAGTCGGTGACGCAGATGAACTTGTAGCCGCGGCTGGCGGCGAGCACGCTCAGGGCGACGCCCATGTTCCCGGACGAGGATTCCACCAGGGTCGAGCCGGGGCCGAGGACGCCCGCCGCCTCGGCCTGCGCGACCATTTCCCGGGCCGCTTTCAGCTTGATGGACCCGGCGAAGTTGAACCCTTCGACTTTCAGGAAGAGACGGTGCCCGAAGAACGGCTGCAGATTCACGAAGAGGTCGCTGACCTCGAATTCGTGCGACGCGGAAATGACCGGCACTGGAGACTCCTGGCCTTCGGTAACGAATTAGCCTCGGCGGCAAGCCTCCCGCCGGGCGCTGACGAGGGGCTGACGGACTGCTGACGGGGTCCGCGACCAGGGTTTCGGACCCGTCCTGAGGCGCGCGTCAGCCGTCCGTCAGTTGCCGGTCAGTTGCTCGTCAGCGCCATCGGAAAGCGTTTGTTATTCCGCACTTGCAGGCCTTCCACGAGGAGCCCGGTTTGAATCGGCCGTCCGCCATCAGTGAAGTCCTTCCACTCTCGCCGCTGCAACAGGGACTGCTCTTTCTCTCGGAGTACGACCGTGAGGGGACGGACGTCTACACCATTCAGCTGGTCCTCGACCTGGACGAGCTGACCGACGCCGATGCCGCCGCGCTGCGCACCGCGGCGGGCCTGCTCCTGGAGCGGCACCCCAACCTGAAGGCCTGCTTCCGGCACCGCAAGAACGGCGAGGCGATCCAGGTGATCCCCACGTCGGTCGAACTGCCGTGGCGCGAGGTCGCGGTGGCGGCCTCCGCCGAGGGGCCGGAGACGGAGTTCGACCGGCTCGCCGAGGAGGACCGGCTGCGCCGCTTCGACCTCGCCCGCCCGCCGCTCCAGCGGCTCACCCTGGCCCGCGCCGAGGGCGGGCGCTGCCGGCTGGTCTGGACCGTCCACCACATCCTGGTGGACGGCTGGTCGATGGTCTCGCTGATCGGCGAACTCGCCGCGCTCGCCGAGGAGCTGAAGGCCGGCGGCACCCCCGCCAAGCAGCCGCGGGCCGGCGCGGCCCGCTACCAGGCGCACCTGGCCTGGCTCGGCGCGCAGGACAAGGAGGCCGCCCGGCAGGCCTGGACCGCCGCCCTGGCCGGGGTCGTCGACCCGACCCGGCTGGTGCCGGCCGGCCGCGACCGGGCCGCCGGTGCGGCCGCGCTGCCGCAGGCCGTCCCGCTGGAGCTGACCCCCGAGGTCTCCACCGCGCTGACCGGCTTCGCCCGCTCGCGCGGCCTGACCGTCAACGCGGTGGTGCAGGGCTGCTGGGCGCTGCTGCTGTCCCGGCTGACCGGCCAGGACACCGTGCTGTTCGGCGCGGTCACCTCCGGCCGGCCGGCCGAGGTCCCGGACGTCGAGCGGATGGTGGGCCTGTTCGCCAACACGCTCCCGGTCCGGGTGGACGTCGACCCGGCCCGCACCCCGGCCGAGCTCTTCGCCGACGTGCAGCGGTCGCAGACCGCGCTGCTGGCGCACGAGCACCTGACCCTGGCGGAGGTCCAGCAGCTCACCGCCGTGCGCGGCGAACTCTTCGACACCGCCCTGATGTTCCAGAACTACCCGATGGGCGGCCTGCCGCTGGCCACTGGCACCGGCCCCCGGGTGACCGGCGCCGACGTCCGCTCCGCCACCCACTTCCCGGTCACCCTCACGGTCTTCCCCGGCACCCCGTTCGGCCTGGCCGTCAACCACGTGCCCGCGCTGGTCACCCGGGCCGAGGCCGAACTGGTCGGGCGGCGCTTCGCCCGACTGCTGGCCGCCGCCGTCGCCCGGCCCGACGAGCCGTGCGGCCGGCTGGACGTCCTGGACGAGGCCGAGCGCGCCGGGATCACCGAGACCCGCAACGCCACCGGGACGCCGCTGCCCGGCGACTGGCTGGCCCCGCTACTGGCCGCCCGGGCCGCCCGCACCCCGGACGCGCCCGCCGTGCGCTGCGGCGGGGAGCGCCTGACCTACCGCGAACTGCACGCCCGCGCCGACGCGCTGGCGCACGCCCTGCACGCCGCCGGGGCCGGCCCGGAGCAGGTGGTGGCGATCGCGCTGGACCGCTCCTGCGACCTGGTGGTCGCCGCCCTGGCCGTCCTCAAGTCCGGCGCGGCCTACCTGCCGCTGGACCCGGACTACCCGGCCGACCGGCTGCGCTACATGCTCGCCGACGCCGCCCCGGTGGTCACCCTCACCCACCGCCGGGTGCGCGAACTCCTCGCCGCCGAAGCCTCCGAAGGCGAGATGAGCACCGGCGAACTGTGGGTCCTGGACGGCCCGGACGCCGCGACCGGTGCGCCCGGGCAGCGCGTACCGGGCACGGCCCCGCGCGCCGACCACCCCGCCTACGTGATCTACACCTCGGGCTCCACCGGCCGCCCCAAGGGCGTCGTGGTGCCGCACCGGGCGCTGGTCAACCTGGTCGAGGACATGGTCGCCCGCTTCGCCGTGACCACCGAGGACCGCTTCCTCGCCGTCACCACCTTCGGCTTCGACATCGCCAACCTGGAGCTGTTCGTCCCGCTCGCCGCCGGCGCCGAACTGCTGGTCGCCGACCGCGAGACGGTCCGCGACCCGGCCGCCCTGGCGGACGCCGTCACCGGCCTGGACGCCACCCTGCTGCAGGCCACCCCCAGCCTGTGGCAGTCGCTCGCCGCCGACCACGCCCCCCGGCTGGCCGGCCTGCGCGCCCTGGTCGGCGGCGAGGCGCTGCCCGAGCCGCTGGCCCGCACCCTCACCGCGCACTGCGCGTCCGTGACCAACGTGTACGGCCCGACCGAGACCACCATCTGGTCCACCGCCGCGCCGCTGACCACCACCGCGGCCGGGCCGCCGCCGATCGGCGGCCCGATCGCCAACACCCGGGTGTACGTCCTGGACGGCGCGCTGCGCCCCGTCCCCGACGGCACCTTCGGCGACCTCTACCTCGCCGGCACCGGCCTGGCCCGCGGCTACCTGGGCCGCCCCGGCCTGAGCGCCGAGCGCTTCGTCGCCGACCCGTACGGCCCGAGCGGCGCGCGGATGTACCGCACCGGCGACATCGTCCGCTGGGACGCCGCCGGCACCGCCCTGGAGTACGCGGGGCGCAGCGACCACCAGGTGAAGATCCGTGGCTACCGCATCGAACTCGGCGAGATCGAGTCCGTGCTCGCGGCGCAGCCCGGAGTGACGCGGGCCGTCGTCACGGCCCGCACCGACCAGGCGGGGGACGCCCGCCTGGTCGCCTATGTCGTACCGGCAGGGATCGACCGCGACCGCATGCGGGAGCGGGCGTCATCGGTGCTGCCCACGCACATGATCCCTGCCGTGTACGTTCCCTTGGACGACCTGCCGCTGACCCCCAACGGCAAGGTCGACCGCAAGGCCCTGCCCGCCCCGCCGGACGAGCGGGCGGGCACCGGACGCGAGCCCGCGGGGGAGCGCGAGGAACTGCTCTGCGCGGTCTTCGCGGAGGCCCTCGGGCTCGACCGGGTCGGCGCCGACGACGACTTCTTCGAACTCGGCGGCCACTCGCTGTCCGCGACCAGGGTCGCCAACCGGCTGCGTGCCGCGCTCGGCGCGGACGTCCCGGTGCGGGCCCTGTTCGACGCCCGGACGGCCGAGGCGCTGGCCCGCGCCCTCGACCCGGAGTCGGCGGCCGCCGACGCGGCGGAGCCGGCCCCCCGGCGCCCCGCGCTGCGCGCCGTCCCGAACCGGCCGTCCTCGGTGCCGCTCTCGCACGCCCAGGAGCGGCTCTGGTTCCTGGACAAGATGGACGGCCCCACCGGCAGCTACAACATCCCGCTGGCGGTCCGCCTCACCGGCCCGCTGGACGCCGCCGCGCTGGCCGCCGCCGTCCGGGACGTGGTGGCCCGGCACGAGAGCCTGCGCACCGTCTTCGCCGAGGCCGACGGGCTGCCCTCGCAGCTGGTGCTCTCCGCCGAGGAGGCCGAGCAGGCCGGCGCCCCGCTGGTCGTGGTGGACCTCTCCGGGGCGGCGCCGGGCGCGCTGGAGGCGGCGCTGGCCGCCGAGGCCGCCCACCCCTTCGAGCTGTCCGCCCAGGTGCCGCTGCGGGCCCGGCTGTTCACCCTCGGCCGGGACAGCCACGCGCTGGCCCTGACGGTGCACCACATCGCCGCCGACGGCTGGTCGCTCGGCCCGCTCGCCCGCGACCTCTCCGACGCCTACCGGGCCCGGCTGGACGGCGCCGGGCCGCGCTGGGAGCCGCTGCCGGTGCAGTACGCCGACCACGCGCTCTGGCAGCGCGAACTGCTCGGCTCCAAGGACGACCCGGACAGCCTGGCCAGCGCCGAACTCGCGCACTGGCGCGAGGCGCTGGCGGGCATCCCGGAGGAGCTGGACCTGCCCACCGACTTCCCCCGCCCGGCCCGGGCCGGGCACCGCGGCGCCGAGGTCGAGTGCACGGTGCCCGCCGAGACCCACGCCCGGCTCGCCGAACTGGCCCGGCGCGGCGGCGCCAGCCTGTTCATGGCCGTCCAGGCGGGCCTGGCCGCGCTCCTCACCCGGCTGGGCGCGGGCACCGACATCCCGCTCGGCAGCCCGGTGGCCGGGCGCACCGACGACGCCGTCCGGGACCTGGTCGGCTTCTTCGTCAACACCGTGGTGCTGCGCACCGACACCTCGGGCGACCCGGCGTTCACCGCCCTGCTCGGGCGGGTCCGGGAGACCGACCTGACCGCCTACGGGCACGCCGAACTGCCCTTCGAGCACCTGGTGGAGGAGCTCAACCCGGTCCGCTCGATGGGCCGGCAGCCGCTCTTCCAGGTGATCCTGGCCTTCGAGAACAGTGCCGACCCGCTGCCCGCGATGCCCGGCCTGAGCGCCGAGGTGCTGCCGATCGGCAGCACGACGGCCAAGTTCGACCTGTCCTTCCAGGTGCTGGAGCGGACCGGCCCGGACGGCGCCCCGGCCGGACTGGACATCCGCCTGGAGTACCGCGAGGACCTGTTCACCGGGGCGACGGCGGCCCGCCTCGCCCGGGCCCTGGCCACCCTGCTCGACTCCGCCGCCCGCACCCCCGACGCGCCGCTCAGCGCCCTCGACCTGCTCACCGCCGAGGAGCGCCGCGTCCTGCTGGAGGAGTGGGCCGGCCCGACCGCCCCGTTCACCCCGGTCACCCTGACCGCCCTGTTCGAGGGCCTGGCGGCCGCCGACCCGGACCACCCCGCGCTGATCGGCCCGGACGGCGTACCGGCCGGCCCGGCGACGATGCGGCTGTCCTACGCGGCGCTCAACGAGCGGGCCAACCGGCTCGCCCACCTGCTGCTGGAGCGCGGGGTCGGCCCCGGCGACGTGGTCGCGCTGGCGATGCCGCGCTCCGCGCCGCTGGTGATCGCGCTGCTGGCGGTGCTCAAGACCGGCGCCGCCTACCTGCCGGTCGACCCGCAGTACCCGGCCGAGCGGATCGCCTACATGCTCGACGACGCGGCGCCCGCCCAGGTGCTGACCGTCGAGGCGGTCGCCGACCGGATCCCGGGGCTGCCCGAGGGCGTCGTCCCGCTGGTCCTGGACTCCCTGCGTACCCGGTCCGACCTGACCGGCCGGCCCGACCGCAACCCCGTCGACGCCGACCGCACCCGGCCGCTCGTCCCGCAGGACGTCGCCTACGTGATCTACACCTCGGGCTCCACCGGCCGCCCCAAGGGCGTCGCGGTGCCGCACCTGGGGGCGGCCAACCTGGCCGCCAACCACCAGGCGCGGATGGGCGCGGGGCCGGACACCCGGGTGCTGCAGTTCGCCTCGTTCAGCTTCGACGCCACCGTCTGGGAGCTCGGCGTCTCGCTGTACTCGGGCGGCACCCTGGTGGTCGCCACCGACGAGAGCCGGGTCTCCGGCGAGGTGCTGGGCGCGCTGCTCGCCGAGCACCAGGTCAACCACGTGGTGCTGCCGCCCACCGTGGTGGCCGGCCTGCCCGAGGACGTGGTGCTGCCCGAGGGCCTGCACCTGCTGGTCGGCGGCGAGGCCTGCCCGGCCGCGCTGGTCGACCGGTTCGCCCCGCTGACCGAGTTCCGCAACGCCTACGGCCCGACCGAGGCCTCGGTCTGCGCCACCTGGAGCGACCCGCTGCGCCCCGGCAGCGGCCGCCCGCCGATCGGCCGCCCGCTGGACAACCACCGGCTGTACGTCCTGGACGACGCCCTCGCGCCCGCGCCGGTCGGCGTCACCGGCGAGCTGTACATCGCCGGCACCGGCCTGGCACACGGCTACCTGCGCCGCCCCGTCACCACCGCCGAGCGCTTCGTCGCCGACCCGTACGGGCCGGCCGGCACCCGGATGTACCGCACCGGCGACCTGGTCCGCTGGCGGGCCGACGGCACGCTCGACTACGTCGGCCGGGTGGACCACCAGGTGAAGCTGCGCGGCTTCCGGATCGAGCTCGGCGAGATCGAGGCCGCGCTGGTGCGCCACCCGGTGGTCGTGCAGGCCGCGGTGCAGGTCGCGCCCTCGCCCACCGGCGTGCCCCAGCTGACCGGGTACGTGGTGCCGCTGCCCGGCGTCGCCGCCGTCGACGTGCCGGTGCTGCGCGCGTTCGTCGCCGAGTCGCTGCCCGCGCACATGGTGCCCGCGACGCTGGTGACGCTGCCCGCGCTGCCGCTGACCGCGAACGGCAAGCTCGACACCCGCGCCCTGCCGGCGCCCGGTGCCGCGCCCGCCGCCGCGCAGGCCCCGGTGCGGAGGCCGGGCACGCCGGCCGAGGAGGTCATCGCCGGGGTCTTCGGCGAGATCCTCGGCCTCGACCAGGTCGGCGCCGACGGGGACTTCTTCGACCTCGGCGGCGACAGCCTGCGCTCGGTGCAGATCGTCAGCCGGGCCGCGAAGGCCGGGCTCACGCTCTCGCTGGCCGACGTCTTCACCCACAAGACGGTGGCGGCCCTCGCCGCCGCCGCCCGGCCCGCAGGCTCGCAGCGGCTCCCCGCGACGGTGCTGGAGCCGGTGCTGCCGATCCGGCCGGCCGGCACCGCCGAGCCGCTGTTCTGCGTGCACGGCGGGGTCGGCTTCGGCCTGCCGTACGCGGAGCTGGCCCCGCACCTCGACCCGGCCCGGCCGGTGTACGCGCTGCAGTCCGACGGCATCGCCGCGCCCGAGGGGGAGTGGGAACGGCCGCAGGGCGTGCGGGAACTGGCGGCCACGTACCTGGCGAGGATCCGCCGGGTGCAGCCGCACGGCCCGTACCACCTGCTGGGCTGGTCCTTCGGCGGGCTGGTCGCGCACGAGATGGCGGTGCAGCTCCAGGCGGCGGGCGAGCGGGTGGCCTTCCTGGCGGCGCTGGACGTCTTCCCGGTGCTGCCGGGCGACCACAACCCGACCGACGAGGAGATCCGCGGGGCCTTCCTCGCCCACCACGCCGCCGGGGCGGGCATCGACGACGGGGAGCTGCGCCGGCTGATGGCGGTGATGCGCCACCACACGGACATCGCCCGGGAGTTCACCCCCGGCCGGTTCGACGGCTCGCTGCTGCTGTTCACCGCCGCCGACGAGGTGCAGGGCGCCCCCGCCGCCGAGCTCGCCGACCGCTGGCGCGCGCACCTGACCGGCGCGCTGACGGTGCACGACGTCGCCTGCGGCCACGAGGAGATGCTCGGCCGGGAGGCGGCCGGCCGGATCGGTGCGGTGGCCGACGCCGCGCTGCGCCGGTCCTGAACGACCGGACGGCCGGGCCCGGAATCCGGGCCCGGCCGTCACGGGGCCGTCGGCGGCTCCCCAGCCGGGGAGCCGCCGGCGTGCCGGGGCGAACTGCCCTCGCCCCGACGGGACTTACAGCGAGGGATCCTGCATCAGGATCGCCTGGTAGAGGTGGTGGAGACGACGACTCGGCTTGAGCCCCAACTCGTCGTCGAGCCACTTCCGGGTGCGGTGGAAGATGTCGACGGCCTCCGACTGCCGGCCGCACCGGTAGAGGGCGATCATCAACTGCTCGCTGAACCGCTCGCGTTCCGGGTACTGGGCGAGCAACTGCTTCAGCTCGGCCACCACCGTCCCCGCCTCGCCCGCTTGCAGCTGGGCCGAGATCAGGTCCTCCCGCGCGGTCTTGCGCTGCTCGTCCAGACGCAGCGCTACGGCACGGCACCAGGGCCCGTCGCTCGTGTCGAGCAGGGCCGGTCCGCGCCACATCCCGAGCGACTTGCGGAGCGTGTCCATCGCTTCGTACGGCCGGTCGCTGACCAGCCCCGCGCCTTTCTCCGCCGTCCGCAGGAACCGGTACGCGTCGACCGCGTCCTCCGAGACGTTGAGCATGTAACCGTTGTCAACCGTGCGGATGAGTTCCTGGTCCGGCCCCTCCAGACCAAGTTCCGCCAACGATTTGCGCATGCGTTTGACATTGGCCTGCAAGGCGTTGCGCGCGTTCTTGAGCGGCGCTTCCCCCCACAGCTCGTCGATCAGTTCGTCGAACGCGACCACCTGACCGGCGTTGAGCGCCAGCATGGTGAGCATCACGCGATTCTTCTTCGCCCGTAGACCTACGGTGCGCTGACCGTCGCCGATCAATAGTGGGCCTAATATGGAGATGTACACCAAATTCCCCGTCCCTAGCGGTGAACTCCAGCCACAAGCTTTTCTCCTGTGACCTCGGCCCGGCCACCGTCAACAGTGGTCGACGTGTTTGGGGTGGCCTGACAAAGGGGAAAAGCCTGGGTATCATTCGCGCTGGTCAAGTATCGGACACGCCTGGGTCGTCCGGCCATGTACCTTCGTACATGAGTTGATGAACCTGCGCCACCAACCCCACCTGAAGCCGCGACTCCACTCCCAGTTTCGCCAGGATGTTGGCGACATGCGCCTTCACCGTGCGCTCCGTGACGTGCAGTCGGGCGGCGATGCCGCGGTTGGAGTGTCCGGCACCGATCAGGTCGAAGACCTGCCGTTCCCGTCCGGACAACGTCCCGACCCGGGTGAGTTCGTTGCGCCAGCGCGCCGAGGCGAGGCTGCCGTCACTGTGCATGGCCACCCCCCTGACCGCCCCCTGCTTCCCCGTGGCGCGTCCACCGGCAGTTGCGCCCCCCCGTCACCGGGAAGGTCGTTCACGTGCCGACGAACGCGCATGCGATTCTACAACTCCCGTAACAAACCACCACGGGACAGTCGGCGTCAAACCCCTTGTCACGACTGGTTGTGGCCAGGCGCCTGCACCAAACGCACACGAAAAGGACCGGGGAGGGGCTAAGCCCTTCCCCGGCCGTCGAGTTGGACGGGTCCCGTGTTACGGGAGGGTCGTGCGTGCCGCCGAGGCCGCCGCCGCGGCGGCCACGATGGCCGGCATCCGCGGGGTCCGGGTCGTGGTCTGGCGCGCGAGCCGCGAGGGCCAGAAGGTCTTCCAGCCGAGCAGGGTGACCACGGCCGGCAGGACGACGATCCGGATCACCGTCGCGTCGAGCAGCACCGCGCAGGCCATGCCCACCCCCATCTGCTTCATCTCGATGAAGTTCAGCGAGGCCAGCAGGGCGAACACGCAGACCATCACCACCGCGGCGCTGGTCACCACGCCGGCCGTGCGGGTGATGCCCTGCTCGACCGCCTCCTTGACGGAGAGCCCGCCGCGCGCCGCCTCCCGGATCCGGCTGACCACGAAGACGTGGTAGTCCATCGACAGGCCGAGCAGGATCACGAAGAGCATCAGCGGCAGCCAGGCCACCACCCGGCCGGTGGACTCGAAGTGCAGCAGGTCCTCCGCCCAGGTGTGCTGGAAGATCAGCGCGAGCAGGCCGAAGGAGGCCGCCGCGGACAGCACGTTGAGCACCACGGTGATCAGCGCGAGCACCACCGAGCGGAACGCGGCGGTCATCACCAGGAAGGTCAGCACCAGGGCCACTCCGAGCACCCAGGGCATCTTGTGCATGACGTTCGCCCGGTAGTCGACGTCGAACGCGACGTCGCTGCCGCCGACCGCGAACTCGGCGCCCGCGACCGTGCCGAGGGTCTGCGGGGCGAGGTCCTGGCGCAGCCGGGCCAGCGAGGCGCGGGCCTGCGGGGAGCCGCTGTCGAAGTGGGTGCCGATCGCGATGGTGGCGACCGTGCCGTCGGGGGAGGTGCGGACGACCGGCGCGGGGTTGTGCACGAAGAGGTCGTCCTGCGAGGCGCGTTCGACCAGCGACTCCACCGCGGTGCCCAACTGCGCCGTCCGGTCGGCCGGGACCTTCACCGCGACGGTGTGGGTGTCGGCCTGGCTCGGGAAGGAGTGGGTCAGCCGCTCGTTGGCCTGCATCGCCGGGATCGACCGGGGCAGGTCGTCGATCCCGGTGGCCTTGAGCTTCAGGCCGAGGGCGGGCAGCGCGAGGACGAGCAGCGCGCCGACCGAGACCACCAGTGCGATCACCGGGTGGCGCAGGGCGGGCTTGAGCATGGTCGACCACAGCCGCGGCTTGACCCCTCCCTTCTGGGTGAGCCGCCACACCAGCGGGACCCGCGGCGCGTCCAGGTAGCGGCCGAACCGGGACAGCATGGCCGGCAGCACGGTCAGCGAGGAGGTGATCGCGATGGCGACCACCAGCACCGCGCCGGTGGCCATCGACTCGAAGGCGATGTGCCCTGCGAGGTAGAGCGCCCCCATCGAGATCATGACGACCACGCCGGACACCAGCACCGAGTGCCCGGAGGTGGCGGCCGCGATCTCGATGGCGTCGATGTTGTTGGCGCCCAACGCCCGCTCCTCGCGCTGGCGCTTGAGGTAGAACAGCGAGTAGTCGACCCCGATGGCCATGCCCATCAGCACGATGACGTGCGTCACCGGCCCCGGATCGGGCACCAGTTGGGAGGCCACCCCCCACAGGCCCAGCCCGGCGAGCACCGAGGACAGGCCGAGGACGACCGGGACGCTCGCGGCGACGATCGCGCCGAACACGAAGACCATCACGAGCAGCGTCACCGGCAGGCTCAGCACGGTCGCCTTGCCGAGGTCCTTGCTCAGCATCTCGTTGAGCCCGGCCTTGATCGAGCCGGCGCCGACGAGTTCCATCCGCAGCTCGGTGTGCGACGAGTGGGTCCTCGCCACGGTGTCGATGAGCGGCTGCACCCGGTCGGCGGAGGTCTCCGGATCGCCGTCGAGGGTCACCGGGACGAGCAGGGCCGAGCCGTCCGGCGCGGGCACCGGGGCGTCGATCGAGCTGATGCCGGGGAGGGCCTTCAGGTCGCGGGTGGCGTCCGAGGCCGCGGACTGCGCCTGGACGGGGTCGAGCCGGCCGCCGCCCCACGGGGTGATGAGGACGTTCTCCACCGCGCGCTCCTGGAGGCCGCCGCTGCGGGCGATCGCGGCCGCCCGGCCGGACTGGCCGATGGCGAGGTCGGAGGTGGTGGCCTGCCGGGTGCCCGTGACGCCGCCGACCACGAGGGCCGCCACGACGAACGCCACCCAGAGCGCGATCGCCCACCAGGGGTGGACGGCGCTCCACCGAGCGGCCCTGGTGATCACGTTCCTGCCTTCCACGATCACGTTCCCCTCCTCAAAAGAAATGCCCGGATCAAGACACGGGCCTGACTTGTGAGTCCGGCCGGTGCGGTGCGGCGTTCGCCTGCATCACTGAATCTAGTGACGCTTCGACGCATGATCACGGGTACAACTTCGACGATTGGAGGGGGAGTTTCTTCTACTTGACAGCCGACCCGAGAGGGCTGCCGCCGGATTCCCCGGGCGGAATTTGATACCACATCCGCCGGGACACGTTAAAGGGCCCGTCGCCGATCAGTGCGACGGACCCCGCGTATTCCTCGGGCAGCGGCAGGTCGGTGACTCTCCACGGCCCGGGCAACGGACCGGAGCGTGCGTACACGGTGGCTTCCGGTCCGTCGTGGGCGACCGGGATCCCCATGCCCTGGGTGAGTCTGGCGCCCGAGGCCTTCACACACGCCTCCTTCCTGGTCCACAGCCGGGTGAAGGCGTCGGGCCCGCCCCGGGCCACCAGCTCCCGTTCGTCCGGGGGGAAGAAGCGACCGGCCAGCCGGGCGGTGTCCAGCTCGGCGCGGGCCAGCTCGACATCCACGCCGACCGGCCGTGATGCCAGGGCGAGCAGGGCGATCTCGCCCGAGTGGGACAGGTTGAAGTGCAGGCCCGGCGCGTCCTCGACGGCCGGCTTCCCCCACGGGCCGCGGCTGAAGCGCAGCCCGGCCGGGGGGCGGCCGAGGCGCTCGCCGAGGACGATCCGGGTGGCGGCGTGCGCGAGCACGAAGCGGCGCCGCAGCCCGGGCAACTGTCCGCTCCGGGCGCGCGCCCGCTCCTGCTCGTCGAGCAGTTCCTCCAGGTGCGGCGGGTACCCGTCCGGGGCGCCCTGGGCGGCTTCGCCGTCCGGGCGGTCCGGGTGCTCGCCACCGGTCAGCGGAATCTGCCAGATCTCGACCGTATCCCGACCGACCGGTTGTTCTGTCCCGTTCAGAACCGGCCCACCTTTCCGGTGTGCAGCCCCTGGAACAGATTCAGCTTCTGGATGTTCCGTGTCCCCTCCATGAACTCCACGCCCCGTGCGTCCCGGGCGAGTTTGTCGAGGAGCGGGTGGTCCAGCCGGGCGCCGGGCCCGAAGAAACCCAGCGCGCGCATCGTGACGTCCTCGGCGAGTTCGCAGGCGCGGGCCTTCGCCGCCGAGGAGAGGTGCCCGGCGGCCGGCTTGCGGTCCACCGCGAGGGCCGCCCGGTAGGTCAACCGGCGGGCCGCGTCGATCCGCTGGCCGAGCGACTCGAACAGCTCGCGCTCCGCGCCGCGCAGTTCCCGGCGGTTCTCGGCGACGTAGTCGTGGGCGGCCCGGGCGATACCGAGGGCGATCGCGGCCACACTCGGGCGGAGCTGGTTGAAGACCGAGACGATGCTCCACATCCCCCGCCGGGTCGGCGGCAGGTGGGCGCCGAGCACCCGTTCGGCCGGCACGTGCACCCCGTCGAGGGTGATCCGGGTCAGCTGGACGCCGCGCAGGCCGAGGGTGGGCAGCGGCTCCGCCCGGAAGCCGGGGTCGGCGGTGTCCACCAGGACGGCCAGCACACCGAGCCGCTCGGTGCCCGCGACCCGCGCGAACACGGCGCCCAGGTCGGCCCGGGCGGCGTTGCCGACGTAGCGCTTCTCGCCGTCCAGGACGTACGAGCCGTCGCCCACCGGGGTCAGCGTGGTGGTCATCTCGCCGATGGCCGAGCCGCGGTCGGGCTCGGTGAGGCCGAAGCAGGTCCAGCGGGGGCGTTCGGCGAGCCGGCCGTACACCCAGTCCTTCTGGGCCTGGCTGCCGAGCACGCTCAGCAGCACCCCGCACATCGAGGCGCCGGGCGCGCCCAGCATCATCCCGGCATCGCCGCGCGCCAGTTCCTCGCTCACCAGGACCCGTTCCAGGGTCGCCAGGCCGTGCGCGGGGCCGGCACCGGCCTCGGCGGACGCCCGGTCCCACTCCGGCGGCACCTGGTGGCCGGCCAGGAAGCGCACGGCGGGCAGGTCCAGGAAGCGGTGGACGGCCTCCGGGTCCCGGTCGAGGTCGAGCGCGCCCGCCCGCAGGTCTTCGGCCCACCGCCGCACGTGCCGGTGCGTGGTTTCCAGCGGGCCGGGCAGGCTGATCACACGTTCCCCTTCCGGGAGTCGACGTTCTGTGCCGTGTCCCCGGCCGGCCCCGGCCAGCCGCAGTACACGTCGGCGAGGAGCTCGGAGGCGTACGCCGCCCGGCCCGGCCCCTCGGCGGTGAAACCGTACGCCCCGAGCAGCCGCAGCAGTGCGCGGTCGGCCTGGGTGATCTGGGCCTGGAGGCGGGCGAGGGCCGGGCCGTCCAGCGGCCGGGCGGGGGCCGGCGGAGAGTCGTCCGGCCCCTCGGTGAGGTCGTCGAGGACGCCCTCGATCTCCAGGTGGTCGATCAGCACGTCGGCGAGCGCGCCCTTGACCAGCTGTTGCAGCAGCAGCGAGGAACCCTCGACCTGGCGGCCCGCGAGGTAGGCCAGGCAGGCCTCCCGCAGCCGCTCGGACGCGCCGAGCCGCAGCCAGGCGAGGCCGGTGCCCCAGTCGTGGGCGTCGGGGCCGGCGGGCGCCCGGGTGGCGTCGGCGGGGCTCAGGACGGCCAGACCGGGCACCGGGTCCAGGCCCCCATTCCCGTCCTCGTCCCCGTCCTCGTCGTCGCCGAACTCGGCGTACTCGCCGAGGAGTTCGCGCGGGACCACGGCGTGCCCGCGCGGGCCGCGCGGTGCCACCCCGGGGGACAGCGCGCGGGAGAGCAGGGTCAGTGCGGGGACGAGGCCGTCGTTGCGCGCGCTCGTCCGGGCCTCCTGCCAGTGCTCGCGCACCTCGGCCGGAACCGTCATCGGACCCCCAACTCCCCCGTGTCGAGTGTGCAGTAGGCCAGGAAGCCGCGTTCCCGGTCGTAGTCGGCCACCACCACCGGGCGGTCCCGGTCGGCGGCGGCGAGCAGGGCGGCCCAGCCGCCGGTGGCGGGCTGTCCGGCCGCCACCTTGGTCCACGGACCGCCGTGTGCCGGAAGTTCAGCACAGCCGTCGGACAGGCCGGAGCCGGTGACCAGCGCGGCCGAGGCGTCCCAGCCGGCGAACAGCCCCGGCTCCGGGAGGCCCTGGGCCGCGCCGCCCAGCGGCGCGTCGCCGCCGTCCCAGTGGATCAGCAGCGCGACCGCGGCGTCCGCGTGGACGGCGCTCTGCCCCGTCGCGGGCAGCGGGAACGGCTGGGTTCCCTGGTCCACGACCAGCAGCAGCAGCCGAGACCAGCCGCACCGCCGGGCGTACTCCACGGCGACCCGCAGCGCGCTGAACGGCGCCAGGACGCCCTGGTCGGACAGGGCGAAGGAGAGCGGCTCGCCCGGCAGCCGCCCCTTCACGCAGGAGGCGACCAGCTCGGCGTGGTCGAAGTCCGGCGCGGAGTAGGCGACCACCACCACCTCGGGGCACTCCTCGGCGGTCAGCGGGCCCAGCGCGTCGAGCGCGCCGTGGGCCAGCTCCACCGAGGTGCGCCGCCCCGAGGCGGCGAACTGCTCGCGGTCGAAGTCCGCGCCGTAGAGCGCCCCGAGCTCGCGGTAGAAGTCCTCCCGCGCGGCCTCCGGCCGGTACGGCGCGCCAGGCCCCGGCGGGGTGTGGGCGCCGGCCCGGATCAGCCGCGGCAGGACCGCCGCCGGGGCCGGGCCGGGCGTGCCGTCCGCGCCGGCCGGGGCCGGACGCCGTACGGGCGCAGTCGCGCGGAACATGCTTAGGCGCTCGCTTCCGCGGCGACGAAGCCGGCCAGCGAGCCCACGGTCTCGAAGTGGGTCATGTCCAGCTCGTCGGCGTCGAACTGCACGTCGAGGATCTCCTCGATGGTGATGAGCAGTTCGAGCGCGCTGCTGGAGTCCAGGCCCAGCTCGTCGAAGAGGCGGACGCCCGGGTCGGCGCCGGAGACGTCCTTGTTGAGGACCTCCGACAGGCCCTTGCGGACGGCGTCGACGTACTTCACGTCGGCCACGGTGTTGGCAGTATCGCTCATGGTGTTCTCCTCGGACTGGTCCCGGCCGTGGGTCGGCCGGTCGGTGGTCAGTTCTGGTCGTCGCCGGGGGCCGCGTACAGCCGCTGGCGGCCGAGCATGGCCTCGACGTCGTCGCGCTCCCGGATCAGGTGCGCCCGCCCGTCCAGGACGAGCACCTCCGCCGGGTAGCCGTGGCTGAGGAAGTGCACCGGCGAGGCCGTCGGCCCGTACGCGCCGGAGCGCTGCACCCCGATCAGCTCGCCGGCCCGCAGCGCCGGCATCGGCACCTTCTTGCCGATGACGTCGTTGGGCGTGCAGAGCGGGCCGGTGATGTGCCAGGGCTCGGTGGCCGGCTCGTCCAGCCGCTCCAGCGCGGCCATCGGGAAGTTGCGCTTCACGTACGAGCCGATGCCGACGGCCGCCATGTGGTGGTTGGTGCCGCCGTCGGTGACCGCGAAGTTCTCGCCCATCGAGGTCTTGGTGTAGCGCACCCGGGTGACGTAGGTGCCGGACGCGGCGACCAGGAAGCGGCCCAGCTCCATGATCATCCGGGTCTCCGGGTGCCGGGCGCGGAAGTCCGCGATCAGCGGGTTGAGCCCGGCGGTCAGCTCGGCGACGTCGAGGTCCTTCTCGTTGTCGAAGTAGGCGATGCCGAGGCCGCCGCCGACGTCGACCGTCTCCAGCGGGAAGCCCAGCTCGGTGGAGAGGCGCTCGGCCAGCTCCAGGATCCGCCGGGTGTTCTCGACGACGGACTCCTCGATCAGGATGCGGGTGCCCAGATACACCTGGACGCCCATCAGCCGGATGTTGGGGTAGCGGCCGGCGAGGTCCTTGCCCTCGGCCAGCAGCAGCTCCTCGTCGGTGCCGAACTGGCGCGGCTTGCCGCCCATGGTCAGGCCCGAACCCTTCACCGAGAAGCGCGGGTTGACCCGCAGCGCGACCCGGGCGGTGATCCCGCGCTCGCGGGCCACCTCGTCGATCAGGTCCAGCTCGCCGATCGACTCGCAGACGATCGCGTGGATGTCCTCGTCCAGGCAGGCCGCCACCTCGCCGCGGCTCTTGCCCGGGCCGAGGAAGATGATGTCGCGCGGCTCGACCCCGGCCCGGCGGGCGGTGACCAGCTCCGTCAGCGAGGACACCTCGGCGCGCGAGCCCAGGCTGTGCAGCAGCGCGCAGACGGAGATGTTGGGGTTCGCCTTGAGCGAGTAGAAGACCTCCAGCGCCGGGTGCAGCGCCTCGCGCAGCCCCTGGAAGCGGGTGGTGATCTCCTCGCCGTCGTACAGGTAGAGCGGGGTGCCGAACTCCTCGGCGAGCTCGGTGATCCCGAGGCCCTGCACCTCGAATGCGACGCTCACGGTCAGCTCCGTTCCGGGTAGGCCGCGAGGCGGCGGGTGATGTCGGTGTCGAGCGCCTCGATCTCCTCGTCGGAGGCACCGACGAGCACGCCGTACAGCCGGCCCTCGAAGCCGTCCGCTTCGGTGTCGGCGGCGGTGCCCGCGGCGGCGTTCACCGTGGCGTAGTTGTTCACGAACAGGCCGCGCGGGCGCGGGCCCCGCTCGGTCAGCAGCAGCCCGTCCAGCACCTCGGCCAGTTCGGCGAAGGGCAGCGGGCGGGTCAGCCGCAGCGGGAAGTGCCGGGCGACGGCGACGTCGTCGGCCCCGGCCAGGCCGCCCTCGTGCACCACGTTCTGGTACGTGGACATGTTGTTGCGGGCGTTGATCTCGATGACCGGGTACAGGCCCTCGTCCGGGTCGACCATCGCGTCGACGCCGACCACGCCGTAGTAGCCGTCGGCGGCGAGCCGCTCGCCGAGCCGCAGCGCCGTCGCCTCGATCTCGGCGACCTGCCCGTCGGTCAGCCGGGCCGGGATCCGGTGACCCTTGTGGACGCCGCCCTCGGTCAGCAGCTCCTTGACGAAGTCGAAGTGCGTGGAGCCGTCCCGGCCCACCGTGAACTGGTAGTTGAGGTCGCAGCGCTTGGCGACCCACTCCTCGATCACCAGCGCGGTGCGCGGGGCCCCGCCTGCGGCCTTGGCGGCGCGCTCGGCCTGCTGGACCGCCATCCGGTGCAGCCGGCCCAGGCGGGCCTCGGAGTCCAGCACGACGATGCCCTTGCCGGACACGCCGAACGCGTCCTTCAGCACCACCTTGCGGCCCGCCGCCAGCAGTTCACCGGCCGCGGCCACCGCCTCGGCCAGCTCCTCCAGCGTCTCGCAGGCCCAGCCGCGGGCCTGGCGGATGCCCAGCTCGTCGGAGAGCCGGCGGCTGTACACCTTGCTGTTGACCCGCTTGCAGACCGCGGCGGTCGGCGCGCCCAGCTGCAGCCCGGTGCGCTCGGCCAGCTCCTCCTCGACGGTGGAGATGCCGTGCGCGGTCAGCCGGGCGCCCTCGGCGGCGACGGCGGACAGCGCGCGCAGCAGCTCGGGGTCGGCGAGGGCGTCCTCGCTGACGGTGCGCTGCGGGTCCTGGCCGGCCACCACGTGCACGGTGGGCAGCTCCAGGCCGAGGCCCTCCAGGTAGCCGCGGTAGCCCTCGTCCAGGGCGGTCTTCAGCACGACGTGGTCGTCCTTGCCGCCGAGCAGCAGCGCGAACTCGTCCATGCGGTTCACCACCGCACTGCCCGCGTGCGAGGCGACCCGGGGCAGCGCGGGCTCGCCGAGCGCCCAGTGGTTCTCCACCTCGAAGTTGCCCAGGAACACCAGCGGGGTGTCCGCGGACCCGGTCACGGCGCGCTTGAGGCGCGCGCTGAAGCCGGAGGACGGTAGATGCATGTCGACCTCGTCATTTCTCGTGTGCGCTCGGGCGCGGTGCGGCGGGTGCGCAGGTGCTGCGGGTGCGGGTGCTGGTGCGCCGGTACTGCGGGGGACGGCCGGTCCCGTGGACGGCCGTCAGTGCTCCAGGACCATCGCGGCGAAGGTCGCCCCGAGCCCCACGCTGGTCATCAGGTAGCGGTCGCCGGGGCGCAGCCGCCCCAGCTCGGTGGCCTTCTGCAGGTTGATGAAGGGGTCGGCGCAGAAGCAGTGCCCGGTCTCGCCGACCAGGTCGAGGAAGACCTTGTCGAGCGGCAGCCCGAGCGTCTTGCAGACGCCGATCCACGACAGCCGGTTGACGTTGTGCGGCAGCACGAGCGCCAGCTCGTCGAGGCCGCAGCCGGCCTCCTCCAGGGCGGCGCCGATCACCTCGCACAGGCCGGGCCCGTACAGGTCCTGGAACTCCTTGGCGGCGGCGTCGCCCATGATGAACTCGTCGCCGAACTGGGTGTGGGTGCGCGTTGCGTACCCGAGCATCCGGTCGGAGCCGGTGCGGTCCGCGCTCACCAGGAAGGCGACGGTGCCCTCGCCCATGACGGTGACGTCCGGGATGGACTGCGTCTGGGTGGTGCACGCCTTCTCCCCGGCCAGGACCAGGGCGAGCGCGTTCGGGTCCGGGTCGGCGGCCAGCAGGGTGCCCGCCAGGTCCAGCGCGAGCAGCCCGGAGGCGCAGGCGTGGTGCGAGACGACGAAGCCGGCGGCGTGCTCCAGGCCGAGCTCGACCTGGAGCGGTCGGAGCGAGGTCATCGGGTACGGCAGCGGCGACGGCATCGTGCGGGCCTGGAGGACGTACTTGACGCGCTGTTCCTGCCCGCGCAGTTCCACCAGCTTGGTCGCGGCGCGCAGCAGCAGCTCGGTCTCGGTGGCCGCGGGGTCGCGGCACACCTCGGAGAGCCCGTAGAAGCGCTGGTAGCGCCGGAGCTGCACATCCGTCAGCTGGAGTTCCTGTTGGAAGCGCGCGATCGGGATGGTGTCGGGAAGACAGCTGGAGACTGCCGTGATCGACGTCATGCCAACTACAGTCGCCTGGAGCGCTGACGCTTAGCTGACGCTGCGCTGACCACCGCCGCGCGGTGGCGGTCAGCGGGCGGCCTCGCGGACCGCGCCCAGGGCGAGCGCGCCGAGGGCCAGTGCGGCGGCGACGGCGGCCACCGCGGTCGGGGCCGGGGCACGCTCCCCGGAGACGCCGAGGAAGTCCAGCCCGGAGACATGGCTGATCATCCCGTACCAGAGCATCGGGTAGAGCGACTGGAACAGCCGCGGCCCGCCCGTGACGGCCCCGCAGAGCAGTGCCAGGGCGGGTATCAGCAGCGCCCCGGCCAGGGCGCCTGCGGCGGCCCGGGGCTGCCCGGCGGCGAGCAGCCGGGCCGCGGGCACGGCTACCACGGCGAGGGCGGGGACGACCCCGGCGAGCAGGGCGGCCAGCCCCCGGCGCAGGGGCGAGGGGCAGGCGCCGAGCAGTTCGCCGGTGCTGCCGCCTCCCGCCCGGTGGCCCATCCGGGACCACAGCAGCACCGGCCAGAGCATCGCGAACGGCAGCACCGGGTGGCTCGGGCCGTCCGGGGCGACCCATGCCGCGAGTGCGGCGAGGGCTACCGCCCCGGCCCACCACAGCCGTTGGCCCTGCACCAGGATCCGCAGTTCGCCCGCGAGGGCGGCGAGCACCGCGCCGCCCCGGCGTGCCGGGGCCGGGGTCGGCCGGGCCGGGTCGAGGGCGAAGGCGGCCGCGCCGGGAGCGACCCCGGCTCCGGGCGCGGGGCCGTCGGTCCGGACGGCTCCGGACGCCCCGGCGGCCGGGCGCGGCCCCTCCCCGTCGAAGCGCCGGAACCAGAGTGCCCCGAGCAGCGCCAGCCCCACCGCGACGGCGGTCAGCAGCAGCGCCCCGGCGGCCTGCGAGCCCGCCTCGCCGGGGCCGAGGCCGGGCCAGTCGAAGGTGCCCAGCACCCGGTTGTCCGCGGTGAGCCCGACCCCGAACTCGACCCCGTCCGCCGACCGCCCGCCGGCCGCGATCGCCTCCCGGATCGACGCGGTGATCCGGCGCATGCCCAGCAGGTCGGGCCCGCCGCCCGCCTGCGCGCCGAGCACGGCGACCAGCCAGACCGCGAACCACACCAGTGCCCCGAGCCCGCCGCGCAGCCCGGGCAGGGTGTCGAAGAGCACCGCGCACCCGGCGACCGCGGCCAGCAGCGGCAGCGTGATCAGCACGTACGGCAGCAGCAGCCGCAGCACGTCCACGTGCCCGGAGTCGCCCTTGACCAGCTGCACGCCGAGGGCCGTCCCGGCCAGGGCCAGCAGCATCGAGCCGAACAGCAGCAGGTTGCTGCCGAACTTGCCCGCCAGGTAGCCGATCCGGGTCAGCGGGGTGGCGGCGAGCAACCTGCCCACGCCGCTCCGCTCGTCCCGCCCGATCGACCCCCGGGCGATGCCGAAGCCGGCCAGTGACAGCCAGACCGCGCCGCCGAGCGCAGTCACCGTCCCCACGTAGCCGCTGGTGTAGCGGCCGTGCAGGTCGGTGACCTGGAACACCGTCCAGCGGGAGTCGCCGACCGGCGCGGCCAGCAGTCCGAGCGCGAGCGTGCCGAGCAGCACCGCCAGGTACCCGGGCCGTCGGCGGCGCTCCCGGAAGTCGGCGAGCGGGAGCGCCCAGAGGCCGGCCGTCACGCCGCCACCCGCTCGGGCCCGGCCTGGGCGGCGGTGAGCAGCAGGTACGCGTCGTCCAGCCGGGGCGGGACGGGCTCGGCCTCCGGCGCGGGAGGGTGCGGGGACAGCACCCGGACCCGGACGCCCTGCGGGGTGCGGGTGGTGGCGCCCAGCAGGAACCGCGAGCGCAGCGCCGGGAGCCGGTCGGCGGCCACGGTCAGCTCCCAGACCGAGCCCGCCGCGCCCCGCAGCAGGTCCTCCGGGGTGCCGTGGTGCAGCAGCCGGCCGTGCCCCATCACGGCGATCCGGTCGGCGGTGGCGGCCACGTCGGAGACGATGTGGGTGGACAGCACGACGATCCGTTCGGCGCCGAGCCCGGTCAGCAGGCCGCCGAAGCGCAGCCGCTCCTCCGGGTCGAGCCCGACGGTCGGCTCGTCGACGATCAGCAGTGCCGGGTCGTTCAGCAGCGCCTGCGCGATGCCGACGCGCTGGCGCATCCCGCCGGACATCGCCCCCAGCCGCTGCCCGGCCGCGCCGGACAGGTTGACCAGGTCGAGCAGTTCGTCGATCCGGGCCTTCGCACGGCGCCGCCGCAGGCCCTTGGCGGCGGCCAGGTAGGCGAGGAACTCGCGGGCGGTGAGCTGCGGGTAGCCGTCGAAGTCCTGCGGCAGGTAGCCGACCGTGCGGCGCAGCGGGCCGGGCCGGCGGGCGGTGTCCGCGCCGTCCCAGAGCACCTGCCCGGAGGTGGGCCGGGTGACCGTGGCCAGGATGCGCATCAGGCTGGACTTCCCGGCGCCGTTGGCACCGAGCAGGCCGAGCACGCCGGGCCGCAGCGTCAGCGAGAACGAGTCCACCGCGCGCTTGCCGCCGCGGTACTCCTTGGTCAGGTCGAGGATCCGGAGTTCCGTCATGTCCGCCATGCTTCCGGCGCGGGCGGCCGGGCACATCTGCCGTTCGGCAGAGATGGCAGACGGAAACGACCGGAGGGGTGGGCCTTTCGGCACACCCCTCCGGATCGGATCAGGTCCTACTCGTCGTCGGCCCCGCCGAGGTCGCCGAGGTCGGTGCCGTCCGGGGTGCCGCTGATCGCGTACCCCTGGCGGCGCGCCTCGTAGCAGGCCACCGTCGCGGCCGCCGACACGTTCAGCGAGCCGACCCGGCCCAGCTGCGGCACGAACACCACCTGGTCGCAGAGCGCCAGCGCGTCGGGGGTGATCCCGCGGTCCTCGTGCCCCAGCACGAAGGCCACCGCCGGGGTCAGTTCGGCGGCGAACATCGGCACCGCCTCGTCCGCCAGCTCCAGGCCGACCACCTTGAAGCCGTCCGCCTTCGCCGCCGCGACCGCCTCCGCGATCGTCGGGAAGTGCTCCACCTTCAGGTACTTGTCGGTGCCCATCGCGGCCTTCTGCGCGCCCGAGGAGCGCACCGACGGGGTCTCCCCGGCCAGGTACAGCTTCTCGGCGCCCATCGCGGCCCCGGTCCGGACCACCGAGCCGACGTTGAACGGCGACTGCAGGTTCTCCAGGATCATCGCGAGCCGGAACTCGTTGCTGCGCCGCCACGAGCGGTGCAGTCGCTTCAGTTCGGTCCCGCGCAACTGCTTCACGACGACGTTCCCCGTCCACTCTCCGTACCCTCGCCCGGCTCCGGGCGGGGTCGTGCTTCCAGAATCCGGAACCCGTTGACCGACGCGACCCGGGTGGTCGGGTAGCCCTGCTCGTTCAGCCACTTCTGCAGCGAGTCCGAGCCCAGGTGCTTCTGCACCACCAGGAACGCCGAGCCGTCCGGGGTCAGCCGGCCGAGCCAGTGCGTGAGCAGCCGGCGCAGCTCGGCCTTGCCGATCCGGATCGGCGGGTTGGAGTAGATGGTGGCGAACCGCACGTCCTGCGGGACGTCCTCGGGCAGCGCGGCCTGGACGTTGCCCAGCCGCAGTGCCTCGGCGTTCAGCCGCACCAGTTCCAGCGCGCGCTCGTTCACGTCCACCGCCCAGACCGGCAGCCGCCTGCGCCGGCTCGCCCAGGTCAGCGCGATCGGGCCGTAGCCGCAGCCGACGTCCAGGATCGGGCCGCGCACCCGCGGTTGCGGGGCGTGCTCCAGCAGGATCCGGGTGCCCGGGTCGAGCCGGCCGCGCGAGAACACTCCGGTGTCGGTGGTCAGTTCGAGGGTGAGGTCCGGCAGGGAGACCGTGATCGGCCGGCGCTCGCTGGCGACCTCGGGTGCACCGGTGAAGTAGTGCGAGCCGGACATGATTTCCCCGTCGTTCGTAAGGGCCTCGGGGCCACCGGGTGGGTGTGGGTAAGCCCTTGGTACGGCACCGATCGTACCCCCGGTGGCCTGCGGCGCGTTCCGTGCCGGCCGGCGGCCCGGGTGCCGCGGGGCCGCCCCGGCGCGATCGCGCCCGGCCGCCCGGCGACGGATACTGCCAGTACCGCCCCCGCGCCCGTGGGAGCCTCCGGACAGCGCCTCCGAACAGTGAGGACGGACGCCATGCCGCAGAATCACGAGGACTACCTGATCGACGAGGCCGTCGAGACCGTCGAATCCGACGACGAGGCACCCGAGGGCGACGAGTACGACGAGGTGGCCGAACGCCGGGCCGTCGGAGCCGACCCGGCCACCGATGTCGCCGACGCCGCCGAGCAGAGCCGCGTCGTCCAGCTCGACGAGGACGAGTACCGCGAGTAGCCGCCGCCGGGCCCGGTCCGGGGCGCCGTCCGGTGCGCTACAGCGCCCGGCGGCGCTGCAGCCAGGTCATCGCCGCCCAGCCCGGCAGCACCGGCAGGATCAGCGTCAGCAGGCGGTACATCGCCACCGCCGCCAGCGCGCCGCCCTTCTCCATCGACGCGGTCTGCTGCAGCAGCGCGATCAGCGCCCCGTCCACCGCGCCGGCCCCGCCCGGGGTCGGCGCCACGTTGCCCGCCGCGTTGCCCACCAGGAACACCACCGCCACCGAGGCGAAGGACGGCTCCCGGCCGATCGCCCGGGTGCAGCAGTACAGGCAGCCGATCAGGCAGATCGACACCAGCAGTTGCCCGGTCAGCCCCACCGCCAGGCGGGCCGGGCTGCGCAGCAGGTCCAGCAGCCGCGGCAGCACCTCGGTGGTCAGCGGCCGCAGCCGGGCCGCCAGCCAGCGCCGGGCCGGCGGCACCGCCGAGACCACCGCCAGCAGCGCCGCCGCCCCCGCCAGCCCGCCCACCACGGCGGGCAGCGCGTCCAGCTCCGAACCGCCCGGTTGCAGGTCCAGCAGGTAGACGAAGGCGCCCAGCTGGAGCAGGTGCAGCACCAGGCCGATCAACTGCCCCACCCCGACGCTGGACAGCGCCTGCGCGGTCGGGATCCCGGCCCGCTGCAACAGCCGGGTGTTCAGCGCGATCCCGCCGACGCCCCCGGGCGACACCAGCTTCACGAACGCCCCGGCCAGCTGCGCCAGCACCGCGTTGCGGAAGTCCAGCCGCTCCGGCACGAACCCGACGAACCCCATCGCCGCCGTCACGTGGCTCAGCGCCGCCGCCAGCAGCGCCAGCGCCAGCCACGCCGGATCGGCGTCGGCCACCGCCGAGATCGGGTTGTCCTCGGCCGCGAACAGTTGCGGGATCAGCAGCCACCCGGCCACCACCCCGCCCACCACCGCCAGCAGGGTCCGCGGCCGCAGCCGCTCCAACCGCACCGGCCGCACCTCCGCCTGCGGCCTGGTCCGCAGCACCTCCGCCCGGATCTCCTCCAGCAGCCCGCCCCCGCCGCCGGCGGCCTCGTCGGGCCCGGGGCCTGCCGGGCCGCCCGAGCGCGCGGCGGCGGTCGGGTGGGCGGCGGTCGGGCGGGCGGTGCGCTTGAGGGCGTGGCGGGTGGTGCGGGCGAGGGCGATGGGCTGGAGGAGGGGGAGGGCGGCCTCGACGGTGTCGGCGCCGAGGACGGTGACGGCGGTGTGGACGGAGCGGGCGGCGCCGGCCCGCAGGGCGAGGGTGGTGAGCAGCTGGGCGATGTCGCAGCGCAGCACGAGTTCGCTGGCCGCGATGTCGCCGTCGGCGAAGTCGACCAGGTGCACCGCGCCGGTCGCGTCCACCAGCAGGGAGGACGGGACGAGCGCCCGGTGGGCGATCTCCCGGCGCTGGAGGCGGGCGAGCTGTCGCCAGGCGTCGGCCAGCAGGTCGTCGGTGACCTCCTCGTCGGGGAGCCGGTCGAGGGCGCGTCCGGGGAGGTGTTCGTAGGCGATGAGGGCGGTGTCCTGGCCGAGGCCGGCGGTGGCGGCGATGCGGCGGGTGCGGACGCCGGCGGCGAGGGCCGCGTAGGTGACGAGCGCCTCGTGTTCGAGGCCGGCGCGGGGGGAGCGCAGGGCCCGGGGGTGGGGGGCGGTGCGCAGTCGCAGGCGGCGCCAGGCGCGTTGGACGGCGGCGGCGGTGACGGCTTGCCGGTCGAGGAGCTGGACGTCGAGGTCGGGCCGGTCGTCGGCTTGCCGGACCAGGTAGCGGTCGGGCCCGGCGGGGTGGGCCTCGGCCGGGCGCAGGCCGCTCTCGCGCAGGGCCCGGAGGATCTCGCCGGGCCTGGGCAGCGGGTCGGGGGTGCCGACGGCGTAGAGGGTGCCGTGGGCGCCGGTCCAGCCGATGAGCAGGCCGAGCAGCAGGGCGGTGGGGGTGGCGTACCCGCCGGCGAGTCCGGCGAGGCCGGAGAGGGCGAGGACGGCCCAGGGGGCCCGGTGTTCGCGGTTGCCGGAGGCGGTCATGAAGGCGAGGACGGGCGCGAGGTAGCCGTAGACGGGCTCGGTGTGGCCGAGGGCGCCGCCCGGCAGGGCCTGGGTGAGGGCGGCGAGCAGGGAGGCGGGGGCGACGCCGTCGGCCCACAGGTCGAGGAGCAGGGTGGCGCCGTAGGCGAGGACGGCGGCGAGCAGGCCGTCGGAGACCTGCTGGAGGGCGCGTCGCCGGTCGGGGCCGAGGAGGCGGCGGGCGGCGAGGACGACGGGAACCAGCAGCACGGCGGCGGTGGTGAGGCCGCCGGCGAGGCCGGCGAGCGGCCGGGGCACCAGTTCGGCGGCTTCGGCGACGTCGGCGGCGATGCCGCCGGTGGTGGCCCGGGCGTAGTCGGCGAGCAGCAGGGTGAGCGCGATGGCGATGAGCCCGGTGAGCAGCCGGATCAGGGCGACGGGCTGCCGGATCCGGCCGGGTTCGGACACCGCCCGGGCCGGGCCCCGGCCGGCTCCGGCGCTCGCCGGTATGCCGGTGTCCGCCGGTGCGGGCGTGCCGGCGGTGTCGCCACCGCCGGTGTCGCCGTTCGTTCTCCCCGTCACGATCGCCACGGGTGGCATGCTCCCATGCCTCCCCTGATGGTGGAGCCGGAGCCCGGAAGCCGACCCGGATCGGGGGAGTTCGGGGACCGGCCCTACGCCTGCCGGGTCGGCACGACGACCGTGTGGCTCAGGTTGACGTGCCGGGGGCGGCTGACGGTGTAGGCGATCAGGTCGGCGAGGTCGTCCGCGGTGAGTGCGGGGATGGCCGCGAACATGCCGCCGAGCTGTTCGCGCAGGGCGGGGTTGTCGATGTGGCCGCCGAGTTCGGTGTCGGTCAGGCCGGGCTCGATGGAGCTGACCCGGACGTCGCGGGGGCTGAGTTCGGAGCGCAGGGCGGCGGACAGCTGGGTGAGCGCGGCCTTGGTGGCGCCGTACACGGCGTAGTTGGGGAAGACGACGCGCGAGGCGATGGAGGAGACGTTGACCAGGTCGGCGGCCCGGCCGTCGGCGGCGGCCGCGGTGAGGTCGTCGGCGAAGGCGCGGATGATCCGCAGAGCGCCGGTGAGGTTGGTGTCGACCATGCGGGTCCACTCGTCGGTCCGGCCGTCGGCGAGGGGGTTGGGCAGCATCACGCCGGCGCTGTTGACCACCAGGTCGACCCGGCCGTAGGCGTCGTGGACGGCCTTGGCGGCGGCGTCGACGGAGGCCTGGTCGGTGATGTCGGCGGTGACGGCGAGGGCCTGGCCGCCGGCGGCGGTGAGCTCGGCCGCGAGGGTGTCGAGCCGGTCGGTGCGGCGGGCGAGCAGGGCGACCCGGGCGCCGTGGGCGGCGAGCAGGCGGGCGGTGGCCGCGCCCATGCCGCTGGCGGCTCCGGTGACGACGGCGGTGCGGGCGGCGAGGGCGGGGTAGCTCATCGGTGGCTCCTGGGCCTGGGAGGGTGGTGGGGCTGACGACGACAACTGTGCGCGGGCGGCGGAGGTTCGCCCAGGGCCGTGTGCGTCCCGGGTGCGGCCTTCCTGGGATGCGCTTTCCCGGGATCCGCGGTCCTGGGTGCGGCAGGACCACCCTGGCGCCGGGAAGGCCGACCGGGCGCGCGGCGTGTCTTGAGGCCGGGGCCGGCCGGGCCGTCACTACCCTGCGGGCATGAGTGCCTGCGAAGACCTCGCCGCGGCCCCCCAGGGCATCGAGCCCCTCCCCCCGGTCGACGGCTGCGCCGACTGCCTGGCCCAGGGGCGCCGGGACTGGGTGCACCTGCGGATCTGCCTGGACTGCGGCCACATCGGCTGCTGCGACTTCTCGCCGCAGCGGCACGCCACCGCGCACTTCCACAACACCTCGCATCCGGTGATCCGCTCGTACGAGCGGGGCGAGGACTGGCGCTGGTGCTTCGTCCACGAGGTCATGGGCTGAGGCCCGGGCCGGCCCGGCTCGGGGAAGCCGAGGCCCGTTCCCGGTGGCATCTCCCGGTGGCATCCGGGCGCAACCCCGATAAAATCCGGACATAACGCCCGTGCGGCCCCCGGCCCCTCCGGTCGACATCCGTCCGGCCGGTGACCGCCGAAGGGAGGCCGACGATGACCAAGCGAACACCGGGCAGCACCGCCCAGCTCCGCCGGGGCACCCAGGAACTGCTGGAGCGCCGCGGCATGGCGACCGCGCCCACCCGGCTGGTGCCGATGCTGCGCGCCGACGCCATGTCCTCCGCCACCGCCGGGTACGCCGTGCCCGACGCCTTCCGGCACGGTGGCCGCGACCGGGCGGCCTCGGCGGGGCACGCCGCCCCGTCGATGCACGCCGAGCTGAAGGGCCACCGGCACCGCGGCGCGGAGAAGCACTCCGCCCACTGAGCGGATCCGGGTCCGGGGGGGGGGGGGGCAGGTCGGTGTCCAGCCCCACCAAAGCCCTCCGGAGGAGTACGAGGGGGTCTTTACATGTAGGAGGGGACGAAAAGACGCAAGAAAGAAAAAACACCCCCTCGCAGTGGGCGGTCTTGGGTCGGGTCCCTCCTCTCTCTTCCCCCCCCCCCCCCCCCGACGCGTGCTCGGAGGGTGTCCGGGGTGGTTCGCGGTCGGTGTGGGGGCGCGCCGGGCGGTTGTCAGTGGGCTGGAGTACCTTCGTGCCGTTCACCAGCACGGGGCGGGACGACGGGGGCGCACCATGGCCGACCTGATCACGGAGGAGCCGGTCGAGCTCCAGTTGGAGCGGTACCGGACGGAGCTGACGGGCTACTGCTACCGGATGCTCGGCTCGGTCTTCGAGGCCGAGGACGCGGTGCAGGAGACGATGGTCCGCGCCTGGCGGGGCCACCGCGGCTTCGAGGGCCGCGCCGCGCTGCGCTCCTGGCTGTACCGGATCGCCACCAACGTGTGCCTGGACGCGCTGAACGGCCGCAACAACCGGGCCCGCCCGATGGACCTGGCCGGCCCGGTGACGGTGGCCACCGCGAGCGACACCCGGCTGCCCGAGGTGACGTGGATCGGCCCCGCGCCGGACGGCCGGGTGCTGCCCGAGACGGGCGACCCGGCCGAGGTGGCGGCCCGGCGCGAGTCGGTGAAGCTGGCCTTCGTCGCCGTGCTGCAGCGCCTCGCGCCCCGGCAGCGGGCCGTGCTGATCCTGCGCGAGGTGCTCGGCTGGAAGGCCGCCGAGGTGGCCGAACTGCTCGGCGTCACGGTGGCCTCGGTGAACAGCGCGCTGCAGCGGGCGCGCGCGGTGCTCGCCGGGGACGGCGCGGCCGCCCGTCCGGCCCCCGCCCTGGACGACGACCACCGCGCGCTGCTCGACCGCTACGTCCGCGCCTTCGAGGCGTACGACATGGACGGCCTCGCCGCGCTGCTGCACGAGGACGTCACGCTCAACATGCCGCCGTACGCGATGTGGCTGCGGGGGCAGGGCGAGATCCGGGCCTGGATGCTCGGCCCGGGCCACGGCTGCCGCGGCTCCCGGCTGGTCCCGGTGACGGCCAACGGCGCTCCGGCCTTCGCCCAGTACCGGCCGAGCCCGGCGGGCGGGCACGAGCCGTGGGCGCTGATCGTGCTGGAGGTGTCAGCGGGCCGGATCACCGGGTTCACCAACTTCCTGGACACCGACGTGCTCTTCCCGCTGTTCGGCCTCCCGCCCCGGCTGGCCGCCGAGTAGCCCCCGGAGGTCGAGGGGGTCCACGCCCCCCGGCAGCAGGGCCGCGAGCCCGCTGAACGCGAGCAGTTCCCGCAGCGGGCCGCTCGCGTTCAGCAGCACCACGCCCACCCCGTGCCGAGCGGCGGCGAGCCGCAGCCGGGCGAGGGCGTCGACGACGGCCAGGTCGGGCGCGGTCAGCGCGCCCAGGTCGCAGGTCAGGTCGCAGGTCAGGGCGGGGGCGGTCGGGGGCTTCGGCGTGGTGTCCATGCTGCTTGGACCGGCCCGGCGGTCCGGGCTCATCGGCTCCGGCGGAACTTCTCGCAACCTCCCGGAGCTCCGCCCTGGCCGAGGAGAGCGTGGGCCTGTGCTCCGCCCAGCGTTGAACCGACGGCCCAGCGCTGAACCGACGGCCCCGGGCGGGTCGGTGGCAGAGTGGGCGGTGCAGAACCACCGTGCCCCAGGAGGATCGCAGTGACGGCTGAGCCCTTGAAGTCCCGTGAGGAATGGTTGGCGTCCCTGCCCAGGATCTACGCGGCGGCGGGCTGCCTGCTGCGGGACGAGTCCGGCCGGATCCTGATCGTGAAGGCCGGGTACCGCGAGTACTGGCAGTTCCCGGGCGGCACGATCGACCTCGGCGAGGGCCCGGTGGAGTGCGCCTCGCGGGAGTTGCTGGAGGAGACCGGCATCGTCAAGGCGACCGGGGATCTACTGGCCATCTCCTGGACCCACCCCTCGTCCGAACTCGACCACCCGGCGCAGCACTTGATGTTCGACTTCGGCACCGTCCCGGACGGCACCCCCGTGACCGTCCCGGCCGGTGAACTGGACCGGCACCAATGGGCCACCGTCGAGGAGGCGCTGGAACTCCTCGGCCCGGCCCGCTCGGTCCGGTTGCGGGCGGCGCTGGAGGCGGCCGCCGACGGCCGGGTGCGGATCGTCAGCACGCCCATCTCCGGCTTCTGAGTCCCACCCCGGCCCAACCGACCGGCCCCGGGCGGGAGTTCCTCCCGGGGCCGGGCCCGTCTCACGCCTGCTCGGCGTTCCGGGCGGCGATGATGGCCTTGATGGCCTCGGAGGTGAAGGTCTCCGCCTCGGACTTCTCGACGCCGAGGCCGGCGAGCACGCCCGAGCCGTTCTCCAGCTCCAGCAGGGCGAGCAGGATGTGCTCGGTGCCGACGTAGTTGTGCCCGAGCTTCAGCGCCTCGCGGAAGGTCAGTTCCAGCACCTTCTTGCCCTGCGCGTCGTACGGGATCAGCGCGGGCACCTGCTCGGTGGCGGCCGGCAGGGCGGCGGCGGCCGCCTCCCGGACGGCCTCCGGGGTGACGCCCTGGGCGGCGAGCGCCTTGAGCCCGATGCCCTCCGGTTCGGCGAGCAGGCCGAGCAGGAGGTGTTCGGCGGTGATCTCGGCGTTGCCGGCCGCCCTGGCCTCCTCCTGCGAGGCCATCACGACGCTCCGGGCCCGGTCGGTGAACCGGGCGAAGCCCTGGCTGGGGTCGAGGTCGGTGGGGGTGCCCGGGTCCTTGGGGACGAACCGCTTCTGGGCGGCCTGCTTGCTGACGCCCATGCTGCGGCCGATGTCGGTCCAGGACGCGCCGGAGCGGCGGGCCTGGTCGACGAAGTGGCCGATCAGGTGGTCGGCGAGGTCGTCGAGGTGGTCGGCGGCGATGACCGCGTCGGACAACTGGTCGAGCGCGTCGGGGTGGACCTTCTTGATCGCGGCGATCAGGTCGTCGAGGCGCAGCGGAGTGGTGTTGGGAACGACGGGATTCTCCATGCGTCAACCGTAGGTTGTCGATCCCAGGTCGTCAACCATCGGTTGACGCTACGCGTGAGTAGTCTTCGGTGACCCTGCGGAACGGAGGCGTCCGATGGGCGGGCCGCGGATCCCGGCCCTGCCCGAGGCCGAGCCGCCTCGCGAACTCAACTTCCAGCTGGCCGAGTTGCGGGAGCCGGCCAGGCCCGGTGGCCGCTACGCGGCGGGCAGCAGCCGGGCCCGGACGGCGGCGACCTCGGCAGGGGTGGCCCCGGCGGCGAGCAGGTAGCCCGCCGGGTCGAGGCCCTCCAGTGCGCCCGCCAGGGCGGCTTCGGCGGTGGTGCCGGCCTCGGCGAGCACCGCGTCGATCCGGTGGTACTGGTCCGGCAGGCCCAGCATCCCGTACAGCGGGCGGACGTTGGGGCCGCTGAGCTGGTAGTCCTCGACGATCGCGGCCCGTTCGACGCCGGCCAGGGCGAGCAGCAGCAGGGCCGCCAGGCCGGTGCGGTCGCGGCCGGCGCCGCAGTGCACGACCAGGCCGCCGGGGCGGGCGCCGGCGATGGCGGCGATCAGCGCGGCGGCGGCGTGCGGGCAGTGGTCCAGGTAGGGGCGGAGCGCGAGCGGGGTGCCGTCCAGTCGGCCGTAGGCCTCCCACCAGGCGGGGCCGGCGAGTTCGTCCAGCGGGACGCGGACCAGCTCGACGCCCTCGGGGAGCGGGAGGAGCGGCTTGTACTCCTCGGCGTTGCGCAGGTCGACCACGGTGCGGACACCGTGGTCGAGGAGGGCGTCCCAGCCCTCGGCGGTGAGGCGGTCCAGGTTGTCCGCCCGGACTATCGCCCCGCGGGCGGTCGGCCGGCCGGAGACGGTGGGCAGTCCGCCCAGGTCGCGGACGTTCAGGCAGCCGTCCCACACGAGGGTGCGGTCCTCGGTGGTGGTCAGCGCGTGCGTCCGGCTCATGGGGCCCCGTTTCCTCGACCGGGGGTCCCGTTACCCCCTCGTTATGAAGGACTCCCGGGAGATCCGGATGGTTCCGTGCTGTTCGGATCGCCGACACCCGGCGTTGGGGCCGGTTCGGGCACCGTCCGGGGGCGGTGATGCTCCCCCGGGCGGCAGGTAGATGGCAGGCGAGGTCAGGCGGCGGTCGGGGCTTCGGTCTCGGCGGCGACCAGCTTCTCCATCGGATCGGCCGCGATCCGACCGAGCATCGCGCCGGCCGCGATCGCGCCGATCATGAACACGGTGGACAGCCAGGCCATGGTCGCCACCGGCAGGGTGAAGGCGCCGACCACCCGGGCGACGCAGTCGGCCAGCAGCGCGGTGCCCCAGACACCCGCGAACACCCGCTCGTGGCGCCGGAAGGCCAGGGAGCCGGCCGCCCGGCCCTCGACCAGCCGCTGCCAGGCGGCGGCCCGGTCGTGCTTGCCCTTGGTGAGGAAGGGCATCAGCACCGGGGTCATCACCGACCGGCCGACCAGCGCCGAGATCAGGACGGCCAGCGCCACGGTGCCGCTCAGCCCGCCGTCCTTGGCGATCATCAGCCGGGCGTCGCCGGTGACGAACGTGAGCGCCAGGCCCGCCAGGTTCACGGTCAGCATCAGCGCGGCCCACAGGTTGAGCCTGTGCTCGCGCAGCAGGCCGAGCACGGTCCGGGCGGCCGGGATGGCGCTGCTCCACGCCAGCGCGGCGAACACGCTCAGGTCGCAGACCGAGTGCAGCAGGTAGTAGCCGGCCAGCGGGGCGACCACGTCGATGGCGAGCGGGCGGAGCCCGGAGGCCGACGGGTTCGGGGTCGCGCCGGCCTCGGCGGTGGTCGCGGCGGTGATGGTGACGGTCCGGTTCACGGCGGGTTCCTTCCCTGCTGGTGGCCGCGGGCCGCTGCCCGCGTCGTGCCTCCAGTGTTTCCGTCCGACCCTCCGTCAGAGCAGTGTCGTCCGTTGCCGGATCCGCGTGACAGCTGTCATGGTGCGGGCCGTGACAGCCGCTCCGACCTGCGACTTCTCCCGGCTCGCGGGGTCGCGTTCGCCCGGATGGCCCATGATGTGGCGGGTGCAGAGTGCAGAGCGCCCCGGAGCGGGCACCGGCAGCCCCGTCGGCCGGTCCGGACCAGTCCCTTCCGTCGGCCCGCCAGCGGGCCGGGCCCCCGCTCCCGCCGATCTGACCGAGGCCGTCCGGGCCGCCCAGGCCGGGGACGAGGAGGCGTTCCGGCTGCTGTTCCGGACCGTCCAGCCGGGCCTGCTGCGCTACCTGCGGGTCCTGGTCGGCGGCCGCCCCGAGGACGCCCAGGACGCCGAGGACATCGCCTCCGAGACCTGGCTGCAGATCGCCCGCGACCTGGGCGGCTTCTCCGGTGACGTGGACGGCTTCCGCGGCTGGGCCGCCACCGTCGCGCGTCACCGCGCGCTCGACCACCTGCGCGCCCGGCGCCGCCGCCCGGTCGCCGACCTGCCCTTCGAGTACCTGGCCGGGCTGGCCGCCGGGGACGACACCGCGGGCGCCGCGCTGGCCACCGTCGGCACCGCCGACGCGCTGGCGCTGATCTCCCGGCTGCCGCGCGACCAGGCCGAGGCCGTCCTGCTGCGGGTGGTCATGGAGTTGGACGCCGAGAGCGCCGCCCGGGTGCTCGGCAAGCGGGCCGGCAGCGTCCGGATGGCCGCCCACCGGGGGCTGCGGAAACTGGCCACGCTGCTGGAGCAGTCCTTCGCGGCCGGGGTCGGGATCCCCGCCGCGCGCGAGGCCGAACCGGCCGTGCGGCGGCCCGGCCGGCCCGGCCGGCGCCGTACCGAGGGGCCCGTCGAGGAACCCGCCGAGGAAACCGCGGGGAAGGCCGCCGGGAAGCCCACGGGGAAATCCGCGGGAAAGCCTGCGGGAAAAAGTTCTCCGCAAGGTGTGACAGAACGCCGGGCCGCGACGCTGAAGGACATGAGATGAGCACCAACCGATCCCGTCGGATCGACCGTGACGCTGCCGAGCATCTGCTCGGCGGTGCCGTGGGCGGCCCGCCGGCCGGGCAGGACGCCTCGCTCACCGGACCGGACGGCGGTCCCGGGCCGCTCGCCCGGATCCTCGCCGCGGCCGCCGCCCCGGCGACGGCCGACGAACTGGCCGGGGAGCAGGCCGCCCTGACCGCGTTCCGGGAGGCGCGTCTCACGCCCGACCCCGTAGTGACCACACCCGTCCGGAGACGATCGATGGCAACCGCCGCGCTGGCCAGGGCCTTCAGCACGAAGGCCACTGCCGCCGTGCTCGGCGCCACCGCGCTGTGCGGGGTCGCGGTCGCCGCCGGCACCGGCAACCTGCCGTCCCCGCTGGGCGGCGGGTCCGGCGCACCCGAGCACGCGCTCGCCGCCGCGGGCGGGCCCTCCGGCAGTGCGCCCGGCACCGCGTCCGCCGATGCGTCGGCCGGTTCGTCCGCCTCCTCGCCCGGCAGTGCCGCGCCCGGCACCTCGTCCGTCCGCCCGTCCGGCGGCGGCTCCGCCTCGGGCGGTCCGCAGCTGGTCGGACCGTCCACCGCCGCGAAGCCCGGCACCCCCTCCACCGATACCGACGGCGACGGCGACGCCGAGGGGCACGGTGCCCGGCCGCTCGCGCCCGGACTGGTCGCCCTCTGCCACGGCTTCGCCGACTGGTCGGGCCGGGGCGAGCGGTCACCGGCCACCGAGCCGCGGTTCGGCCCGCTGGTCGCGGCGGCCGGCGGGGCGGAGAAGGTGGCGGACTACTGCGCGGAGGCGCTCGGCGAAGAGGACGACGACCACCCGGGCGCCACCGCACAGCCCCACGAACCCGGCCGGCCCACCCCCGGCCCTGGCGTGGGCAAGGGGAACACCGAGGACGGCCGGGGCAACGGGCAGGACAAGAACAAGGGCAACGGCCAGGACAACGGTCAGGACAAGGGCCAAGAGAAGGGCCAGGACAAGGGCAACGGCGGCAACGGGGCCAAGCCCGGCCGGCCCGGCGTGACCGTCCCGGCGCCGCCGAGCGCGCCGCCCCTGCCCGACGTCCGCCCGAGCAGGACCGACCGGCCCGACCGGCCCGACGACAGCCAGTCGGGCCGGAGATAACCCAGGAACTCCGGGTGGGCGGCGAGCGACTCCCCCCGGGCTCGCCGCCCACCCGGACCGCACCACCCGCAGGACCGCACCACCCGCACCACCCGCAGTACCGCTCGTCAGTACCACCCGAAGACCCCGGGTGGCCGGTCGGCTCCCCGTGCCGCCCGGCCGCCCGGCCGGCCCCGGCCGGATCGGCAGGCGCCCACCCCGGACGCGCCGCCGGCCCGGTCGGCCTGGAACGTGCGGCCCGCCCTCCCGCAGTCAGGGCGGGCCGCACCCCCGCGCCGGCGGTCGGGGGACCGCTGCCCGGTCCCCCGACCGCCTCCCCGCCCCCGGCGGTGCGGTCCGGCGGTGCGGCTATCGTGCACAGGTGCACGAGGCGGCCCGGAACACCGGGCACGGCACGTGAGGGGAGTCCCAGGTGATCGGACGGGCGCTGAACGGGCGTTACGAACTCGTCGAGATACTCGGCGTCGGCGGCATGGCCACCGTCTGGCGCGGGCTGGACCACGTGCTGGGCCGTCAGGTGGCCGTCAAGGTCCTCAACGGGGGACTCGCCGACGACCCCCGCTTCGCCGAGCGGTTCAGCCGCGAGGCGCAGCACGCGGCCATGCTGGTGCACCCGAGGATCGTCATGGTCTTCGACTCGGGCGTCGACCAGGGCACGCCGTTCATCGTCATGGAGCTCGTCCACGGCCGTTCGCTCGCCGCCGTGCTGGCGCAGCAGCCGGGTCTGCCGGTGGAACGCGCCGTCGGCATCGCGGCGGCGGTCTGCGAGGCGCTGGCGGTCGCGCACGCGGCCGGGCTGGTCCACCGGGACATCAAACCCGGCAACATCATGATCACCGACGACGGCGGGGTGAAGGTCGTCGACTTCGGCATCGCCCGGGCCGGTTCGTCCAGCAACCTGACCCAGACGGCGAGCGTGCTCGGTACGGCCGCCTACCTGTCGCCCGAGCAGGCCACCGCCTCGCCCCTGGACGGCCGCACCGACCTCTACGCGGTCGGCTGCGTGCTCACCGAAATGCTCACCGGCGAGACGCCGTTCACCGCCGAGACGCCGGTGGCGATCGCCTTCAAGCACGTCAGCGAGCAGCCCCTGCCGCCGTCCTACCGCCGCCCCGGCCTGCCGCCCGCGCTGGACGCGGCCGTGCTGCGCCTGCTCGCCAAGAACCCCGCCGACCGGCCGGCGGACGCCGTCGCGGCGCGGGCCGAACTCCTCTCCACCATCCCCGGGTTGGCGGTCGGCGACCCGACGGCGGAACTCCTCGCCACCGCCGCCGCCACCCAACTGCTGCCGCCCGTACGGCCGGTGAACCCCAACCAGCAGCACACCACCCTGCTCCCGCCGCAGGCCCCGGCCGTCACCTCGCTGATGGCGCCCGTCCCGCAGGCCCCGCCGGCCACTTCGCTGATGGCGCCCGTCCGGCAGGCCCCGCCCGGGGCCGCCGGCCGCAACCGCAACCGCCGCCGCAGGCCCCTCGTCCTCGGCGCACTGGGCGTGGCCGGACTCGCCGGCGTCACCGCCCTGGCCGTCGCCGCCCTGGACGAGCCCGCCGGCAACGCCGCCGCTCCCGCTCCCGCCAAGCCGCCGGCGGCCACCGCCCCCAGCACCCCGGCTGCCGCGCCCAGCACCCCGGCCCGCGCGTCCACCCCCGCGGCGACCCCGACGCCCACCACCGCGGCCCCCACCACCCCGGCCGGTCTCCCCACGGCCCCCAACCCGGGCGTCCCCCGCAACCAGGGGGCGGCCCTCCAGCTCAACGCCTTCCGCCAGGCCGTCGTCCAGACCCCGGTCGGGGGCAAGGAGCACGACCGCCAGGCGGAGCTGCTGCGGATCCTCGACGACGCCTCCGCCCGCCTCAACGAGGGCAATCCGGACGACGCGGCCCAGGAGCTCAAGGACGCCCAGAAGGTGATCCGCGACCTGGCCAAGAAGCACGCCATCGACGGCCCCACCAGCGCCAACTGGAACGCCCGCCTCGGCGCCCTGCTGATCACCCTGCACGCCACGGCCGCCGACAACCAGGACTGGTGACCGCAGGGCCCAAGTTCTGTCCGGCGGGGCGCTTCAGCGCGCGGCCGCGGGCTGTTCGGCGGCCCAGGCGAACCCGTCCGGGTCGGTGAAGGTTCCGGCGGTGCCGCCGATCACGAGCCGGTGCGATCCGCTGCCGTCGGGGGAGACTCCGGCGTCCTTGGCGAGGGCCCGGCGCTTGTACAGCGCGAGCTTGACCGGGCTGGACCCGGTGGCGAACTCGACGTACACCGGGCCGAAGCTCTTCGCCACGGCGAGGCCGCGGTCGACGTAGAACCGCTTGCTCGCGGAGACGTCCGCGACTCCCAGCAGGAGCACGAGCCGGTCGATCCGCCGGGTGGCCGGGCCGGTGTCCTTCTTCGCGGAGGTCGCGATCTTCCAGATCGTCCCGTCCGGGGCCTGGACGACGCCGCCGTAGCCCCAGAGCGACTTCGCGGCGGGCTTGAGGGCGGTGGCGCCGGCGTCGAGGGCGGCGTCGACGAAGCCGTCGACGGTGGCGGGCTGGGACACCGTGAGCGACAGCGTGAACCCGCGGAAGCCGGTGGTCGGCTCCTGCGAGGCCCGCAGGCGCAGCTGCGTGTCCAGGCCGAAGGCGGTGGTGTAGAAGCTGCGGGCGGCCGTGGGGTCGGCCACGTCGAGGATGAGGGAGTCGATGGAAGTCATGTCCTCCACGCTAGGTGGGGCCCGGTGGCCGGGGCTTCTCGAATCCTGACCGGTCCGGGGGCCCGTCGTGCGCGGCGCCGGTAGTCGTCGGGCGGCATGCCGACCAGTTCGGTGAAGCGGGTGCGGAAGGCGTCCGGCGAGGTGCAGCCGACCGCGCGGCGGACCGCGGTGACGCCGAGGCCGCCGCAGCGCAGGAACGCGGCCGCGCGCTCGACGCGACGCGCCGTCAGGTAGTCGTACGGCGAGTCGCCGTAGGCCAGCCGGAACTCGCGGCTGAGCTGCCCGGCCGCCAGGCCGGCGTCGCGCGCGAGCGCCAGGACGTCGAGTGGCCGCGCGTACTCGCGGTCGATCCGGTCCCGGACGCGGCGCAGCCGCGCGAGGTCTTTCAGTCGCTGCGCCGCCGCGCGGGCGCGGGCCCACGAGGGGTGACACACGGGAGGACTCCTCTCACCGGGCCCGACTCCGGCCGTCGCGGCCGTCAGGGACTGCACGGCCCGTACGGCCGGCGCGCGGCCGGACGGCTCAGCGCAGTTCCTGGATGCGGATCAGGTTGCCGGCGGGGTCGCGGAAGGCGCAGTCGCGCATGCCGTACGGCTGCTCGGTCGGCTCCTGGACGACCTCGGCGCCGCCGGCCTGCACCGCCCGGAAGGTGCCGTCGAGGTCCCGGGTGGCCAGCAGGATCCAGCCGTAGGTGCCCTTGGCCATCATCTCGGCGATGGTGCGGCGCTCGTCCTCGGTGACCCCGGGGTCGACGGCCGGCGGCGCCAGGAGGATGGAGGTGTCGGGCCGCCCGGCGGGGCCGACGGTGATCCAGCGCATCTTGCCCTGCCCGACGTCGCCGCGGACCTCGAAGCCGAGGACGTCGCGGTAGAAGACCAGGGACGCGTCCGGGTCGTCGTGCGGGAGGACGCTGGTGTGAATGGTGATGTCCATGGCGCCGATGCTAGGTGTGGCCGCGCGGGCGTGCTTCTCGGATCCTGACCGATCGGACGTGGCCGTCCACAGCCTGTGGACAACGTCACGGCTTGCGGTGGCTCCGGGTCTCGACGTTCGCCCGGATCGCCCGCGACAGCGTCCCCGCCGCCGTGGCGAGGAAGACGAAGGTGTACCCGATCTGCAGGATCACCACGAGGCGGGGCGCCTGTGCGGCCGGGGTGATGTCGCCGTAGCCGACGGTGGCCAGGGTGACGACGGTGAAGTACAGGGCGTCGAGCCGGGTGACCAGCCCATCGAAATCGCCCGGACGGGCGGCCATGACGTAGTAGGTCGCGGCGAAGATGGTCATCGCGAGGAAGATCAGGAAGGACAGCCAGGCCACCGGGCGCTTCGCGTCGCCCCGCAGCACGGCGGTGGTCTTCGCCAGCAGCAGGCCGCTCAGGCCGACCAGCGCGGCGGTGAACACCAGCCAGCTGAGGACGGGGTGGTGGTAGCCGAGCCGGCGCAGGGGGAGAATCCAGTACGCGAGGATCAGCGCGGTGCAGGCGCCCAGCAGCCAGAGCGCGGACCTCGGGTCGACCCGGCCTTGCGGTGGTGGTGGCTGGCTTCCGGACATCGCGTCCAGCCTGCGGCTGCGCCGGGTCGGGCGCGTCCCGGGCTGGGCCGTTCGGGCCGGACCGTCCGGGGGCGGGTCGGCGGCGGCCGCGGTACCGGCCCCCGCCGACCGCCCCTCAGGCGGAGGCCGGGGCTCCTCCGTCCGGTCGGCCGGGCTCGTCCAGCAGCTCCAGCACCGCCAGGACGGCGACCAGCGCGAGCGCCAGACAGAGCGTCACCAGCACCGTCGGATAGCTCCACAGCACGAACGCCAGCGCCGCGCCCGCGACCGCCGCCCAGCCCAGCCAGGCCTTCCAGCGGTGGACGAACCGCCCGACCGGCCCGAGCCGCAGCCCGGCCCGCTCGGCGGTGCTCCGGGCCGCGCCGAGCCCCGCGTGCCAGCTGCCGCGCGCGGTGCGGGCCCAGCGCCCGCCGCCGCTGATCCAGGCGCCGAGCGCGACGATCAGGCCGAGCGCGATCACCACCCGGACGGCGGAGCGCAGGTAGCGCACCAGCGCGTCGTACACCGCCTGGGCGGCCGACTGGTCCACCCCGGCGGGGAGCCCGTCCAGGTAGACGGCCCGGAACACGCTCAGCCCGATGCCCAGCAGCAGCGCCCCGCCGGCCATCCCCAGCGCCACCGTGACCGCCGCCCGGCGCCGCCGGACCGCGAGCAGCACCCCGCCGACCGCGCAGGCCAGCGTGATCACCGGCATCCAGAAGCCGGCCAGGTCCAGCAGCCGCAGGCCGGTGCGGACCTTGGGGATGGCGGAGGACTGCACCAGCGTGAACGAGGTGTGGATCTCCGGGATCCTCGCGGCCGGCGTGAGCCCGTTGTCGACCAGCGCGGTCTTCACCCGGGCGATCACCGGGGCGAGGTCGAGCACCACGGTGTCGTTCCTGACCTCGACGGCGCCGCCGCCCTGCCCGGTCAGCATCCGGTCGATCGCGGTGTGCGCCTGCCGGTTGACGTCCGTCCAGAGGGTGGCGAAGGCGTCGCTGTCCACCACCCGCTGGACCTGGTTGCGGACGAAGCCGGTGAGCCCGTCGGTGAGGGCCTGGCCGATGCCGTTCAGCAGCGCGCCGAGCTTGGGCCGGTCGTCGGGGGCGATGGTGTCGAGCAGCGAGTCGACCGGGATCCGCGTCACGATCTCGTCGGTGACCCGGTTGGTGACGGCCGCCCTGACCGCCGGGTCCCTGGCCAGCGGCGCCATGGTCGCGACGTACCGGTCGGTGTCGCCGATCTCCGACCTCGCCCACACCGCGACGGCGCTCAGCGGGGTCAGCACGCAGGCCAGCAGGATCAGCAGGACGGCGAAGAGGGAGCGCACCCGGTGGCGGTCCGGGCGGGTCTCCAACTGCCGGGTGAGCCGCGCCTGGTGGGCCTCGGCGGCGTTCAGGCGGGCCCGCAGGTCGGCCAGCTCGTCGGGCGACCCGGCAGGCGGTTCACCGGGGGATTCACCGGGGGGTCCGCCCGGCGGTCCGGCAGGCGGTCCGCCCGGGGGTCCGACGGGCGGTCTGACGGGCGGCTCGTCGCCCGGTTCGTCGGTGGGCATGCCGCGACTCCGTTCCTCCGGTAGGTGCATACCAGGAGATAACGGATCAGATCGGACGGCCAGTCGGGAGGGCCGTGAGCAGCCCGGATGCAGCAGAAACCCCCGGCACCGTCATCGGACGGTACCGGGGGCTTCCGGAAAAGAGCGGGACTCAGACGGCCGTCTCGGGCCGCTTCGTCTCGGTGGCCTTGGTCACGTTGGTCGGCGTGACGGCCGGCGGGGTCGTGGCGGCCGGCTGCGGCGCGGCGGTGCTCTGCGCGGTGCCGGCGCTCTGCGCCGCGTCCGCCGGGGCTTCGTCCTCGCGCAGCGCCTTCGTCTCCGCCTTCAGGATGCGCATCGACTTGCCGAGGCCGCGGGCCATCTCCGGCAGCTTCTTCGACCCGAACAGCAGGATGACGATCGCCAGCACCACCAGGAGGTGCCAGGGCTCAAGACCGTTCCGCAGCATCCCTGGCCACCGGTCCCTTCTTGTCTAGAGTCAAGGGTGGGCGAGCGCCCGTGCTGGCCAGTATGCCTGGCGACGACGGCGAACGGATACACCGGCCGGGAAACGCTGGCCAAAAAGCAGGTGCCGTTCGAGCGGAACGCGAGCGCCCGCGGCAGCGGCCGGAACCGGCCCGGTCCGGCTCGCACACCCGTGACCAGCCCGCACGGCACCGCGCCGCGCAACACCCGCCCCTCGGGCCCCTTCGCTCCCGTCGCCAGGGGTCGCAGCCGACAACCGCCCGATCGGCGGCGGCTCAGTACACGAAGGGCACGAGTCGCTTCGACATCCGCCGGTATTGCGCGTACTCCGGCCCGAAGGCGGCCAGCAGCAGCCGCTCCTCGGCGGCGATCCGCCAGCCGTACGCGCCGAGCAGCAGCGCCGGCACCAGCAGGGCCGCCGGCCAGCTGCCCAGGCCGAGCGCGTAGCCCGTCCAGACCAGCAGGCTGCCGGCGTAGCCGGGGTGGCGGATCTGCCGGTACGGGCCGCTGCGGACGACGCGCTGGGTGTCCACGGTGCGCAGGGTGCGGGTGTAGTAGCGGCCCAGGGTGCGCATGCCCCAGGCCCGCAGCGCCAGCCCGGCGGCGATCAGTGCGATCCCGAACCAGCGGGCCCAGGGCGGCAGTTCGCCGATCCCGGCGCGGCCGAACAGCACCACGACCAGCACCGCGGCTACGTAGCAGGCGAGCAGCAGCCGGGTCGAGCCGCGGTCGCGGTCGTCCGCGCGCCAGGTGCCGGCGGCGGAGTCCTCGCGGCGGCGCAGCATCAGCTCGTAGCCGACCCAGCAGAGCATGCCGAGGAGGGAGAACAGGGTCGTCAGGGACATGCGGCGGCTCCCGGCGGATAGGAGGGACGGGCCAGTACCCCTTCACGGTCCTCCCCGGGGGCCGCCGACGCACGCCCCTGGGGGTGGACGCCCCGCCCTCCACCCCCAGGTGGACCGTCGTGAGGTCTACCGGTACCGGTACCGGTAGAGGTGGGGTGGGAGCGGCGGAGAGCCCCCGCCCGAGGGGGCGGGGGCTCTCGATGACTCGCGTGGATCGGTCCTGGTGGGTCAGACGGTGACGGCCTCCGGGGCCGGGGCGGCGGCGGGGAGGTGGCGCATCAGGCGGTAGGCCAGCAGGGCGGCGCCGAGGGCGAAGACCAGGCCGACCACCGCGGCGACGTGCAGGCCGTCGGTGAAGGCGGCCCGGGCGGTCTCCAGCAGGTCCGTGCCGATCCGGCCGGGCAGGTGGCCGGCGACGGTGACCGCGCCGCCGAGGGTGTCCTGGGCGGTCCGGGCGGCCTCGCCGTCGACGCCCGCGGGGAGGGCGCCGTCCAGCTGGTGGCGGTAGACGGCGGCGCCGGCCGCGCCGAGCAGGGCGATGCCGAGTGAGCTGCCGAGTTCGACGGCGGTCTCGGAGGTGGCGGAAGCGGCGCCGGCCTGCTCGACGGGGGCGGCGGAGACGACCATTTCGGCGGTCATGGTCATGGTGCCGACGGTGCCGGCGGCGAGGACGCCCGCCGCGACGAGGATGAGCGCCAGCGGGGAGTGTGCGCCGACCTGGGTCATCAGCGCGAAGCCCGCCGCGCCGACCAGGAACCCGCCGCCCATCAGGGCCGCCGGGCGGACCTTGCCGGCCAGCGCCGAGCTGGTGCCGACGGCCGCGCCGACGCCGACGCTGGGCACCAGCGACCAGAGCGAGGCGGTGAGCGGGCTCATGCCCTTGACCAGTTGCAGGTACTGCGAGGTGAAGAGGGAGAAGCCCATCATCGCGAACATCGCGATGGTGTTGACGCTGATCGCGCCGCTGAAGGTGCGGATCCGGAACAGGCCGAGGTCGATCAGCGGGTCGGCGGCGGTGCGCTGGCGCCGGACGAACGCGGCGGCCAGGAGCAGGCCGACGGGGACGGCGAGGGCGGGCAGCGGGCTCCAGCCGTCCACGGCGAGGGTCTTGACGCCGTAGACCAGCGGCAGGATCGCGGCCATCGAGAGCGCGGCGCCGGGCAGGTCGAAGCGGCCGGTGCGGGCGGTGGAGCGGTACTCGGGGAGCAGGGCGGGCGCGGTGAGCAGCACCAGGGCCATCACCGGGACGGCGACCAGGAACGTGGAGCCCCACCAGAAGTGGTCGAGCAGCAGGCCGCCGACGACCGGGCCGAGGGTGGCGCCGGCGGTGAGGACGCCGCCCCAGGCGCCGAGGGCGATCTGCCGCTGCTTGGGGTCGTGGAACATGTTGCGGATCAGCGCGAGCGTCGAGGGCATCACGGTGGCCCCGGCGACGCCGAGCAGGGCGCGGGCGGCGATCAGCTGGTCGGCGGTGTCGGCCCGGGCGGCGAGCAGCGAGGCACCGATGAAGCCGGCGGCGCCGATCATCAGCAGTCGGCGGCGGCCGATCCGGTCGCCGAGCGAGCCCATGGTGATGAGCAGCCCGGCGAGCAGGAACGAGTACATGTCCATGATCCACAGCTGCTGGGTGCCGCTGGGTGCCAGCGTGGTGGAGATGAAGGGGACGGCGAAGAAGAGCACGCCCATGTCCATGGCCAGGACGAGGGTCGGGAGCAGGAGGACGGCCAGGCCGATCCATTCGCGACGGCCTGCGCGGCCGGTGGTTGCGGTCATGGGGAAGACGGTACGGGCGTGTCAGACGCCTGTCTAGTACATCCGTGTAAATCGCTCGTGTGAGACGAATGCATGAGACGACCGTGCGAGACATTCGTGCAAGACATTTGTGCAGTCCTTCCGTAGGATCGGGTCATGGGAAACCGCGAAGACCTGATGGCCGGCGCCAAGCGCTGCCTGTACGAGAAGGGGTACGGGCGCACCACCGCCCGTGACGTCGCGACCGCCTCGGGCGTCAGCCTGGCCGCGATCGGCTACCACTTCGGTTCGAAGGACGCGCTGCTCAACGCGGCGATGATCGAGGCGATCGGGGAGATGGGGGCGGCCCTGGGCGCGGTGGTGGACGCCGCCAACCGGGTGTCGGACGACCCGGAGGAGCGCTTCGCCGCGGTCTGGGACGGCCTCAGGACCGTCTTCACCGAGCACCGCGGGCTCTGGGCGGCCCAGTTCGAGGCGCTCGCCCAGGCCGCGCACGCGCCCGAGCTGGCGCACGCGTTCGCGGAGGCGCAGAAGGAGGGCCGGCTCGGTCTCGCCGCGCTGTTCCAGGGGCTGCCCGAAGTGCCGGACACCGAGGAGGAGATCGTCCGCGGCTCCTTCTACCAGACCCTGCTGGCCGGGTACGCCGCCCAGTGGCTGGCCGCCCCCGAACTGGCGCCGAGCGGGCGGGACTTCCTGCGCGGGCTGCGGCTGGTCAGCGCAAGCGTGCTCAGCCCCGCGGTGCCGTCACCGCCCGCTGCCGCCCGCTGACGGCTGCCAGCCGTCAACCGCTCCGCCCGCTGTCGACGGCGCCGCCCCGCTAGGCGGTGACCACCGTCAGCAGCACCACCGAGTCGACGTGGGCCAGCAGCCCGTGCCGCTCCTGCGGCACCGGCTCCAGCCGTCCGACCGGCAGCTCCTGGTGCCGGCCGGCGATGGTCAGCGAGACCCGGCCGCGCAGCACCTGGACGCTGCCGGCGGTCGGCGGGGTGTGCTCGTCCAGCGAGGTGCCCGCGGTCAGCGCGATCACGGTCTGCCGTAGGACGCCGTCGTGGAGCACCAGGTGGGCGCTGCGCCCGTGTGGGCTCTCGGCCGCCCGGGCGAGGTGTTCCACGGCGAGCTGTTCGAGATCGGGCATCGCGCGTCCTCCTGACCCGGCGTGCCGGGCCGACCCCGGGCGCCCGGACCGGCGCCGTGTGCCCAGGTTCGCGGACGCGCTCGGCTCGCGCACCCGGAGCCGTTCGACGTGCAGCCCCCGGCGAGTGCCCGCATCGTGGAGGCATGGCGATCAACGAGACAATCTCCGGCGGGTTCCAGGTCAACCGCTCGCTGCTGGCCGGCGGCGCGCTGCTCACCGGTATCGGTGCCGTGCTCGGCGTGGCCGGGGCGGCGATGGTGTGCGCGGCGCTGGCCACGGCGGGCCGCAGCTGGGTGCGCAGCCTGGAGACCGCGCCGGCCGCGTTCGCCCAGCGGGCGCTGCGCGAGGCGAAGGTGGCGTCCAGTGCGGGCTGGGAGGCCTGGCGCGCGGAGCACGGTTCGCCCAACTGATCGCACCCGTCCGCCTGAGCCGCACCCGCCGGCCCCGGCCGAGTGCGCCCGTCCGGGTGCGGCGGGCCGCCATGGGGGTGCGGCCCGCCGCGGCTGTGGACCCGCCTGCCCCGCCTACAGGCCGAGCGACTTGGCGATGATGCTGCGCATGACCTCGCTGGTGCCGCCGTAGATCCGGAACACCCGGTTGTCGGTGTAGAGCCGGGCGATCGGGTACTCCAGGATGTAGCCGTAACCGCCGTGCAGCTGAAGGCACTTGTCGATGACGGTGGAGGCCGACTCGGTGCAGAACAGCTTCGTGGCGGCCGCGTCGGCGACGGTCAGCTCCCCCTGCTGGTACAGCTCCAGCGCGCGGTCCACCATCGACTGCTGCGCCACCACCTGGGCCTCGCAGTCGGCCAGGGTGAACTTGGTGTTCTGGAACTCGGCCACCGCCTTGCCGAACACCTTGCGGTCCTTGACGTACTGGAGCGCGAACCGCACCGCCGCGGCCGCCGACGCGTACGCGCTGACGGCGATCGCCAGCCGCTCCTGCACCAGGTTGTGGGTCAGGTAGGAGAAGGCCCGGCCCTCCTCGCCGAGCAGGTTCTCCACCGGCACCTTGACGTCGCTGAAGGCCAGTTCGGCGGTGTCCGAGGTGCGCAGGCCGATCTTCTGCAGCTTGCGGCCGACCGTGTAGCCGGGGGACGTGGTGTCCACGCAGAGGATGGACAGGCCGGCCCGGCGGTTGTCCGGGTCGTACGGGGCGGTGCGGCAGACCACCAGGACGAGGTCGGCCAGCACGCCGCCGGTGATGAAGGTCTTGGCGCCGTTCAGGACGTAGTGGGTGCCGTCCTCGGAGAGCCGCGCGGTGGTGGCGATGCCCGCGAGGTCGGAGCCGGCGCCCGGCTCGGTCATCGCGATGGCGGTCATGATGTCGCCGGAGACGAAGCCGGGCAGCCAGCGCCGCTTCTGCTCCTCGGTGGCGTACTCCAGCAGGTAGGGCAGGACCAGCGCGGTGTGCACGCCCGAGGAGCCGAAGCTCACGCCCGCCCGGGCGGTCTCCTCGGTGATCACCGTCTGGTACTTGAAGCCGCTCTCGCCCGCGCCGCCGTACTCCTCCGGCACTTCGATGCCGTAGACGCCGAGCGCGCCGAGCTGTCGGTAGAAGTCGCGCGGCGGGTGGCCGTCGGCCTCCCAGCTCTCGTAGACCGGGACGACCTCGTTGGCGATGAAGTCCCGGATGGTCTCCCGGAAGGCCTCGTGGTCCTCGTTGAACACGGTGCGGCGCACGGCGGCGCTCCCTTCGGTGGTGACCGGCTGCGGGCGCCGGCGGGGGCTGAACGTGCCAGGTGATGGCCTCACAAGTTAATCCCGGGTAGCTTCGGCTGTCCAGGGTCGACGGCCCCGGAAAAGGTCGGTGGCCACCGGCGGTCGGCGCCCTCAAGTGAATCCCTGCTAGCCTTCGGTCGGCAGTCCGGAGCGCGGGAGGGAGGCTCGCCATGGTGGTCCGACGACCGCCCGGGCGGCGCGCCCAGATCCTCGCCGTGGCGGCCGACCGGTTCCACCGCAGCGGCTACCACCAGGTCTCCATGACCGAGGTCGCCGCCGGGGTCGGCATCACCGCGCCCGCCCTCTACCGGCACTTCCGCGGCAAGCCCGAACTGCTCGACCGTGCCGTCCGGCTGGGGCTGGACGCGCTGGCCTGCGGGCTGCGCGGGGCCCGCACCACCGGCGACCTCGGCGCCGCGCTGGCCGCCGTCGCGGTCGGACACCGCCCGCTCGGCACCCTGGTGCAGCGCGACGCCAGGCTGCTGCCGCCGGCCCGGCGGGCGGCGCTGCGCCGCGAACTGCGTGCCGACGTCGCGCTGATGACCGCCGTGCTGCGCGCCGACCGGCCGGAACTTGCGTCGCCGGACGCCGAGTTGCTCTGCTGGTCGGCGCTCTCCGCCTGTACCGGGCTCTCCTACCAGTCGGCCGCGCCGCAGCCGCGCCGCGCCGAGGCGGTGCTGCGCGAACTCGTCGCCGCCGTCCTCGCGGCCTCCCTGCGCGGCGCCGCCGCCCACCCGGATCCCGCTGTCCACCCGGATCCCGCTGTCTCCCCAGGTCCCGCCACCGACCCTGCCGCCGATCCTGTCGCCCCCGGGCCGCCGGAGCCCAGGCCGCAGGCACGCCGCGAGGAGCTGCTCGCGGCGGCCGTCCGGCTCTTCCACCAGCGCGGCTTCGACAACGTCAGCACCGACCAACTCGGCGCCGCCGTCGGCATCTCCGGCCCCAGCGTCTACCGGCACTTCGACAGCAAGGCCCAGTTGCTCGCCGCCTCGCTGGTGCGCAGCCGCGAACGGCTCTGGCAGGAGGTGGACGGCGCGTTCGCGGCCGCCGCCGGGCCGGAGGCGGCGCTGGCGGCCGGCCTGGGCGCGTACGTCGGCTTCGCGCTGCGCAACGGCGACTACCTGGGCGCGATGCTGAGCGAGACGGAGCGGCTGGCCCCGCCGGACCGCCGGGTCGCGGTGGACTTCCGGCGCGACTTCCTGCGCACCTGGGTCGGCCTGCTGCGGCGGGTCCGGCCCGAGTACGACGCGGTCGAGGCCCGGATCCGGGTGCACGCCCTGTTCGCGCTGGTCAACGACGGGGTGCGGAACCGCCCGCACAGCGCCCGCCCGGACCTCGGGGACTGCCTGCTGCACCTCGGCCGGGCCGTCCTCGGACTGCCCGGAACGGACGGCGGCCGGGGGGGCCCCCCCCCCCTCAACGGAGGGGAACACACCACCGGGGGGTGGGCGTTCCCACAGCGAGGGGGGCCTAAGACAACAAGAAAAAAAAA
>NZ_JBHVWW010000008.1:151684-189036 GCF_042882025.1 Kitasatospora sp. NPDC058243
GGGGGAGGAACCGCCAGAGAGGCGTCGGTGGGGGTGGGGGGGGTGGCTTGTGGAATCGGGGGGGGGTTGTCTGGGGGTGGCGGGAAGGGGGGGGGGGCGGGGTCCCCCCCCGGTGGGGGGGGGCGGGCCCCCCGGCCCGTGGGGTGTGGCTGCGCCCGGGGCGGGGCGGCTCTAGCCGACCGGGAAGAAGGCCCGGGCGTCGAGGTTGCCGTTGCCCTGCAGGGCGCCGATGTTGCCGCCGTTGCCGGTCGCGGCGAGGCCGTTGTTCTGGTTGCTCGCGCCCGAGCCGGTGGCCGTCTGCTGGGTGACGACCACGTTGCCGTGGACGTTGCCGATGACGTTGGCGGAGCCGGTGTTGCTCACGACGCTGCTGTTGGAGTGGTCGAGGGCGCCGGCGCCGTTGTCGGCGTGGGCGCTGGCGGCGCCGAAGCCGACGAGGAGGAACGCCCCGAGGGCGGTGACGGCGGCGGCTGCGCGGATACGGGACACGGTGGTCTCCCTGAGCTGGGGGTGCGAAATGTGGCGCGATCCGGAGTGGCCGCTCCGTGGCGCCGTTGCCTGACGTCGCACGTTCAGCATTCACCAACAGCGCGGACGAACTCCACCAAACGGGTGGCAATTCCCCCGATGGTGTCATGGTGACGCCGTATCCGGAGATTGCCCGATGGTCGCGACGAAGGCATCTCAACCCATCAAAACTGCTGGTGGAGAGGGAAGTTGATGCACAAGCGGCGGAGTCGGACAACCCTGTGCAGTCAACACAGAGTTGACTGAGTTTTCTCAGAGAGAAAGAAATGGTGGCCGGATAGTCGCACTGGCACACTGGGGACCCATGTCTGAAGGTGCCCCGCCCGAGCCCGCCCCCGCCGAGGATCTGCGTACGACCGAGGTCGATCTCGGCGGACTGGTGAACGTCCTCGCCACCCACCTCTACTCCACCCCGTTGGTCGCTCTGCGCGAACTCGTCCAGAACGCCCACGACTCGCACACCCGCCGACTCCTGGAGGACCCGGACGGCGACCACCGCCCGCTGATCCGGGTGCGCGGCGACGCCACCCGGCGGACCGTCTCCATCGAGGACACCGGCGCCGGCCTCACCGAGCCGGAGATCCACTCCTACCTCGCCACCGTCGGCACCGGCTACACCCGGATGCTGCGCGACCTCACCGGCAACCAGGAGCTGATCGGCGCCTTCGGCCTCGGCTTCCTCTCCGCCTTCTCGGTGGCCGACGAGGTCGCCGTCACCACCACCTCGCACCGCGAACCGCACCTCGGCCACCGCTACCGCAGCCGGGGCGGCGAGCAGTACCAGGTCGACCCGGTGGCCGCCCGGCCCCGCCCCGGCACGGTCGTCGAGCTGACCCTCAAGGCCGAACACGCCCACCTCGCCGACGAGGACGCGCTGCGCGACGTGCTCGGCCGGTACTGCGTGCTGCTGCCGATCCCGGTCTACGTCGGCGACGACGAGCAGCCCGTCAACAACGTCGAGGTGCCCTGGCGCCACAGCGTGCCGGGTGACCAGCACGCCGCCCGGATGCGCTTCGCCACCGCCTTCGGCCGCCGCTTCGAGCCGCTCACGGCCTTCCCCGTCCACCCGGCCGAGAGCGGCACCGAGAGCGGCACCGGGGGAGGCACCGGGGGAGGGGCCGGGGGAGGGGCCGAGGGAGGCACCGACGCGATCGGCCTGCTCTGGGTCCAGGACGGTGGCACCTACGGCAGCAGCGACAACCGCGACCTCGCCGTCTACCTGCGCGGCATGCTGCTCGCCGAGGACGCCCGCGACCTGCTGCCCAGCTGGGCCGGGTTCATCGGCGGCGTGGTCGAGTCCAGCCGGCTCACCCCCACCGCCAGCCGCGAGGACCTCCAGCGCGACGACCACTACCGCGCGCTCCAGCGCGCCCTCACCGACGCCATCGTCGACGGCCTGTACGAGACCGCCCGGCTGCGGCCCGCCGCCTGGCGCCGCATCCTCACCCGGCACGGCCAGGACCTGCTCGGCGCCGCGCTCTGCGACGAGCGGCTGTTCACCCTGCTCGCCGACGACGTCCCCGTCCCCACCTCCCAGGGCGACCTCACCGCCGGCGCGCTGCGGGCCGCGGGCGGGGGCGCGGTGCACGTCGCGCTCGGCAGCGGCGGCGGCTTCGAGGAGATGCTGTACCGGGCGATGCGGGTGCCGATCGCCCGCGGCGACCGTTACGCCGTCCTGCCCTTCCTGCGTCGCTACGCCCAGCTGCGCGGCTGCCGCCTGGTCGAGCTGGGCAGCGAGCACGGCGACCGCGAGCTGTTCCGCGACCCGGAGCGGCCGCTGCCGGCCGGCGAGGCGGCCTGGCTGGCCGGTGCCCTCGCCGACGAGGGCGAGCAGCTCGTCCCGGCCCGGTTCGACCCGCCCGGCCTGCCGCTGGTCCTGGTGCCGGACCGCGAGGCCGAGCTGAAGGCCCGGATCGAGGACGACCAGGCCGACGCCCGGATCCCGTCCGCGGCGCTGCGGCTGGCCCGGGCGTTCACCGCCCGCACCGACGGCGAGGTCAGGGCCCGCCTCTACCTCAACCTGTCCTGCCCGGCCGTGCTGGACCTGCTCGCCGCCTACCGTGCCGGGCACACCGGCAGTGCCACGGCGGCCGGGCTGCTCCGCTCGCTCAAGGTGATCATGGCCGCCGCCTCGGCGGGCTCGACCGGCGCGTCCGGCGGCGACCTCACCGCCGCGCTGTCCGGCGTCGGCACCGCGGTCTCGGCGCTGACCGCCGCCGTCCCGGCCGGCCTGTCGGCCGTCCCGGACACCCTCGACGCCCTCCCGGACGAGGCGTGACGGACGAGGCGTGACGGACGGATTGTCAGTGGTCCGCGGTAGACATCACATCAGCACCACGCAGGGGGACACCACATGAGTACCGACATCTGGGCCTGGGTCCACGACGCCCACCGCCAGCTGGCCGAGGCCGGCCACCGGCGGCTGGCCGACGCCATCTACGAGCTGCCCGGCCACGCCAACGAGGGCCGCAACGACCAGGTGGACGCCGTCTACCCGGAGGCGCTGGCCGCCTCCCGGGCGCTCGGCCTGCCCTGGGTCGAGGTCTACCTGCGGCACTGGCGGATGCAGAACCTGCTGAACAAGCGCCACCAGGGCGAGCAGGCCCTGCCCGAGGCGGTCGACCTGCTGGAGTTCGCCCACCGCGAGGAGACGGCGGGCTGCCCGCAGTCCGTCTGCGTGGTGCAGGACTTCGCGATCTGCCACGCCCGGGTCGACGGCCCCGGCTACGTGCCGGAGCGGCTGGCGGTGCTCGGCGAGACGCTGGAGCGGATCGAGCCCGGCCGCGCCTGCTTCGACTGCCTCTCCCGCGAGTACTCCGACGCGCTGGAGGACGATGGCCGCCACACCGAGGCGCTCGCCCACCTGGACACCGCCGCCACCCGGATCCAGGCGGCCGGCGAGCGGCTCTCGCTGCACTTCCACCACGCCCGGGCCGGCACCCTGCACCGGCTCGGCCGGCACCAGGAGGTGCTCGCGCTGCTCGACACCGCCGAGCAGGCCGAGCGCTCCCGCGGCCACGAGATCGACGAGAGCGACCGGCTCTGGGGCGGCCTGCTGCGGGCCCGCGCGCTGGCCTCGCTCGGCCGGACGGAGGAGGCGCCGGCGCTGCTGCCCGACCGGGAGGCCGCCGAGCGCCACGCCGACCTGCGGGACGGCTGGACGCACACGGTCGAGCTGCTGGTCGCGGCCGGCGCCTGGGAGAACGACGCCGAACTGGGCGCCGCCGTGGCCGGCTGGGTCGGCTACCTGGACGGCACCGGCTCGCACCGCCCGTGCGTGGACCTGCTGCTGGCGGCGGGTCGGCTCGCCCTCGCCCGCGGCGCCCGGACGGTGGCGCTGACCCTCGCCTCGACCGGGGAGCGCAAGCTCGCCCAGCTGCGCCGCACCGACGGCGTGGCCGCGGAGGTCGCCGCGCTGCGGGCGGCCGCCGAGGCGCTGCCGGAGCCCGGGCTGCCCGTCCCGCCCGGCGAGCTGACGGCGCACCTGGCCGAGGTCGGAGTGCCCTACGAGACCGGCGCCGACCTGCTCTCCGTCGCCCTGGACCGGTACCGGGGTGAGCAGGCCGGCGCCACCGAACTGGCCGTCAACCTGGCCGCGGTGCTCGGCGGCCTCGGCCACGCCCGGGCCGCCGCCGACCTGCTCTGGCACTGGCTCGACACCGCCCCGGCCGACGAGGTGCTGATCGGCATGCTCGGCTCCGCCCTGATCGACGCGGGGGACGGCGAGGGTGTCCGCCGCCTCGCCGACCGGCTGGCCGACGACAGCCCGGAGGACGGGCACTGGATACGCGCCCGCTGGGCCGCCGCCGAGGGCCGCTGGGCCGAGGTGCTGGAGCAGTGCGAGGCGATCCTCGCCCTGGACGCCGGCCGGATCAACACCCGCCGGCTGGCCGCCGGCGCCGCCACCGAGCTGGGCGACCACGCCACCGCGCAGCGGCTGTACCAGGAGCTCCTGGAGCACGCGCTGCCTGCCGAGGCCGCCCCGGAGGAGGAGCGCCACCGCACCGTCCAGGAGCCCGACCTCTGGCACCTGATCACGGCGGCCACCGCCAACCGGGACTGGGCCGCGGTCCGTTCCGCGGGCGCGCTGCTCGGCATCGAGTTCGACGAGCCCGAGGGGCCGGTGGACGAGGAGTGGCAGCTGGTCACCGTCCGGGCCACCCGCACCAACGGCGCCACCGCCGACCTGCCCGCCGTCCGCACCGGTCCGGCCACCGCCCGGATCCTGCCGGTGCTCGGCGAGGACCTGACGCTCAACCACGGCGACGTGGTGGTCTTCGCCCCGGCGCTGCTGGAGCCGCCGCCGGCCGAGGACGCCCCCGAGGAGGAGCGGCGCGGCTGGCACCCGGTGTTCGAACTGCTCACCCTGCTCGACCCGGCGGGGTACACCACCTACTGGATCGACGGCGGCTGGCCCGGCGACGAGCCGTGGGCGGCGCTGCGCGAGAGCCTCCAGCAGGCCGGCTTCGCGGTCTGGGCGTACAGCGGGGAGCAGTACCGCATCACCGACCCGGCCGACGAGGACGGCACGCTGCCCGGCGTCTACGCCGCCCTCGGGGTGCCGCCGACGGCCTCCGCCGCCGAGGCCGACGCGCTGCTGCACCGGCTCACCGGCGACTGGCCGCACCCGCTCGCCTGGCTCGACCTGGCCAAGGCGGCGGGCGCGGACGCCGCCCGGCACGAGGAGATCGTCGAGCGCTACGGCCTCTGACCCGTTCCCGCTCCAGCCCGGTCCGGCTCTGACCCGCTCCGGGCACGCGCGCCGCGGGGGCGGGGCGCGCGTGCCCGGAGCGGGAACCATCCCGGGATCTGTCGAGTCTTGGTAAATGCTTTACCATTTCATTGCCAAGACTCGACCCCCAGGAGTGTCCGCCCGTGACCAGCCTCGCCCTCGGCCCGTCCTGGCTCGATCCGACCAACCTGATCTCCGCCTTCAACCTGTTCGGTGTCCTGGCCATCGTCTTCGCCGAGTCCGGCCTGCTGATCGGCTTCTTCCTGCCGGGGGACTCGCTGCTGTTCACCACCGGCCTGCTGGTGGCCGACGGCACCTACCTGCACCAGCCGCTCTGGCTGGTCTGCGCGCTGATCGTGGCCGCCGCGGTGGCGGGGGACCAGGTCGGCTACCTGTTCGGCCGCAAGGTCGGGCCGAGCCTGTTCCGCCGCGCCGACTCCCGGCTCTTCAAGCAGGAGAACGTGGAGAAGGCCGCCGCCTTCTTCGACCGGCACGGGCCCAAGGCGATCGTGCTGGCCCGCTTCGTGCCGATCGTGCGCACCTTCACCCCGATCGTCGCCGGGGTGAGCAGGATGAACTACCGCACCTTCGTGGTCTTCAACCTCGTCGGCGGCGTGCTGTGGGGCGCCGGCGTCACCGTGCTCGGCTACTTCCTGGGCCAGATCCCGTTCGTCCGGGAGAACATCGAGGCGATCCTGGTCGGCATCGTGCTGGTCTCGGTGGTCCCGGTGGCGGTCGAACTGCTGCGGGCCCGCCGTTCCGGCGCGGCGTCCGCCGACCGCCACCGCGCCGGGTAGGAGTCCGCGGCCCCCGTCGGGGTACGCCGCGTACATGTGCGTCCGGCAGTTCGATCAGGCAAGGTGTAACCCGAGATCGAACGGTGGCCGACGGCCGCCAGGGGTGGCAAGGAGCGGAAGTGCCTAAGCGGGGCCGACCGGGCGCAGGCAAGCGGGCGAGGGGAGGCCGGGCGGTCCGTCAGACCCGGCGGACGCCGCCGGTACGGCCGGTGGACCCCGCCGAGGCGCCGCCCACCGAGGGCCTGCTGGGCCATCCGGCCCCGACCGTCGAGCCCGCCACCGTCGTCCCCTTCGTCCCGCCGATCACGGAGACCAGGGGCCTGCTGTCCCCGGAGCCGGAGCGGGAGCCGCCCGCCGAGTCCGGGCCGCCCCCCGGGTCCGGGCCGCACCCTGCGCTCGGGCCGCACCCCGCGCCCGGACAGGCACCCGGCCCGGAGGACGCGCGCCCCGCCCGCCGCCGATCGGTCGCCGAGGACACCCTCACCCCCGAGGAGTGGCGGGCCGCCGGCTACACCCCGCCGATGGGCATCCCGGTCCCGGAGCTGACCGCCGGCGCCCCCGGCGAGGCGCCCTGGCCGGACCGGATGCGCACCCTGCTGCGCATGCCGATGTCCGAGCGCCCCGCCTTCGAGCGGACCGCCCGCGAGCTGCACCCCTCCGCGGGCGCGACCCGCAACGTCCCCCGCATCCTCGACCTGACGCTGCGCATCGGCGAGCTGCTGCTCGCCAGCGGCGAGGCCGCCGAGGACGTCGAGGCGGCGATGCTCGGCATCGCGCACGCCTACCGGCTGGACCGCTGCGAGCCGCAGGTGACCTTCACCCTGATCGGCATCTCGCACCAGCCCTCGCTGGTCGAGCCGCCGATCACCGCCGACCGGGTGGTGCGCCGCCGCACCTCCGACTACACCCGGCTGAACGCGGTCTACGAGCTGGTCGCGGACATCACCGCGGAGAAGGTCACGGTCAACGACGCCTACCGCCGGCTCGCCCTGATCCGCCGCAACCGGCACCCGTACCCGGGCTGGATGCTCGCGCTGACCACCGGTCTGCTGGCCGGCGCGGCCACCTTCCTGGTCGGCGGGCGGATCGACGACAAGGCCTGGCTGGTCTTCGCCAGCGCCTTCGTCGCGGCCGTCCTCGGCGACCGGCTGGCCTCCACGCTGGCCCGGCGCCGGCTGCCGGAGTTCTACCAGTTCGTGGCGGCCGCGATGCCGGCCGCCGCCTCCGGGATCATCCTGTCCTTCAACGACTGGGGCCTGCGCGGCTCGGTGGTGATCACTGGTGGCCTGTTCGCGCTGCTGCCCGGCCGGGCGCTGGTCGCCGCCGTCCAGGACGGCCTGACCGGCTTCTACATCACCGCCGCGGCCCGCCTGCTGGAGGTGATCTACCTGGTCGCGGGCATCGTGATCGGCGTGATGCTGATCCTCTACCTGGGGGTCGGCTTCGAGGCGAAGCTGCGGCCGGACGAGAGCCTGGCGGGCGTCACCTACCCGCCGGTCCAGATGATCGCCGCGATGCTGCTGACCCTGGCCTTCGCCACGCTGCTGCAGACCGACCGCCGCTCGCTCGCGCTGGTCACCCTGAACAGCGGCATCGGCTGGGCCAGCTACGGCGTGCTGGCGTACAACGCGGGCATCTCCCCGATCGTGGCGACGGGGGTGGCGGCCGGCCTGGTCGGCCTGTTCGGCCAGCTGATGGCGCGCTACCGCAACGGCTCCGCGCTGCCGTACGTGACGGCCGCGATCGGCCCGCTGATGCCCGGTTCGGCGCTCTACCTGGGGATGCTGTCCTTCGCCCAGGGCCACGCCAGTGCGGGCCTGGTGTCCGTCTCCCGGGCGGCGGCGATCGCGATGGCACTGGCGATCGGGGTGAACCTGGGCGGTGAGATCGCCCGGATGTTCATGAAGCTGCCGGTCGGCGGCGAGCGCCCGTCGCTGTACCCGGTCGTGCCGCGCCGGGCGGCCAAACGCACCCGCGGGTTCTGACCGCACGTTGGACCGGTGTTGGGTTCCGGGCCATGTCACGGCAGGCCGCACGCAGGACCAGGAACGAAGGTAAGACGCATGACCACACTGCTGGACGGCTATCGCGAGCACATCGTCGCCGCGCACAAGCAGCCGTTGTTCCTGCTGCTGGTCGGCTTCATCACCTCCTTCGTGTTCATCCGGTTCAGCGTCCGGATGATCCGCGCCGAGGTGCGGTGGTGGTTCGGCAACGTCACCCCCGGCGGCCTGCACATCCATCACATGGTGTTCGGCCTGGGCTTCCTGCTGGTCGGCGGCGTCGGGGTGTTCGCCACGTACGGCGGGCACCCGTGGATCGACTGGTTCGGGCTGGTCTTCGGCATCGGCTGCGGCCTGGTGCTGGACGAGTTCGCGCTGATCCTGCACCTGGACGACGTGTACTGGAGCGAGCAGGGCCGCAAGTCGGTGGACGCGGTGATCTTCGGGATCCTGTTCACCGCCCTGCTGCTGGTCGGGTACGTGCCGCTCGGCGTGGTGCCCAGCCAGGAGACCAGGTGGGGCCTGATCACGGTGATCTCGGTGAACGCCCTGGCCTCGGTGATCACCCTGATCAAGGGCAAGATGTGGACCGGCCTGCTCGGCATCATGGTCCCCGGCCTGTCCTGGATCGGGGCGATCCGGCTGGCCCGCCCGAGCAGCCCGTGGGCCCGCTGGCGGTACGCCACGCGCCCGCGCCGCCGGGCGCGTGCGCTCCGGCGCGAGCGCCTGCTGCACCGGCGTGCGGACCGGGCCCGCACCTGGCTTTTCGACCTGATCGCCGGCGCCCCCGACAAGGTGCCCGCGAACCATCCCGCCGCCCATCGGGTGGCCGAGCGGATGTCCGCCCGGGCCACCGCCCACCTCGACGCGCACGCCGCCCGGGCCCTGGCCCGGCGTCAGGCGCGGCTTGCGGACCGCCGCTCGGCGGCCGCCGCCGGGGCCGCCCCGGCGGCGGTGGGCGGGGCGTACGGCGCGGGCGACAGCGGTGGGGGCCCGTCCCTCGGGGCGCAGCAGCGCCGTCGCGCGATCCGGGCGGGGCGCAACCGGACGTACGCGGTTCGTCCGACCGGGGTGGAGCACCGGTCCGGGCGACACCCCCACCTGCGTCCGCACACCCGCCGGATCCATCGGTAGTTCGTATACCTGGTGCGCCTGACTGAAGGTGACCAGCGGTCAGATCATCTGATGGTCACCCGCTCGGCGGAGCGCGTTCGAGGTGTGAAAAGCGCTGGAGTTGAGAACATGATCGACGAGTGACCGTTCTGTCATGTGATGGGATGATTCGTCGGACCTGCTCCGCCCGGCCGCCCCGCCCGAGCGCCGCGGACCGTCCGCCGCCGTCCCCTCCGGACCCGTGAGAAGGGGATGTCTCGTGGCGCGCAGGCTCCTGCCGACCCTCCTGTTGTCCCTCACCGCCCTGCTCGGGCTGCTCCCCGCAGCCCAGGCCGCCCCGGCGGACCCCGAACCGGCCGCCGGCCCCGCCCGGACGGAGGACCCGTACCCGACCACCGGGGAGATCGACCGGGCCCGCTCCGAGGCCGACCGCACCGCCGCCTCCGTCACCGCCATCGAAGCCGGCCTCGCCGCCGCCCGGACCGAACTCGACCAGGCCGGCCGCAGCGCCGAACAGGCCGTCGAGGCCTACAACGGCGCCCAGCTCGCCCTCGTCCGGGCCCGCGCCGACGAGACCACCGCCGCCCGGCGCGCCACCGCCGCCGAGGCCGACCGCACCGCGGCCGCCGAGGACGCCGCCCAGCTCGCCGCCGAAACGTACCGCCAGGGCGCGGGCGCCGCCCTCTCCGCCCTCAACGCCCTGCTCGGCGCCCACGGCCCGCGCGAAGCCGGCGACCGCGCCGCCGTGATCGGCGTCGCCAGCGAGCGCACCCGGCAGATCCTCGACGCCGCCACCTCCACCGCCGCCGCCGCGACCCGCGCCTCCGCCGCCGCCCGCGCCGCCACCGAGACCGCCGAGAAGGCCGCCGCCGAGGTCGGCGCCGCCAAGGCCAGGGCCGAGGCCCGGCTCGCGGCCCAGCAGGAGGCGGTCGTCGCCGCCGACCGCCGCCGCGAACAACTGCTCACCGACCTGGCCGCCGCCCGGCACACCACCGTCGACCTGGAACGCCGGCGCAGCGAGGCCCTGGAGGCGATCGCCGCCCGCGAGGCCGCGGCCGCCGCCCGCGCCGCCGCCGAGAAGGCCGCCGCCGAAGCGGCCGCCGCGGCCGAGGCCGCCGCCAGGGCCACCCCGGCCGCACCCCCCGCCGCCGACCGCCCGTGGTCCGCCGAGGGCGCCGCCGCCGCCATCGCCTTCGCCCGCTCCAAGATCGGCCTGCCCTACATCTGGGGCGGCGAGGGCCCGGCCGGCTACGACTGCTCCGGGCTCACCATGATGGCCTGGCGCGAGGGCGGCAAACAGCTCAACCACTTCGCCGCCGACCAGTACGCCGAGAGCACCCCGGTCAGCTACCGCCAGCTGCGCCCCGGCGACCTCGTGTTCTGGACGGACACCGGCCGGGCCGTCGACATCCACCACGTCGGCCTCTACATCGGCGACGACCAGATGATCGAGGCCCCCCGCGTCGGCATGCCGGTCAAACAGGCCAGCCTCTGGATCATGGGCACCCCCGACTTCTACGCCCGCCCGTAGCGCCCCGGCTGTCGGCGGCGGGCGCTAGCGTGGCCGCGTCGATCACTCGGGAGGAGACGCGATGAGGCTGCGGGACGTCGAGGCGGGGGACGTCGGGGCGTACGTCCGGATGCGGTGCGACGCGGTGATGATGGCCGAGCTGGGCGGGCCGCTGCCGGAGGAGCGGGTGCGGGAGCGGCTGCGCAAGGACGTCGTGGAGGTCGCCGAGGACCGTTCGTGGATCAAGGTGATCGTCCCGGACGGCGCCGGGCCGGAGGTGGTGGCCGGCTCCGTCACGCTCTGGTCGCACGAGGAGGACGGCGCCGCCGTGGCCGAGATCGGCTGGATGGTGCTGCCCGAGTTCCAGGGGCGCGGCCTCGCCAAGGCGGCCGTCCGGGAGCTGCTGGACGCGGCCGCCCGGGACGGCCGGTGGGGCCCGGTGCACGCCTTCCCGGCGACGGCCAACGGCCCGTCCAACGGGATCTGCCGGGCGCTCGGCTTCCGGCTGCTCGGCGAGCTGGACGTCGACTTCGCCAACCGCGTCCTGCACTGCAACCACTGGGTGGTGGTGCCGGGGGAGCACCGCGCATCGGGCACGGAATAAATGGGATGCCGCCCGAAAGCGACGCCCGTACGGTGGCCCGATGGGCAACACAACCGATGACGGGGCCGTCGACATCGTGAACGGCCTCCAGATCCGCGCGATCGCCGAGAGCGAGGTGGCCGCGTGGGACCGGGCGCTCGCTCTGGGCTTCCTGCGCTCGCACGCGGAGAGCACGGCCGACTTCCGCCGCCGGCAGTGGGAGCCGGGCCGGATGCTGGCCGGCTTCGACGGTGACCGCTGCATCGCCACCTTCCGCAGCTTCGACGTCGAGCTGACCGTCCCGGGCGGGGCCACCGTCCGGGCCGACGCCGTCACCGCCGTGACGGTCAGCGCCACCCACCGCCGCCGCGGCCTGCTCGGAACGTTGATGCGCCGCGACCTCGCGGCCGCCGCCGAGCGGGGTTCGGCGGTCGCCATCCTGATCGCCGCCGAGTACAACATCTACGGCCGCTACGGCTTCGGCCCGGCCACCCGCGGCCACGGCTGGAACATCGACCTGCACCGCACCCGCGGCCTGCGCGACGGCCTGCCCACCGTGCCCGGCGGGCGGATCGACTTCGTGACCATGGAGCAGGCCCGCGAGCTGGGCCCCGACCTGCACGAGCGCTGGCGGCGCACCCAGCCGGGCGCGATCGTCCGCGACGAGCTGTGGTGGAAGCGGAACACCGGCGAACTCCAGTTGCCGGGCCACGAGTTCAAGGAGCCGTTCGTGGCCGTCCACCGGGACGCCGACGGCACGGTCACCGGCCTGGTGGCCTACCGGGTCGACGACGCCTGGGACGGCAGCTACCCGAACTGCACCCTGACCGTGGCCGACTTCCTCGCCCTCGACCGGGCGACCGCCGCCGAGCTGTGGCGCTTCGTCCTCTCCGTCGACTGGGTGCGCAAGGTCGTCGCGGAGAACATCGGCCCGGACGACCCGCTGCCGCTGCTGCTCCAGGAGCCGCGCGCCGCCACCCCGTACGTGGACAACGCCGACTTCACCTGGCTGCGGGTGCTGGACGTGGCGGCCGCGTTCGACGCCCGGACGTACGGCGCGCCCGGCCGGGTGGTCCTGGAGGTCGAGGACCGGCTCGGCTACGCCTCCGGCCGCTGGGCGATCGAGGTCGCCGCGGACGGCACCGGCCGCTGCACCCGGACCACGGACGACGCCGACCTCGCCCTGGACGCCTCCGAGCTGGCTTCGCTCTACCTGGGCGGCGAGACGGCGCCCCGGCTGCTCGCGGCCGGCCTGCTCACCGAACTGCGCCCCGGCGCGGCGGTCGCCGCCGACCTGCTGCTGCGCACGCCGCTGCAACCCTGGAACCCGGACGGGTTCTGAGCGGCGCCGTCACGCCGAGGGCCGGACCGCACCGCTGCGGTCCGGCCCCCGACGCGTCCGAGCTGCCCTCGGGCGGGCTACTTGACGGCGGTTTTCCCGATGGTCGGCAGGATGAAGTCCTGGATGAGGCCCTTGGCATCGCGGACGATCGGGCGGAATACCCGATAACGCGAGAGGTTGATCACCCGGGCCGCCATGGGGGTGGACCGGCGGACGAATTCCCGTGTCCGCTCGGTGTCCTCGGTCCGGTCGAAAACCCAGTAGAGCACCACGACCATCAGGTGCAGCCAGAGCACGTCGGGCAGCAACTCTCCCAGCTCGGCATCCAGCTTGGGCGCCAGCTCAGATCCCTGCAACACGTCGCGGAACAGTTCCACGGCGGTCGCTCGCGCCGGGTGGGACTCGTTGGAGAACGGACTCAGCGAGCTGGTCGGGTCGGCAGCGGTGCGGAAGAACTGGGCGGCGAACTCGTGGTACGGCGCGGCCGTGTCGAGCCAGGAGGTCAGCGCGATTTCCAGGCGCTCGGCAAAGTTCCGCGTATTGGCCATGCGATTCCTGGCCTCCGCCGCATGGTCGTACGTCATTCGGTCATAGAATCCCTGAATTAGGAATTCCTTCGCCGAAAAATAGTAGTAAGCATTGCCGACCGAGACGCCCGCCTCGGTGGCGATCGCGCGCATGGTGGTCTTCTCGTAGCCGCGCTCCTGGAAGAGCCGCATCGCGGTCTCCAGGATCAGCGCCCGGGTCTGCTCGCTCTTGTCGGTCTTCGGCTGCGCCCGACCGCCGGGCATGGGCCCGCTGTCGGTGCCGGGCCCGCTGTCGGCACCGGGTGCGGCCGCGGGGTCGGTCGCGGTGTCGGCTGCAGGGTCGGTCGGGGTGTCGGCCGGGGTCGCGGCCGCACCGCTCGTGCCGTCCGTTCGGTTCGTCGCTGCCAGGTCGTCCACGGGCACGAGCCTAACCGGAGACGAAGCTCCAACCCGTGTCGGTGGACGCGGCACCGGGCGTCCCCTCCGTGCTCGGTGCCACATCCACCACCCCCGCCATTTCGAACGCGTTCAAAATGATGTGAGCACTGTAGAGGTTTCGCTTGAACATGTTCAACTCCAATCTGTGGGAGGCTCGTCACATGATCAGTCCCGTGCAGACCACCATCCGGCGCGGCGGAGCTCAGGACGCCGCGGCCGTCGCCGACCTGCACGCCCGCAGCTGGAGCACCGCCTACCGCGGGATCGTCCCCGCGGACGCACTCGGCGACGGACTGCCCGTCCAGCGGCGCGAGCTGTGGGAGCTGCGGCTGACCGTCGACTACGGCGATCCGGCCGCCGAGCCGGAACTGCTGATCGCCGACCAGGCCGGGGAGACGGTCGGGTTCATCTACCTCGTCCCGCAGCCGGACGGCCGGGTACTGGTCGACAACCTGCACGTCCGCCCCGGCCGGACCGGCGGCGGCATCGGCCGCGCACTGTTCGCCGCAGCCCGCGCCCACGTCGTCGAGCGGCACCCCGGGGCCGAGCTGTACCTGGAGGTGCTGCGCGACAACATCCGCGCGATCGGCTTCTACGAGCGCGAGGGCGGTGTACGGACGCGGGTGCAGGAGGGCGTGTTCCCGGGCGGGTACGTGCTGCCCGAGTGCGTGTACAGCTGGCCCGCCGAGAGCCTCGCGGCGCAGGCGGTGCCAGCACAGGCGGTGCCGGCTCAGCCGACGTCGTAGACCGTCACCGGCACCCCCCGCTCCACCAGCCGCGCGGACACCAGCGGTTCGACCCGCTCCCAGCGCCCACCGGCCAGGCCGCAGCCGATCCGCGGCATGTGGACGGAGGCGCCGAGCTCCCGCGCGTGGTCGCCCAGCGCGGCCAGCGCGGTGTCGATCGCCTCGTACCGGACCGGCACCCCGGTGGAACGCCCCGTCCGGATGCCGCGCTGGCCGACCAGGTTGGCCACCCAGACGTACGGCTCGACCTGCACCAACTGCAGGGCGCCGAGCCCGAAGTCGTTCCCCGCCCGCTCCCGGTGCCAGCGCCGGAACGCGGCCTCGGGCTCGGGCCAGCGTCTGGACAGCGCGAGCACGAAGCCCTTGCCCCAGCCGCCGAGGTCGTTGCAGACGTGCGCGATCACCTTCACGCCCTTGCCCTGCGGCGCGGTGGCATCGCCTCGGACATAGGTGATTTCCGCCATGCCCCGAACGCTAGACCGAGCCACTGACAACCCGCGCGGCACTTTCCGCCGGGGCCCCGGCGGCGTGCAGGTGCCGCCGCCCGGCCAGGGCGATCAGCAGCGCGAGCGCGGCGGCGCAGGCCGGCAGGGCGTAGCCGGTGCCGGGGGCGGCGTGCTCGGCGACCGCGCCGGCGAGCGCCGCGCCGCCCGAGATGCCGACCACGATGCCGGACACCGCGATTGCCATCCCCTCGTTGAACTGCCGCCCCGGCAGCAGTTCCTGGACCAGCGTCATCCCGGTCACCATGGTCGGCGCGGTGGCCGTGCCGGCCGCGAACAGCGCGACCCCGAGCAGGCCGAGTCCGGCCCCGCCGAGTCCGGCTGCGAGCGGCAGCAGCAGCCCCCCGGCCATCGCCGCGGCCCCGGACAGGAAGCGCACTCCGGGTGACCGACGCGGCGTCAGCAGCCCGAACACCAGCCCGGCCAGGCAGGATCCGCCCGCGACCAGGGCCAGCAGCGCGCCCGCCGCCGCCTTGTGCCCGAGCGCGTCGGCGTACGCCACGGTGGTGATCTCGGTCGAGCCGAAGACGACGCCGGTGGCGAGGAAGGCGAGCAGCAGCACCCGCAGCCCGGGCACCCGCAGCGGCGAGCCGTGGCGGTCGCCCTCCGCGCGGGCGGGCAACGGTGGTTCGGTGCGCCGCTGGGCCGCGAACAGCAGGGCGCCGGTGGTGCCGAGCGCCCCGGCGGCGAGCAGCCCGGCCTCCGGGGCGACCGCCGTGCAGAGCGTCATCGCGAGGACGGGCCCGGCCATGAAGCAGAGCTCGTCCAGGGCCTGTTCGAGGGAGTTGGCCAGGTGCCGGGCGGCCGGGTCGGCCCGGTACAGGTGTGCCCAGCGGGCCCGGGCCATGCCGCCGAGGTTGGGCGCGGCCGCGCAGGCCGCCCAGCAGGCGTAGAGCGTCCAGTCGGGTGCGCCGAGCCGGAGGCAGAGCAGCAGGGCGGCGAGCGGGGCGGCGTTGTAGAGCGCGGCCGGTACGGTCACCCGCGCCTGCCCGTACCGGTCCACCAGCCGCCCGAGCAGCGGCATCCCGATCGCGCCGGTGATCAGCCCGACGGCCGAGACGGTGCCGGCCAGCGCGTACGAGCCGCGCCGTTCGGCGAGCAGCACGACCAGCGAGACGCCGTTCATCGACAGCGCGAGCCGGCCGAGCAGCCCGGCGAGGGTGAAGGCGGCGGCGCCGGGGGCCGCGAACAGCCGCCGGTAGGAGGTGAGGAGGGCGCGCGAGGGCATCGGGCTCCTGGGGAGAGTGAGGGGGACGCCCATCAGCCTCCCGTCGGTGCCGGGCGGCGGTCCAACACCTGTTCCGCCACATTCACAGCAGGTTGTTGTTAATCTGCCGCCCATGCCCCGTGACCTGCACCCCCGTCTGCTCCGCGGCTTCGTCGCGGCCGCCGAGAGCCTGCACTTCGGCCGGGCCGCCGGGCGGCTGCACGTCGCCCAGCAGGCGCTCAGCCGGGACATCCGGACCTTGGAAGGGCTGCTCGGCGACGCGCTGTTCACCCGCACCACCCGCAGCGTCGAACTCACCCCGGCCGGGCTGCGGTTGCTGCCCCGGGCGCGCCGGCTCCTCGCCCTGCACGACGAGATCCTGGCGGGCGCCGCGGCCCGGCCGCTGCTGGTGGACCTCAACAGCGACGTCACCGGCCCGGACCTCACCGCCGACCGGGTGCTCGAACGCGCCCGCGCCGCCTGGCCGGAGGGCGAACTGCTGGCCCGCTTCCACGGCGGCCTCGCCGCGGCCGCCGCCGAACTGCTGGCCCACCGGCTGGACGTGTCCTTCGGCCGGTTCGCCGGACTGCCCGCCCCGCTGCGCGGCCAACTCACCCAGCGGCCGGTTCGGTTGGATCAGATCTCGGTAATGATGGCGGACACCCACCCGCTGGCCGGCCGTCCGGTGCTGCGCGTCGCCGAGCTGACCGGGCACCCCGTCGACGTCTGCGCCGGCAACCCGGCCACCACCGAGTGGGCCGACCTCGGTGTCCGCCTGCTGCGCGAGCACGGCCTGACGCCGGCCGCGCCGTACGTGCCGCCGGTGGGTTTGGACGAGACGGCCCGTTACCTGGCCCGGCACGGCGATCCGATGCTGACCACCGTCGGCGGGCCGTGGATTCCGGGGGCGGTGACCGTGCCGCTGGTGGAGCCGATGCCGCTGAGCCTGGTCAGCCTCGTGCACCGGCCCGGTGAGCGCCACCCGGGGCTGGCTGCACTGGGCGCCGCGGCCGCCGGGCTCGGTGCGGCCGAGGGCTGGCTGCGGCGGCCGGCGGGCAGCTGGCTGCCGACGGCGGACGCGGCGCTGCTCGGGTGACCGGGCCAAGTGCCGCGGCTGGGTGAGGGCCGGGTGACGGGGGCCGCCGGGACGCGATGCCGCCCCTGCCGTCGGGGGTCGGCAGGGGCAGCGGGCGGGCGGACCGGTCCGCGCGGCGGGTCCGGTGGCCCGGGTGGCAGTCGTGGACGGCCGGGTCAGGCCGCCTTGACGGCGGAGATGTCGAAGCTGAGCTTGACCTTCTCGCTGATCAGCACGCCGCCGGTCTCCAGGGCCGCGTTGTAGGTCAGGCCGAACTCGGTGCGGTCGAGGACGGTGCTGCCCTCGAAGCCGACCCGCTCGACGCCGTAGGCGTCGGTGGCGCTGCCGGTGTACTCCAGGTCCAGGACCACCGGGCGGGTGGTGTCCTTGATGGTCAGCTCGCCGCTCATCCGGTACGTGTCGCCGCGCAGCCGCTCGGCCGAGGTGCTGCGGAAGCGGATCTCCGGGTAGGTGTCGGCGGCGAAGAAGTCGCCGGTGCGCAGGTGCTCGTCGCGCTGGGCCTGGTTGGTGTCGATGCTGGCGACCTTGATCACCAGGTCGGCGGAGGAGTTGCCAGGGGTGCTGCCGTCCAGGTGCAGCTTGCCGTCGTACTCGGTGAAGCGGCCCTTGACGTTCGTCACCATGGCGTGGCGCACCGAGAAGGCGACCTCGCTGTGCGTGGTGTCGATGGTCCAGTCGCCGGTCAGGTGGGCGAGGTCCGGGCCGGCCGGGGTCTCGGCGACGGCGACGGCGGTGGGGGTGGCGGTCTTGGTGCGGTTGAACAGGCCCATGGCTCCTCCTCGGGTCCGAAGCCATTTGTTTAGGCTTCAACTTGTTGGTTTCAGCGTAGGCCGCTTTCGTTCAAATTTCAACCACAGTCGTCGGCGTTTCGCGAAAGACTTGGCGGAGCGGCACTGTCGGACCGCCCGGTTAGGCTGCGAAGGACGGTTCCGCCGACCGGAAGGCCTCCCGCATGTTCGTCCTGCACGCGCTCTGGCGGGCGGACGGACGGCTGGCCCTGTGGGCCGAGGACGCCCGCGCCCACCCGGGCACCGCCGAGCCCCGCCCCGACCGGGCGGCCCCGCGCGCCCACCCCTACGCCTGCCCGGCCGGCGAACTCGCCGCCGTCCTCGGCGGCATCGGGCCCGGCCTCGGCTGGCTCGCCGGCCAGGCCCCCGAGCGCTGGGCCACCCTGCTGCTGCCCACCACCGGCGCCCTGCCCGCGCCCTCGCCCGACCTGCCGGTCACCCCGGTCCGGGGCGCGGCCGTCCTGGCGCCCTGGCGCGTCCCCGCGCTGCTCTTCGACACCGGGGCGGCCGCCCAACTGCTCGGCGAGGTCTTCGACCCGCACTGGGCCGTCACCAGCACCGATCTGCCCGGCACCGGGCGCGTCGAGGTCGTCCAGGGCCCCTCGCTGCGCTGGCTGACCGGCGTGCACGACCTCGCCTGGCGAACGGTCGGCCGGGGCCGGGTGCTGCCGCTGCCCGTCCTGGCGGACGGCCGCCCGCAGGCCCGCTGGCGGCCCGACCCCACCCCGGCGGGTCGCCGGGAGGCCGCCGCACTGGCGGAGGGCTGCCCGCCCGTCCTGCTGGGGGAGTGGCCGGCGGCCGGCGCCGGCACCGGCGAGGCCCTGCTGGACGCCGCGCTGGGCGCACTGGTGGACGCCGAGGCCCGGGCCGCCCTGGTCGGCACGCCCCCGCTGGGCCCGGGCGACACCCGGACCGGCGGTGCCCGAACCGGCGACGCCCGAACCGGTGGCGCTCCAGCCGACGCCACGACGGCCGCCGCGGTGGGGACCGCTGCCACGACGGCCGCCGCGGTGGGGGCCGCCGCCGAACGCTGGCTGCACGCCCTGACCACCCCGGACGGCGGCCTCACGGACGTCCGGTCCGAGGGCTTCGCCGAACTGCGCCGCCGACTCGCCGCCTGGTACGCCGCCGCCGAGCCCACCGCGCCCGCGCTCCGGCTCTGCTTCCGCCTGCTGGAGCCGCTCGGGCCCGACCCGGACGACCCCGAGGGCCGGCCCTCCGACGACGCCTGGCAGCTGGAGTTCCTGCTCCAGGCCGTCGACGAGCCCTCCCTGCTGGTCCGCGCCGCCGACCTGCACGAAGGCGGCGCCGCCCACGCCGCGCTGGCCCGCAAGGCGCCGGACCCGGCCGACGTCCTGGTCACCGAGCTGGCCCGCGCCGCCCACCGCTGGCCGGCCCTGGACGGCCTGCGGCACCGCTCCCGCCCGGCCGCCCTGCCGCTCGACCGGGCCGGCGCGCTGGACTTCCTGCGCACCGCCGCGCCCGCCCTCGCCGAGGGCGGCTTCGGCGTGCTGCTGCCCGCCTGGTGGCGCCGCCGGCCCAGGCTCGGGCTCGCCCTGCGGGCCACCACCCCGCCCGCGCCGGGCACGCTCGCCGTCGCCTCCCAGGTGGACCGGGACGCCGTGGTCGCCTTCCGCTGGCAGGCCGCGCTCGGCCCGGAGGGGGCGCCGCTCACCGAGCAGGAACTGGCCGAACTCGCCGCCGCCAAGCAGGGGTTGGTCCGGGTCCGCGGCACCTGGCTGGAGGCCGACCCGGAGCAGATCGCCGCCGCGCTCGCCTTCCTCGCCGACCGGCGCGACGGCGTGCTGGCCACCGCCGACCTGCTGCGGCTGGCCCTCGACCCGGAGGTGACCGTCGCCGGGCTGCCCGTCACCGCCGTCCGCGCGGATGGCCCGCTCGGCGACCTTTTGGCCGGGCGCGCCGCCCCGGCCCCCGCCCCCGTGCTGCCGCCCGACTTCCGGGCCACCCTGCGCCCCTACCAGGAGCGCGGCCTGGCCTGGCTGCGGGCGATGGCCGGGCTCGGCCTCGGGGCCGTGCTGGCCGACGACATGGGCCTCGGCAAGACCGTCCAGACCCTCGCCCTGCTGGCCACCGAGCAGGCCGAGGGGGCGGTCGGCCCCACCCTGTTGGTCTGCCCGATGTCCCTGGTCGGCAACTGGCAGCGCGAGGCCGAGCGCTTCGCCCCCGCCCTGCGGCGCCACGTCCACCACGGCTCCGGCCGCCTCGGCGCCGACCAACTCGCCGACGCCGTACGGGGCGTGGACCTCGTCATCACCACCTACGGGCTGGTCCAGCGCGACCTCGCCGCGCTGCGGGCGATCCGCTGGCGCCGGGTGGTCGCCGACGAGGCGCAGTACGTCAAGAACGCCGGTACCGCCCAGTCCCGGGCCGTCCGCGCACTACCCGTCACCCGCCACCGGATCGCCCTGACCGGCACCCCGGTGGAGAACCGGCTCGCCGAACTGCACGCCGTCCTGGACTTCGCCAACCCCGGGCTGCTCGGCCCGGCCGAGCGTTTCAAGGAGCGCTACGCGATCCCGGTCGAACTGCACCGCAGCCCCGAGCGAACCGCCGAACTCCAGCGCCGTACCGCCCCGTTCGTGCTGCGCCGGCTCAAGTCCGACCCGGCGGTGGCCGCCGAGCTGCCGGCCAAGCAGGAGATGACCGTATGGTGCAGCCTCACCGCCGAGCAGGCGGGCCTCTACCAGGCCGTGGTGGCCGACCTGCTGCAGCGGGTCGAGGGGATCCGGGGCGTGGAGCGGCGCGGCACCGTGCTGGCCGCGATCGGCAAGCTCAAGCAGGTGTGCAACCACCCGGCCCAACTGCTGCACGACGGCTCGGCGTTGGGCGAGCGCTCGGGCAAGGTGGCCCGGCTGGCGGAGCTGCTGGAGGAGGCGCTGGCCGAGGGCGACCGGACGCTGGTCTTCACCCAGTACGCCGAGTTCGGCACGATGCTGCGCCCGTACCTGGCCCGCCGGCTCGGCGAGGAGGTGCTCTACCTGCACGGCGGCGTCCCCCGGGCCCGCCGTGAGGAGATGGTCGAGCGCTTCCAGTCCCCGGACGGGCCAAGGGTGTTCCTGCTCTCGCTGCGGGCCGGCGGCACCGGCCTCAACCTGACTGCCGCCAACCAGGTGATCCACCTGGACCGCTGGTGGAACCCGGCGGTCGAGGAGCAGGCCACGGACCGCGCGTTCCGGATCGGCCAGCGCCGGGACGTCCAGGTCCGCCGACTGGTCTGCGTCGGCACCGTCGAGGAGCGGATCGACGAACTCCTCGCCGCCAAGCGCTCGTTGGCCGCAGCAGTGGTGGGGGAGGGGGAGCGCTGGCTCACCGACCTGCCGGTCGAGGCGCTGCGTGAACTGGTCGCGCTCACCCGTGAGGACGCCGTCGCCGAGGAGGACGCATGACACCCGACCACCCCGCCCCCGTCCCACCGGGAAACGCCCCGGCCGGGGACGCCCAACCCGGTAACGCCCAACCCGGTAACGCCCAACCCGTGAACGCCCAACCCGTGAACGCCCCCGCCGCGAACGCCCCCGCCGTGAACGTCGCCGCCTACTGGGGCGGCGGCTTCACCCTGCGCCCGGCCCCGCCCGGGCCCGAGGAGGAGCCCGACGAGCCCTCGCTGCGCCGCCTCGGCCGCTCCGGCGTCACCGTGCGCGGCCGCGACCTCGCTACCCTGCTCGCCCCCGCGTACGAGGCGTTCCGCGGCTGACGAGGCCTCGGCCCGCCGCCGCCCGTGCGGTAGCGTCGGAGCGGTGACCGACACCCTCGCCGACCCCGCCCTCGACGACTTCGAGCGGCACCGCCGGATGATCTTCGGTATCGCCTACCGGATGCTCGGCAGCGTCGCCGACGCCGAGGACCTGGTCCAGGACACCTGGCTGCGCTGGAGCGGGGTCACCGGCCCGGTCGCCAACCCGGGCGGCTACCTGGCCCGGACGGTCACCAACCTCGCGCTCAACCGGCTCGACTCGGCCGCCGTCCGCCGCGAGGCCTACGTCGGCCCCTGGCTGCCCGAGCCGCTGGTCGCCGAGCCGGACGCGACCGCCGACGTCGAGCGCGCCGAGACGGTCTCGTTCGCCCTGCTGGTGGTGCTGGAGAGCCTGTCCCCGCTGGAGCGGGCCGTCTTCGTCCTCAAGGAGGCCTTCGGCTTCTCCTACCGGGAGATCGCCGAGGCGCTGGAGCGCACCGAGGCCGCCTGCCGGCAGGTCGGCAGCCGGGCCAAGGCGCACGTCCGGGCCCGCCGGCCGCGCTACGACGCCCCGCCGGAGCTGCGCCGCCGCGCCACCGACGAGTTCCTCGCGGCCTGCGTCGGCGGCGACCTCAACCGGATGCTGGACCTGCTCGCCCCCGACGTCACCTCCTGGACCGACGGCGGCGGCGTGGTCCGCGCCGCGCTGCGCCCGGTCACCGGCGCCGACAACGTCGCCCGCTTCCTGCTCGGGGTGCTCGGCCAGCTGGGCGAGGGCGCCGAGCTCCGGCCGGTCCTGGTCAACGGCCAGCCCGGGCTGCTGGTCACCCAGGACGGCGCGATCGACGCCGTCTCGGTGTTCGACTTCGTCGAGGGGCCCGACGGCCGGCCCCGGATCGCCGAGCTGCGCATCGTCCGCAACCCGTCGAAGCTCGCCCACCTCGCCGGCCGGGCTTGACCCTCGACCTGGTCGAGCCCGCAGAGTCACCGGCATGGAGAGCGAGCTGCACAGCATCGGCGAGCTGGCCCGCGCCAGCGGCCTGGGCGTCGGCACCCTGCGCTACTACGACGGCGCCGAGGTGCTCACCCCCGCCTGGGTCGACCCGCAGACGGGCTACCGCTGGTACCGGCCCGGCCAACTCGCCGACGCCCGGCTGCTGGCCCGGCTGCGCCGGGTCGGCCTGCCGCTGGCCGGCATCCGCGCCGTGCTCGGCGCGGCGCCCGGCTCCGGCACGGCCGCGCGGGTGCTCGACGCGCACCTGCGCCGGCTGGAGGAGGGCCTCGCCGACGCCCGCCGCGAGCTCTCCCTGATCCGCGTGATGACCGACCAGAGGGAGCGACCGATGACCACCACCCCCGCCGAAGTCCGCTTCACCGTTTCGGCCGAGGAACTGGCCGCCGCACTGGACGCGGTCCGCTTCGCCGTCGGCGGCGACCCCGGAACGCCGGCGCTCGCCGGGGTGCTGTTCGAACCGGACGGCCCGGTGCTGCGCCTGGTCGCCACCGACCGCTACCGGATGGCGCTCGCCGAGGTGCCCGCCACCACGGCGCCCGACCGGCCGGACGGCGGCACGATCGTCCCCACCGCCCTGGTCGACGCCCTGCGTGCGCTGCTCGGCGCGGGCGCGGGCGCGGGCGCGGCCGACGCCGACGCCGAGGTCGCGCTGACCCTCGGCGGCGGCCTGGTCCGGGCCGAGACCGGCGGCCACCGGATCGAGGGCGCCGCCCTGGACTTCGACTACCCCGACCACCGGGTGCTGACCCGGCTCGAACCGGAGCACCGGATCGACCTGTCCGCCGCCGAACTGCGCGGCGCCGTCGAGACCGGCGCCACCCGCACCCTGCCCTCCGGCCCGAACGGCGCGGACTGCGCGGTCACCGTCCTCACCCTCACGGCGGACGGCCGCCTGGCGGTGGCCGATGCCGAGTCCGGCCCCGGATCCGCGTCCGGAGACCTGAGGGTGGCGGTCAACCGCGACTTCCTGCTGGACGCCCTGCGGGTCGGCCGGCCCGAGCAGCTGGTGCTCGAACTCGGCGGCCCGATCGCCCCCTTGGCGATTCGCACGCCGGGCCGGGAGGGCACCTTCTCGCTCCTGATGCCGGTCCGCGTCCCCGACCTCGGCTGAGCCCGCCCGCCGTTTGCTGTGGTTAGCATCCTGCTTGCATCTGCAAGCAGGATGTTGCAGTCTGCGGGTATGGCCTCACTGAACGTCGGCTCGCTGGGCGAGTACATCCGCGAGCAGCGCCGGAACGCGCAGTACTCACTGCGCCAGCTGGCGGAGGCCGCAGGCGTGTCGAACCCGTACCTCAGCCAGATCGAGCGCGGGTTGCGCAAGCCGAGCGCGGAGATCCTGCAGCAGATCGCGAAGGCGCTGCGGATCTCGGCGGAGACGCTGTACGTCCAGGCCGGGATCCTGGAGGAGCGGCGCGGTGAGGGCCTGGAGCTGCGGGCCTCGATCCTGGCCGATCCGCTGATCAACGAGCAGCAGAAGCAGGCGTTGCTCGCGGTCTACGACGCCTTCCTGAAGGAGAACGCCGTCCAGCGGGGCGCGGTGGCCGAGCGGCCGCCCGCGGCCGGTACCGACACCGGCGTTCCACCAGCCTCCGGCCCGACGACCGACGGCTCAGCCACCCAGAACACCCACCGGGAGGACCGGTAAGCATGCCGATCACCGACGAGATCAAGAAGACCCTCAGCGACCCGACCCCGCTGTACGCCATCGCCGGCGCCGGGGATCTCGCGTACGAGAAGCTGCGCGAGGTGCCGGGCCGGGTGGAGGCGCTCACCGCGGACCGCAAGGGCGCGCAGGAGAAGGCCACCGCCCGGTTCCAGGAGGCGCAGACGAAGCTGGCCGAGGCGCAGGCCAAGGTCACCGAGACCGTCACGACGCTCCCCGTCGACCTGCGGACCTTGCAGGAGCGGGCACAGGGCTTCGCCCTCCAGCAGGTCGGCCGCGCGGTCGAGCTGGCGGTGAAGGCCAAGGAGACGTACGACGAGCTGGCCGAGCGCGGCAAGGTCGTGGTGGACCGGGCCCGCCCGGGCGCGCCCGCCGGGCCGGGGCAGCCGGCCGAGGAATCGGAGCTCGCCAGGGCATCCGAGCCGGTCGAGGCCGAGCTGGTCGAGGACGACACCGACATCCCGGCCACCGACACCTCAGCCGCCGACACCCGGCCCGCCCCGAAGAAGGCCGCCCGCGCCCGGAAGACCACCGACCGCGCGGAGTGAGGGAAGGGCCGCCGGACGGGGCACATCCGGTGACCGCAGGACGTTGACAGGAGAGCGGACGGTCGACCGTGCCAGGATGGGCGGTGGCCGGAGCGCCGGAGGCGAGAGACAGAGGAGAGCGTGATGGGCGGAGTGGCCCAGATTCTGGACTTGGCCTATCTGAACCCGATCTGGTGGCTGTCCGTCGCCATCCTGGGCTTCAAGCTGTTCGCCCTGGGCGACGCGGTCACCCGCCGTGAGGACGCCTACCGGGCGGCGGACAAGAAGACCAAGCCGTTCTGGCTGGCGATCCTGGCGATCGCCTTCGGCTGGGACCTGCTGTTCGGGGTGAACTTCTTCACCGGCATCGGGACGCTCGCCGGGCTGGTCGCGTCGATCGTCTACATGGTGGACGTGCGCCCGGCGATCCGGGAGCTGACCGGTGGTGGCGGCCGTGGCGGCCGCAGCAACACCGGTCCGTACGGCCCCTGGTAGGCCGCGCGATCGGACGGCGATCGGGCAACGATCAGGCAACGGCGAGGCCCGGGCGGGGAGTTCACCCGCCCGGGCCTCGCCGTACCCGGCTCCAGTCGGCTCCGGCCGGCTCAGCCGAGGATCAGCTGCATCGGGTTGCGTTCCAGCAGCAGCACCGCGACGTCGTCCGTCAGCGCGCCGCCGTTCAGCTCCTCGACCTCGGCGATGGCGCTGTCGACGAGTCGGCCCCGGGTGAGCCCGGCGGACTGGTGGTCGCCGATGAGGTCGGCCAGCCCGTCCTGGCCGAGGCGGCGGGAGCCGGCCCCGACCCGGCCCTCGATCAGCCCGTCGGTGTAGAGCAACAACCGCCAGCCGGGCTGGAGTTCGAGCTGCTGGGCGGGCCACGCGGCCTGCCCGTCGTGGCACGGCAGCAGGCCGAGCGCCGGACCGGCGAGGTCGGCGGGCAGGGTGACCGGCTGGTGGTCGTGGCCGAGCAGCAGCGGCGCCGGGTGCCCGGCGAGGTAGAGCCGGGCAGGCTCGCCGGCGCCGAGCGAGTCGAGGCCGCCGCTGGCGCCGCCCGGCTCGATGACGAGCATGCAGAGCGTCGCGAAGATCTCGTCGCTGCGCCGCTCGTGTTCCAGCACGTGCTGGAGGGTGGTCAGCAGGGCCTCGCCGGTGAGGCCCGCGAAGACGAGGGTGCGCCACGCTATCCGGAGGGCGACGCCGAGCGCGGCCTCGTCCGGGCCGTGGCCGCAGACGTCGCCGATCACGACGTGGACGGTGCCGTCGTCGGTGCGGACGGCGTCGTAGAAGTCGCCGCCGAGCAGGGCGCGGCGGCGGCCCGGGCGGTAGCGCCGGGTGAAGGAGAGGCCCGCGCCGTCGAGCAGCGGGGTGGGCAGCAGGTGGCGTTGGAGGCGGGCGTTCTCCTGGCCGCGCAGCTCGGCCTCGACGAGGCGGCGCTGCGACTCGTCGGCGCGCTTGCGCTCGACGGCGTAGCGCAGGGCGCGGCCCAGCAGCGGGCCGTCCGTCGCGTGCTTGATCAGGAAGTCCTGGGCGCCCGCGGCGACGGCGGCCGCGCCCAGTTCGGCGCCGGCCGCGTCGGTGAGCACCACGACCGCGGTGTGCGGGGCGCGGCGGAGCAGTTCGTGCAGGCCTTCGAGGCCGTCGGAGTCGTCGGACGGGTGCGGCAGGTCGGCGGGTGCGGCGAGGTCGAGCAGCACGCAGCTGAAATCGCTGCCGCGGGAGCGCCCGCGCCGGGTGCCGGCCGGGGACACGGAGAGCAGTTCGGTGGCCTGTTCCAGCCCGCGGGCCCAGTGGATCTCGATCGAGGTGCCGCTGTCGGCGACCGCCGCCTTGATCAGCTGGGCGTCGGAGGCGTCGTCCTCGATCACCAGCAGTTTGAGCGGCGCGGTGCTGCTGGCGGCTGCGGTCGCGGCGGCGGGGGCCGAGGTGCGTCCGCTCTGGGGCCGGGGGTGCGGTATCGGGGGAGCGGCCGTCACCGGGCCGGCCGGCGTCGGGCCGGTCAGGGACGGGCGGTTGCGGGCATGGTCAACGGGGGCGCCGGCCTGGGCGCCCGACAGGCTCGTGGCACCAGGTGCCCGCCCGTCTCCCGTTGCGGGCATCGGTGGTTCCTCCCTTTCCCCGAGTGCGTAACGGTCAGCGCCCGTCCGCAGTGCCCGCCTGGCACCGTGCGCCGGGGAACTTCTCGCGACCATAACGTGATCTCCGGGGATTTCTCTGGCCGACCGGCGCCGTTGTGGTTTTTGCCACGCCGGTGGCGGTGCGGTGATCTGACTCGGACGACGGCTGGGATCCCCGCGTTGGCGGGGAAGGAAAGGGGACGGGCGATGGTGACGCGGATCACCCTGGTCGAGGGTGATGTCGGGGGCCGCAGGTGGACGCCGTGGCGCCGGGCGGCGACGGCGTACGGGCGGGTCGTCCGGCGGCGTCCATGGTGACGTGATGGGGCGTCAACACGCCAGTGGTATTCGATAACTCGTTCGAGTGAATGCGGCGGGTCGCTCACCCGCACCGGCCCCGGTCCGTGCCGGTCCCGCTCAGTGCCGGGCCGGCGACCCCGGCCGTGCGAACCGCTACGGCGCGAGCGCGCTCCACGGCACCGTGACCTCGCCCTGCCGCCACCGCCCGCGCGCGTCCACCAGCGGCCAGTCGCCCGCCAGCGCCGTGCAGGCCGCCACCCAGCGCTGCCGCGCCCCGAACGCCCCGTACGGCGCGGCCGCCGCCCAGGCCCGGTCGAAGTCGGCCAGGAAGGCGTGCACCGGCCGGCCCGGCACGTTGTGGTGGATCAGCGCCTTCGGCAGCCGTTCGGCGAGGTCGGAGGGCTGGCCGAGGCCGCCCAGCCGGGCCGCGAAGGTCACCGTCCGGGGCCCTTCCGGGCCGAGCGCGACCCAGACGTGCCGCCGCCCGATCTCGTCGCAGGTGCCCTCCACCAGCAGCCCGTCCGGGGCCAGCCGGGCGCAGAGCCGCTCCCACACCCCGGTCACCGCCGACTCGTCGTACTGCCGCAGCACGTTGGCGGCCCGGATCAGCTGGGCCGGCGCGCCGCCGTCCAGCGGGACCTCGAAGCCGCCGCGCCGGAAGGTGAGCAGCGGCGGTTCGGCGTACGGCAGCGCGGCCGCGACCCGCTCCGGCTCGATCTCGATCCCGACCACCCGGACGTCCGGGCGCACCGTGCGCAGCCGCCCGGCCAGTTCGACGGCCGTCCACGGCGCGGCGCCGTAGCCGAGGTCGACCGCCACCGGCGGGCGCCCGCCGGCGCGCAGCGTGCGGCCGAGGGTGTGGGCGATCCAGCGGTCCATCCGCCGCAGCCGATTGGTGTTGGTGGTGCCCCGGGTGACCGTCCCCACCGGCCGTCCGGTCCGCCCACGGGCGGGTGCGGTCGCGGAGTCGAAGGAGGCAGCCATGCCTGGAAGGGTAGTCGGGTCCGCGTCGGCACCGCTGTGACCTGGGACGTCATCCCGTCCGGCATCTCGTCCGCCGGACCGGGAATGCCGGACGCGGGCCGGGTGGTTGGCTGTCTGGTGGTGATGTGTGCCCGGGACGGGGCAGCGCACACCGGACAGCGGGCGGCCCGTGCGCGGGCCGCCGAGACGGGCCGCACAGAGGAGGCTTCAGCCAGGTGATCCAGCACCCCGTCCGTTCGGTACGCCGTGCCCAGCCCGCCGCGCCCGCGCGGGGCCGGCTCCAGTCGCTCGTCCCGGGCCGCCGCCGCCCGCGCCGGATAGCGATGCTGAGTGTCCACACCTCGCCGCTGCACCAGCCCGGCACGGGGGACGCCGGCGGGATGAACGTCTACATCGTCGAGCTGGCCAAGCGCCTGGCCGCGCTCAACATCGAGGTCGAGGTGTTCACCCGGGCGATCTGCTCGGACGACGCCCCCACCGTCGAGCTGGCCCCCGGCGTGCTGGTCCGGCACGTCACCGCCGGCCCGTACGAGGGCCTGCTGAAGGAGGACCTGCCCGCCCAGCTGTGCGCCTTCACCCACGGGGTGCTGCGGACGGAGGCGGGCCACCGCCCCGGCCACTACGACCTGGTGCACTCGCACTACTGGCTCTCCGGGCAGGTCGGCTGGCTGGCCGCGCAGCGCTGGGGGGTGCCGCTGGTGCACACCATGCACACCATGGCGAAGGTCAAGAACGCCGCGCTGGCCGAGGGGGACACGCCCGAGCCCGCGGCCCGGGTGATCGGCGAGACCCAGGTGGTCGAGGCGGCCGACCGGCTGATCGCCAACACCACCGAGGAGGCCGCCGAGCTGGCGCTGCACTACGCCGCCCGGCCGGACCAGCTGGCCGTCGTCCACCCCGGCGTCAACCTGGACGTCTTCCGCCCCGGCGGGTCGTCGGCGCGGGCCGCCGCCCGGGCCCGGCTGGGCCTGCCGCAGGACGCCGCGGTGCTGCTCTTCGCGGGCCGGATCCAGCCGCTGAAGGCCCCGGACGTGCTGCTGCGAGCGGTCGCCGAGCTGCTGGCGCGCCGCCCGGGGCTGCGCGAGCACCTGCTGGTGCCGGTGGTCGGCGGTCCGTCCGGCACCGGACTGGCCCGGCCGGAGAGCCTGCACAAGCTCGCCGCCCAGCTGGGCATCAGCGACGTGGTGCGGTTCCACCCGCCGGTCGGCCAGGCCGAGCTCGCGCAGTGGTACCGCGCGGCGACGGCGCTGGTGATGCCCTCGTACAGCGAGTCCTTCGGGCTGGTCGCGCTGGAGGCGCAGGCCTGCGGCACCCCGGTGGTTGCGGCCTCGGTCGGCGGCCTGCCGGTCGCGGTGCGGGACGGCGAGACGGGCACGCTGGTGCACGGCCACGACCCGGTGGCCTGGGCGCACGCGCTGGAGCCGTACGTCACCGACCGGGCTCTGGTCGCCCGGCGCGGCGCGGCGGCGGCCCGGCACGCGGCCGGCTTCGGCTGGGACACCGCCGCGGCCGGCACCGCCGAGGTGTACGCCGCCAGCCTGGCCCGCCCGGCCGGCCGTTTGGCCGCCGCCCGGCGGCGGCTGGCCTGACCGGGGCCTGACCGGGGCCTGATACGGCCGGACCACGAGTCGGCTGCGGCCCGACTGCGGCGGCCGGGGGCCCGCACCGCTGGTGCGCGCCCCCGGTACCGCCGAGTAACGTCACCCCCATGGCAACCCGCACCAAGGACGAGGCCCTGACCCTCCTGCGCACCGCCCTGGACGACGCCGGAGCGGCCTGGGAGCCCGCCGCCACCGACCCGTACACGCTGGTGGTGACGCTCCCGGGCACCCGCAAGCTGAGCACCGCCTGCGCGCTGCGGGTCGGCGACCACACCCTGTCGGTGAACGCATTCGTGATCCGCCGACCGGACGAGAACCACGAGGCCGTCTACCGCTGGCTGCTGGAGCGCAACACCCGGCTGTACGGCGTCGCGTACGCGATCGACCCGCTCGGCGACGTCTACCTGGCCGGCCGCCTGCCCCTGGAGGCGCTCACCCCGGACGCCGTGGACCGGCTGCTCGGGACGGTGCTGGAGAACGCCGACGAGCCGTTCAACACCCTGCTGGAGCTGGGCTTCGCCTCGGCGATCCGGCGCGAGTGGGAGTGGCGGACCAAGCGCGGGGAGTCCACCCGCAACCTGGCCGCCTTCGCGCACCTGGCCGCCCCGGCGGCCGACTGACCCGGCAGCGGGGCGGGCGCCTTCAGATGCCCGCCGGAGCCTTCTCCTCGGCAGCGGGCACCGTCTCCTCCGTCGCCGTCACCCCGGTCACCGCGACCTCGGTCGCTGCGGCCTCCGGCACCGCGACCTCCGTCACCGCCCCGGCGCGGCCCGCCGTCGCGTCCGTGCGCCGCCCGAGCACCACGTGCCCGGCCGCCGCGACCGTGCCGCAGACCCCGCACACGACCCAGAGCACCGCGGAGCCGGCGTACTGCAGCAGCAGACCGCCGATCGCCGGGCCGAGGAACGAGGCGAGCGACCAGGAGAGCGAGTAGACGCCCTGGTAGCGGCCGCGCGCGTGGGTCGGCGCCAGTTCGGCGACCAGGCCCATGATGGTCGGCGCGTTCAGGACCTCGCCGACCGTCCAGACCGCCACCGAGAGGGCGAACAACCACGCGGACGACCCGGCCAGCGCCGCCAGCCCGAAGCCCCAGCCCGTGATCAGGCAGCTGGCTATCAGCATGGCGGTCCGGGAGCGGGTCTCCATCCACCGGGTGAGCGGGATCTGGAGCACCACGATCAGCAGCCCGTTCAGGCCGATGACCAGCCCGTACTCGGTGGAGCTGATGCCCGCGGCGCCCATGTCGACGGCCAGGGTGGTGCTGCCCTGCTGGAGGATCAGGGCGAGCAGCAGGTTGAGCCCGACGACGGCCATGAACCGCCCGTCCCGGAACACCGCGCCGAGGCCGATCGCCGGCTCGTCCGCCCCCTTCCCGTGCCGGGGTGACTCCTGCGGCTTGGTCTCGGGGATCCGGATGAAGATCACCACCGCGCACACCAGCGTGGAGAGCGCGTCGAGCAGGAAGAGCGTGAGGTAGCCGTGGGTGGCGATCAGGCCGGCCACGGCGGCGGAGAGGCCGAAGCCGATGTTGATCGCCCAGTAGTTCAGCGAGTACGCGCGGACCCGGTCCTCGGCCGGGACGAGGTCGGCGATGATCGCCGAGGTCGCGGGCCGGGTGGCGTTGTTGCAGAGGCCGACCAGGAAGGCCACCGTGGCGATCGCCACCTGGCCGTCCGTGAAGCCGAGTACGGCGGTGAACAGCGCGGTGCCGAGCTGGGCGGCGACCAGGGTCGGGCGTCGGCCGATCCGGTCGGTCAGCACGCCGGCGCCGATCGCGGCGACCGCCGAGCCGAGGCCGTAGAGGGAGGCCACCAGGCCCGCGTAGGAGGCCGAGTAGCCCCGGTTGGTGGTCAGGTAGAGCGCGAGGAAGGTGAGCACGAAAGCGCCCAGCTTGTTCACCAGCGTGCTCACCCAGAGCCACCAGAATTCCCGTGGTAGCCCGCCCACCGTCTCCTGTATCAGCCTTCGGATCCGGGGGTTGGTGAACAGGGCGACGGGCATGTGGGGGGCTCCCGGGGCAGGCGTCCGCCGAGCGGCACGGGCAGGTCCGGTCAGCCGACGTATGTAAGTGTCAGATAGGAGGTGCACACATTACACATCTGCCGTAGGTCCGGACCAGCGCTTTTCCTGCCTCCACTAAGCTGGGGGCCATGGCTGACACGACGTACCGACTCATCCTGCTCCGCCACGGCGAGAGCCAGTGGAACCAGAAGAACCTGTTCACCGGTTGGGTCGACGTCGACCTCAACGAGAAGGGCGAGAAGGAGGCCGCGCGCGGTGGCGAGCTCCTGGCCGCCGAGGGCCTGTTCCCGGACGTGCTGCACACCTCGCTGCTCCGCCGTGCGATCCGCACCTCGCAGATCGCCCTGGACAAGGCCGACCGCCACTGGATCCCGGTCAGCCGCAGCTGGCGCCTGAACGAGCGACACTACGGTGCGCTCCAGGGCAAGGACAAGGCCCAGACCCTGGCCGAGTTCGGCGAGGGGCAGTTCCAGCTGTGGCGTCGCTCGTACGACACCCCGCCGCCGGTGCTGGCCGATGACGCCGAGTACTCGCAGGCCGGTGACGCCCGCTACGCGGACATCCCGAGCGAGCTGCGTCCGCGCACCGAGTGCCTGAAGGACGTCGTCGACCGGATGCTCCCGTACTGGTACGACGCCATCGTCCCGGACCTCGCCGCCGGCAAGACCGTCCTGGTCACCGCCCACGGCAACAGCCTGCGCGCGCTGGTCAAGCACCTCGACGGCATCTCCGACGAGGCCATCGCGGGCCTGAACATCCCGACCGGCATCCCGCTCGTGTACGAGCTCGACGCCGACTTCAAGCCCGTCACCAAGGGCGGCCGCTACCTCGACGCCGACGCCGCCGCCGCGGCCATCGAGGCGGTCAAGAACCAGGGCAAGAAGTAACCCACTTGCCGACACGGCCCCGCCTCCCGGTTCGCCGGGGGTGGGGCCTTCGTCGTTCAACCGGCCTTTGCGGAAGCCGAGTTGAGGTCGGGTTCGGCGGTCGGATCCGGGCTCGTCCCAATAGTGGTTCAGACCATTGACGGGTGGCGGAGTCCGCTCCTACGGTGAGGGCGCCGGACTGCCGCAGGCATGCCAAGGATCTCCCCGTCCCGGCCGCCGCACCCCCACGCGCGCGCGTCTGCGTCCCGGCGCACTCTCCATCCACCCCCACGGAGGAGCATCATGCGCACACGTCACATCGTCGGGGCGGTGGTCGCCGCGCTCGCGGTGCCGCTCACCCTCGCCGTCCCGGCGCAGTCCCACGGGTACATCTCGACGCCGCCCAGCAGGGCCGCGCTCTGCGGAGCGGGCGGGGTGTCGTGGGACTGCGGCGACATCCAGTGGGAGCCGCAGAGCGTCGAGGGCCCCAAGGGCTTCCCGAACGCCGGGCCCGCCGACGGCACCATCTGCGCCGGCGGCAACTCCCGCTTCGCCGAGCTGGACGACCCGCACGGCGGCGCCTGGCCGACCACCGCGGTGACGGCGGGGCAGCAGCTCACCTTCACCTGGACGTTCACCGCCCGGCACGCGACCACCGACTTCCGGTACTACCTGACCAAGCCGGGCTACGACGCGAGCCAGCCCGTCACCCGGGACAGCCTGGACCTGACGCCCTTCCTGATCGCCCCGTACGGCGGGAAGCAGGTGCCCAGCACGCTCAGCCACACCGCGACCGTCCCGAGCGGGCGCACCGGCCACCAGGTCGTGGTCTCGGTCTGGACGATCGCCGACACCGGGAACGCCTTCTACTCCTGCACCGACGTCCAGTTCTGACGCCCGGGGCGGCACGGCGGACGCCGTGCCGCGGACGCGCGGCACCAGGACGCGCAACGAGGTGCACGGCCGACGGAAGGCCGTGCACCTCGGGAACTCCTCGGCGGCGGACCGCTCAGTGGCCGCCGCAGCAGCCGCCGTCCGCGCCGCCGCACTGGCAGGGCGCGCCGGACTGGCAGCCGCAGCCGCAGCCGGGGCCGCAGCCGCAGCCGGCCGCGAGGACGGGCAGGAGCTTCGGGGTGGGCGGCTCGACGGTTTCGTGGGCGCGTGCCGGTCGGGTGGGGTTGGCCTTCATCGAGCTGTTCCCTCCTAGTGACGGGCACAGTCCTGTGCCCCCAACGTCGAGTGAAGCCGCCGATCGGAGGGAGCGTCAACGGGCGCGCAGTGGTGGGATGTACGGGTCGTCGTGCGCCCCCACCACCCCTGTCGCAGGTTTACTCACCCTGTGGGGGGAGCGGCCGCCCCTTGAAGCCCCGAGTCCCAAGCTGCCGAGCCCCGAGGCGGCCGCACCGCACCCGCACGAGGTCACTCCGCCGCCGCGGCCTCCGACGAGGCCACGAACTCGGCCACGTGCTCGCCCGTCACCAGGTACACCACGCGCTTGGCGACCGACACCGCGTGGTCCGCGAAGCGCTCGTAGTAGCGGCCGACCAGGGTGATGTCGACGGCGGTCTCGATGCCGTGGTGCCAGCGGTCGTCGATCAGGTGCGACAGCAGCTCGCGGTGCAGGGAGTCGATCGCGTCGTCGTCCTGCTCCAGCTCCAGGGCCTTGTCGACGTCCTTGGTGGCGATCACCAGGCCGGTCTTGGCCACCAGGCGCTGGGCGAGCTGGCCCATCTCCAGGACGGTGGAGTGCAGGTCGCCGGGCACGGCGGAGTCGGGGTAGCGCATCCGCGCGACCTTGGCGACGTGCCGGGCGAGGTCGCCGCAGCGCTCCAGGTCGGAGCTCATCCGCAGCGAGGTGACGACGATGCGCAGGTCGGTGGCGACCGGCTGCTGGCGGGCGAGCAGGTCGATCGCGCGGTTCTCCAGCTCGTGGTGGAGGTCGTTGATCTTCTCGTCGGCGGCGATCACGCTCTCCGCCAGCGCCAGGTCCGCGTCGAGGAGTGCGGTGGTGGCCCGGCCCAGGGCCGAGCCGACCAGTCGGGCCATCTCGACCAGGCTGTCGCCGATCGCATCGAGTTCCTCGTGGTACGCGTCGCGCATGCTCTCTCCTCAGTAGCTGTGTCGGTGGCGGTGCCGACCGGCCGGCCCGTCCGACGATCGTCTTGTCGTCCGGGTGACCGCTGCTGGTGGCGCGAATCGTACGCGCACACCTGAGACGGCGGCCGGTGGTTCGGCCCGCCGCCCACTCCCACACGGGCTGCATGGCCAACTCTGGGCCGTCCGGGCGACGATGCACGGCCGGTGTGGTGAATCAGCGGCCACGTGAAGGTGAATTCTCGGCAACGCGTGGCCGATGCCTTGATCGGGCCCTTGGGGAGTGCCCTGGCCGTGCGCTTACGCTGGCCACATGGACGTGAACGTGGCCGCCGCCGCTGCCTGCGCCATAGCCGGGCTCGGCGTCGGCCTCACGGCCTCCATCGCCTTCCGTTGGAGCGAGCGCGAGCAGGCCAGGGGCAGGTACGGCGGCACCAGCAGCAGACACCACGGTCGGCACCAAGGGCTGGGCGCCGGCACCCCGGAGCCCCCGCTGCCGCCGGGGGTGGACACCGTCCTCTCCGTCCTCCGCTCCTGCGCGATCGTGCTGGGCGAGGGCGACGAGGTGGTCAAGGCCAGCTCCGCGGCGTACGCGATGGGACTGGTGCGCGGCGGCGCGGTCGCCGTGGACCAGATGCTCTCGCTGGCGCGCGCCACCCGCCGGGACGGCGAGATCCGCCAGGTCGAACTGGAGGTGCCCCGCCCCGGCGTGGCCCGTGCGGGCGAGCCGCTCGCGGTCTCCGTCCGGGTCGCCCCGCTGGGCTCCCGGCTGGTGCTGGTGCTGGTCGAGGACCAGACCGAGCGCCGCCGGGTGGAGGCGGTCCGCCGGGACTTCGTGGCCAACGTCAGCCACGAGCTGAAGACCCCGGTGGGCGCCCTGTCGCTGCTCTCCGAGGCGGTCGCCGACGCGTCCGACGACCCGGAGGCGGTGCAGCGCTTCGCCGGCCGGATGCAGATCGAGGCGACCAGGCTGGCCAGCCTGGTCCAGGAGATCATCGACCTCTCCCGGGTGCAGGACGACCGACTGATGGTGGACCCGGAGCCCGTCGCGGTGGACGAGCTGATCGCCGAGGCGATCGACCGTTGCCGCCAGCAGGCCGCCGCCAAGCAGATCCTGATCACGGCCGGCGGCATCGCCGGGCTCTACCTGCACGGCAACCGCGGCCAGCTCGCCGCGGCACTCGGCAACCTGGTCGAGAACGCCGTCAACTACAGTCCGCCCCGTACCCGGGTGGCGATCGCCACCCGCCGGATCTCCAGCGCCGCGGCGCTCGGGGAGGCGGACGGCGAGCTGATCGAGATCTCGGTCACCGACCAGGGCATCGGCATCTCGGAGAAGGACCGCGAGCGCGTCTTCGAGCGCTTCTACCGGGTCGATCCGGCCCGCTCCCGGGCGACCGGCGGAACCGGCCTCGGCCTGTCCATCGTCAAGCACGTCGCCGCCTCGCACGGCGGTACGGTCTCGGTGTGGAGCGTCGAGGGCCAGGGCTCGACCTTCACCATCCGCCTGCCCGCCGGGCAGGCGCCCGAGGCCGACGACCTCGACGACACCGACGACACCGGCGCCCGCGATGCCACCGGCAGCCGTGGCGCCGCCGCCGCGCCCACCAGAACCCTCACCACGGACCGGACGGCCACCACAGGCCGCACGGACCGTCCGCTCCCCACGGGGGAGCGGGAACACCCCCTGTCAGACACAACTCCCCAGCTTGCCCCGGAGGCCTGATCGTGACCCGAGTACTGGTGGTCGAGGACGAGGAGTCGTTCAGCGACGCCCTCTCGTACATGCTCCGCAAGGAAGGCTTCGAGGTGGCTGTCGCCGCCACCGGCCCCGACGCCCTGGAGCAGTTCGAGCGCAACGGCGCCGACCTCGTCCTGCTCGACCTGATGCTGCCGGGCCTGCCGGGCACCGAGGTCTGCCGTCAGCTGCGGGTTCGCTCCAACGTGCCGGTGATCATGGTCACCGCCAAGGACAGCGAGATCGACAAGGTGGTCGGTCTGGAAATAGGTGCGGACGACTACGTCACCAAGCCCTACTCCACCCGTGAGCTGGTCGCCCGGATCCGGGCGGTGCTGCGCCGCCGCGGTGAGGACGGCGGTGCCGGCGAGAACGGCGGCGGCCCGGGTGCCCTGGAGGCCGGCCCGGTCCGGATGGACGTCGACCGGCACGTGGTGACCGTGGACGGCGCCAAGGTCGACCTCCCGCTGAAGGAGTTCGACCTGCTGGAGATGCTGCTGCGCAACGCGGGCCGGGTGCTCACCCGCATGCAGCTGATCGACCGGGTCTGGGGCGCGGACTACGTCGGCGACACCAAGACCCTGGACGTCCACGTGAAGCGCCTGCGGGCCAAGATCGAGCCGGACCCGGGCGCCCCGCGCTACCTGGTCACGGTCCGCGGCCTGGGCTACAAGTTCGAGCCGTAAACCGCGGGCGCGGACAGACGCGGAAGGCCCCCGTCGGCAGGGCGGTTTCTAGGGGTCGTTGCAACACGTGGTCGGTTTGATCAGGCCGCGAGCAGTTTATGCAGGCGCTCGGCTGGGGTTTCCCAGTCGAGCGTT
>NZ_JBHVWW010000009.1:0-49945 GCF_042882025.1 Kitasatospora sp. NPDC058243
GCGCAGCGGGAGCGCCATCAGCGCGAGCGCCAACGCCGAACCGACCAGGGCGGCTTGGCGGACCGGCGCCCGCCGGATCACCCTCCCGGCCAGCACCAGCATGGCCGCGAACTCGACCGGGAGCCACGACAGCACCAACCCCTGCGGTCCGGGATGGACGGCGTCCGCGACGAGCGAGAGCCCCGCGACCAGGCCGGCCGCCAGGACGGGGGCGACCGGGCCCAGCGGGCGGCGCAGGATCGCGGTCGCCATCGCCGCGACGGCGACGACGGCCCCGGTCCACGCACTCGGTGGGGCGATCGCCGCCGGGGCCGCGACCACTGCCGTCGCCGCCGCACACACCGCGCGGCGGCGACGCGTGTCAGGCATCAGTTCGGTCTGCACGGGCCGAGCCTACGCACGACGGAGGAACGGTGCGCCCCCCAGCACATGACGGATCGTCAGGCATCTGCCGTTCGGCAGAGCAGCACTGGTCGATCGACTCCCCGAAGAGCCGCAGGGGGCACCGACTTGACCGGCCCAGGGTGGGTCCTTGACCTTTCCGAGGTCGGCCACGGCATTGAGTTCGGTCCGCGGAGTCCACCGTTCCGGGGCGGTGCGTGAAAAGGCGTCAAGACCTCCCGGCTCGCCATATGGATTCCGTATGGAGTCGCGAGACGGAGGATTCCGGAACCTACGATCCATCCTTGCCGACCAGAAAGATGAATCCGATATGAAACCCCTGTCCCGCCTCAAACGCGCCCTGGCCTGCGGGATCGCCGCAGTCGCCATGGTCTCCGGCCTGACCGCACAGGCCCAGGCCGCGCCGGAGCCGCCCCTCCACGCGGACAAGACCTGTGGAACCCCGGCCTCGCCGGGCGGCGGCAACTGCATGACCGCGCTGATCAGCTCCGCCTTCGACACGATCAGGCTCATGCGCAACGCCGCCAACCTCAACAAGCTGGACAACGCGGAGTTCACCCAGAGCACCGCGTCGAAGTTGAGCGCGAAGTTTCCCGGGTTCAACGTCATGGTGTTCAAGACCGTGGGCACCGACCTGTACGACACCGAGTGGTTCAAGAACGAGTACAAGTCCGACATGAAGGGGGTGTTGATCGACACCACCTACAAGCTCAACCATTTCATGGACAAGGAGAAGAAGGAGCCCTCCGGCTACGACATATTCCGGATCTGGGTTTTCCAGGGGGACTCGACCCTCCGCAACCGCGGCGACGGCGGGTACATGAACTGGGCGTTCATCGGCAACGACGGCGACACCGTCAAGAAGGAGCCGTGGACCTGCCGGGCGGGCACCGCGCGGCCCTACAAGTGCGACGGCGACGTGCGCAGCATCCACTTCCCCGCGCGGTCCGGCTACGGCACCAGGACCGGCAGCCTGACCCCCGACTCCAGCCCCGGCTACCACGCCTGCCTGGACGTCAACGGCAACGGCAACGCGAACGGCACCCCCGTGCAGATGTGGGAGTGCAACGGCAGCGACGCCCAGAAGTGGACCTACAACGGGTACAAGCTCCAGGCGGCCAACGGCAAGTGCCTCGACCTGGAGGCCAACAAGACCGCGAACGGGACCAAGCTCCAGGTCTGGGACTGCCTGGAGATCCCCGGCCAGCGCTGGAACATGTCGGCCAGCGGCGGTTTCCGGCACATGACGGACATGGACGACCGGTCCAAGGACGTCTGCATCGACGACTTCAACGGCCGGACCTCCAACGGCAGCACGGTGGCGGCCTGGGCCTGCGGCTCCGAGGACCGGCGTGACGCGCCCAACCAGAACTGGGCCTGGGGCGGCACCCCGCCGACCACCAACCCACCCACGCCCGGCGGAGGCGGCGGCAACAATGGCGCCGACGTGTACCTGAAGCTCGACAACGGCCTGGGCGCCGTCCCGGTCAGCGGCTCCGCCGGCGCGCCGGTCGTCCCCGGCCTCCGGGGTGGCAACGAGTCCAAGTGGAAGCTCACCTCGGTCGGCGGCGGTCGCTACCGGATCACCAGCTCGTACGGGCTGGAACTCACCGAGAACGGCAACTACATGGCTGAACTCCAGCCGTGGAGCAACTCCTCCCAGCAGAAGTGGGAGCTCGTCGGAGTCGGCAACGGCAAGTACCAGATCCGGATCTCCGACGACGACTGCCTCGCCCACGACGCGGACTTCAAGCAGCTCGGCGTGTGGACGTGCAAGTCGGGCTGGCAGCAGGCGTGGGTGCTGGAGTCCACCTCCGGCGGCGTGATCACCCCGACCGACCCGACCACCCCGACGAAGCCGGACCCGAAGCCCAAGCCGGACCCGAAGCCGGACACCAAGCCGACCGTCCCGACCGAGCGCCCGCTGTTCCTGAAGCTCTCCAACGGCCTGGGCGCGTCGGCCCCCACCGAGACCTCGACCTGGGGTGCGCCGATCGTGGGCGGGATCCTGGGGTACAAGGGGTCCACCTGGACGATCAAGCCGCTGGGCGGGGACCGCTACCGGATCGTCAACGACCTCGGGTACAACCTCACCGAGAACCCCGACACCTACGTCGCCGAGCAGCAGGCGTGGGGCGGCACCTCCAACCAGAAGTGGCAGTTCGTCGGCCTCGGCAACGGCAAGTACCGGGTCCAGATCGACGACGACAACTGCCTCACCCACGACTCCGACTTCAAGCAGCTCGGGGTGTGGAGCTGCGAGGGCGGCTGGAAGCAGGAGTGGACCTTCCAGCTCCTCTGACCGGCCGCACCAGGCCGCAGTCACGACGAAGGACGAAGGACGAAGGACGAAGGACGAAGAACGAAGGGCGCCAGCCGTACGGTTGGCGCCCTTCGGCCGTTCTCAGCCGACGCCCCGCCCGGAGGCGGAGTGGTAGCGCAGGCCGTCCATCAGGAGGTCGAGGAGGCGTTCCATCCGGGCGTGGTGCTCGGGGGTCGTCGCGGCCATGGACAGGCCGCTGAGGCTGAACAGCACGTCCTCCGGTTCGACGTCGGCGCGCAGCACGCCCGACTCGGCCCCGGCCCGCAGGAGTTGCGTGATCGCGGCGGTCAGCATCGCCCGGCTGTGCGAGAAGGGGTTCCCGCCGGAGGCTATGAGCGCGCGCAGCGCGTCGGACATCCCGCGCTTGGTGGTCATGTAGCGGACGAAGCCGTCCATCCAGGCGCGCAATGCGGCGTCGGGTTCCGTGCCGTCCAGCAGCTCCGCGGCGGAGTCGCACAGCTTGGCGAGTTCGCTGCGGTAGGCCGCGTCGACGAGTTCCTCGCGGGTGGCGAAGTGCCGGTAGAGGGTGCCGATGCCCACGCCGGCCTCCTTGGCGATCGCTCCGAGCGTCGCGTCCGGTCCGTCCTGGGCGAAGGCCCGTGCGGCCACTTCGATCAGTCGGTCGCGGTTGCGGCGCGCGTCGGCGCGCAGCGGCCGGGGGTCGGCGGTGGTCACGGCTGGTCCTCCTCGGGTTGCAAGCGGAGGATCCTCCGCTTAACCTGGAGACATGCGGAGGGCCCTCCGGTTTCCACTCTACCGGCCGCACCCTCCCGCGCACCCCAGCTCCGGTCACCCAACCAGACGGGAACGATCATGAACGCCAGCGCCCCGCGCCTCACCACCCCCTTCGGCGCCGAGTCCACCGCCGCCGAGGTCATCTGCGGCGTCGACCTGACCGGCCGCCGCGCCGTCGTCACCGGCGGCGCCTCCGGCATCGGCGTCGAGACCGCACGCGCCCTCGCCTCGGCGGGCGCGCAGGTCACCCTCGCGGTCCGCAACCTCGACGCCGGCGCCCGCACCGCCGAGGACATCACCGCGACCACCGGCAACAAGAACCTCCGGGTCGCGCCGCTGGACCTGGCCGACCAGGCCTCCGTCGCCGCGTTCGTCGCCGCCTGGGACGGGCCCCTGCACATCCTGGTCAACAACGCCGGCGTGATGGCCTCGCCCGAGCTCCGCACGCCGGAGGGCTGGGAGCTCCAGTTCGCCACCAACCACCTCGGGCACTTCGCGCTGGCCACCGGCCTGCACGCGGCCCTGGCCCGGGACGGCGGCGCCCGCGTGGTGGCCGTCAGCTCCAGCGCCCACCACCGCTCCCCCGTCGTCTTCGAGGACATCCACTTCCGCGAGCGCGCCTACGAGCCCTGGTCCGCCTACGGCCAGTCCAAGACCGCCAACGTCCTGTTCGCGGTCGAGGCCGCCAAGCGCTGGGCGGCGGACGGCATCACCGTCAACGCCCTGATGCCCGGCGGCATCCGCACCGCCCTCCAGCGCCACGTCTCCGAGGAGGAGCTCGACCGGCTGCGCGCCCAGGCCGCCAACGGCGCGGAACTGCTGTGGAAGACCACCGAGCAGGGCGCGGCGACGTCCGTCCTGCTCGCGGCCTCGCCGCTGCTGGCGGGCGTCAGCGGCCGCTACTTCGAGGACTGCAACGAAGCCGTCCGCGGCGAGCTCAGCGCCCGCAGCGGCGTCTCCGAGTACGCCCTCGACCCCGAGGCGGCCGCCCTGCTCTGGCAGGTCTCGCGCGACACCCTGGGCAGCCGCGACTGACGGCCCGCAGCAGAACGCCCCGCTCCCCCGGCGAGCCTGGGGGAAGCGGGGCGCGGGGCGGGCCCGTTACCTGCGCGGCCCGGCCAGGGCGTAGACCCCGGCGCCGGTCACCAGCAGGGCCACCGCGGTCCAGGTCGACGCCTCCGTGCCAGGGGGGTAGGACATCCAACCGAACGCCTTCCCCACGGTGTTGGGCGGCAGCGGCGGGGAGAGGACGGCGAACGCGAGCCAAGCGGTCGGCAGGGTCCAGGCGAGGTGCGCCCCGCACAGCACCGCCCCGAGCGCGGCCAGGCCGGCCAGGCCCGCGGTGTCCCGGACGACGACCTCGGTGGGGGCGAACCTCGGCCCCACCGCCTGGACCGCCAGCAGCGCCGCACCCGTGACCAAGCCGATCAGCAGCGCGTGCGCCGCCCGGCGGGGCGCCCACCGGATCGCGGCCGTCCTGTCCAGTGCGGCGTCCTGCCCGCCGAGCCCGACGGAGCCGGCCGCCACGCTCGCGGCGAGCACGAAGTACACGATCGGGTTGATCGCGTCCGCGTCCATCCCATCCGTGCCGCCGCCCCGGTTGAAGGCCCACACCACCAGCGCGGTGAGCGCGACTGCGGCGGCCGACGTGGACACCTGCCGTGAACGCGCGTACAGCATCAGCCACCTCATCGCGACGCTCCCCCGGCCAGCTTCGGAACCTGCTTGTACCCCTCGCAGGAGAGCGCGGCGGCGTGCAGCTCGACGATCCGCGAGCGCTGCTCGGCCGGCGGCAGCGCCATCAGCTTCTGCCACGCGAGGTCGGCCTCGGCCCAGGTTTCGAGCGCGTACCGGCTGGTGCCCTTCTCCTGCAGCGGTTGGAGCTGGGTGTCGTGGAGGGCCCAGCTCACGGCGATGCTCTGGGCGGGGATGTCGTGGCTCCCCCCGCCCTCCTTGTCGTTGTCCGGGTAGCAGCTCGGCGCCAGGCCCCTGGCGATCAGCGCGCGGGTCAGCTTGTCACCCTTCGCATCGGCGAGCATCCGGTCGTTGAAGTCGACCAGCAGCACGTCTGCGGAGAGTTCGCGTGGCGCGGCGAGCTCGTGCAGCGCGGTGTCCTCCCGCACCGAGGTCGGCGCCTTGTCGCCCAAGGCGTCGTGCAGCACGGGCATCGCCTCCTTGCTGCGCTGCGCGAGCTCGGCGAGGTGTGAACGGCTCGCCTGCGTCACGCACACCGGCCCGTCGCACACCAGCGCCGCGGCGGCCTTGTCGACGACGTAGGTGTCGCGCGCGGCGGCCGGGAGCACCAGCAGGGCCAGGCCCAGGCCGGCCAGGACGGGAGTCACCGCGAGCAACCGCGCCCGGCGGGTCACGGCCGCCAGCAGCGCGAAGCCGGTGGCGAGCAGGCCGAGCAGCCAGAGCGTCTGGCCGAGGTGGACGGAGCCGGACAGGGTCAGCAGCATCTGCCGCGGCTCCACGGTCGCCGGGGACAGCTGGGCGAACCGGTTCGACACCCTGCCCGTCGGCACCGCCGCTTCGTTGTTCATGCGCAGGAACAGGCCCGTCCCCACGAAGACGATCACCACCAGGGCCGGCGGCGTGAGGGTGGAGGGCAGCGCCCGCGCGACGCCCATGCCGAACACGGCGCCCGCGACCAGGGACAGTGCCGCCACCAGCGAGATCGGCAGCCAGCCGAGGGATGCGTAGGTGGTCGGACCGGCCGCCACCTGGACTCCGCCCACCAGAACCAGCAGACCGAAGCCCACCGCCAGCGCGAGCCCGATCGCACCGGCCGGCAGCGCCGCACGGCGCCAGGCCGGCAGTGGCGTGGTCGTCAGCAGCTCGGTCATCCGCGAGCGGGATTCGCGCAGCCCGTACACCGCCCCGATGCCGATCACGAACGGCCACCAGAAGGCCAGCAGGGACCGGGTCCACATGGCCATGGTGCTCCACTGGGCCGTCCACCCCGCAGTGCCGTGCCACCAGAGCGCGTCGAACGGGAAGAAGACCGCCAGGCTGCCGGCCAGCACGACGATGCCGGCCCACGGGGCGGCGGAGCGCCTCAGCTCCGTCCGCAGCACACGTCCGTTCACCAGGCGCTCCCCTGCTGGCCGGAGTTGCGGAGCAGCGCCGAGTAGCCGCGCTCCAGGGGGCTGTCGCCCGGGTGGTCGGCGCTGCCGGCGGCACCGAGCTCGTCCGGCGTGCCCTGGAAGACGAGGCGGCCGTCGGCGAACAGCACCACGTCGGAGCAGGCGGCCGCGACGTCCTCGACCAGGTGGGTGGAGACGACCACGCAGGTGTCGCGGCCCAGGTCCTGCAGCAGTTCGCGGAAGCGCAGCCGCTGCGCCGGGTCCAGGCCGGCCGTCGGCTCGTCCAGCAGCAGCACCGCGGGGGAGTTGACGATGGCCTGGGCGATGCCGGCCCGCCGCACCATGCCGCCGGACAGGGTCTTCATCCGGTGGTCGGCGCGGTCCGCCAGGCCCACCCGTTCCACGGCCCGCTGGACGGCCCCGGGGATGTCCGCCTTCGGCACCTCCTTCAACCAGGCCATGTACTCGACGAACTCGCGCACCGTGAAGCGCTTGTAGTAGCCGAAGTCCTGCGGCAGGTAGCCGATCTGGCGGCGCAGGGCCCGGTGGTCGCCCACCCTGCCCCCCAGGGAGGTGCCGAGCATCTCCAGTTCGCCCTCGGTGGGGCGCAGCACGGTGGCCAGCGTCCGGATCAGGGTGGTCTTGCCCGCTCCATTGGGCCCGAGAAGCCCGTGGGCGCCGATGCCCAGGGAGAGGTCGAGCCCGTCGACGGCCATCTTGCTCCGTCCGACGCGTACCCTCAGGCCGCTGGCCCGGATCTCCCAGGCGTAGGTCTTCGGCGCGGTGTCGGCCGCGCTCGCCGTATACGTCATGCGATGGTCCCTTTCCAGGGTGGACATGGGTTTCACAGCGTTGAGTACGCGTCCCTGCGGGTGATCACGGCGCAGACGCCGAGCGCGAGGAGCAGCCCCCACACGGGCAACTGGTCGCGGTGCAGGGCGAGTTCGAGGACTGCGGGGATGCGGCCGGTGACGAACGTGGGCACCACGACGGCAGCGCCCCACGCGGCCACCAGCCCCACGGCGGCGCGGGTCACGCCGACCACGCTGCCCAGCGCCAGGGCGGTGGAGGTGAAGGCCAGGGAGGGCAGCAGCCACTGCGCGGCCGTCGTGTTCCCGGTCAGCCATCCCCCCAGCAGGAGCCCGGGCACGACCACCACGAGGACCGCGGTGGTGCGCCTGAGCAGCAGGGCCAGGCCGGCCCGGGCGGTCGAGGCGGTCAGTTCGTGCGCCGGGTCCAGACCGCGCGACCACGATGCGGCGACACCGCACAGCGGCAGCACGGGCGCGATCAGCGCCACCATCGAGGAGCCGCCGAAGACCTTCGCCGGCGCGGCCACGTCCAGCAGCATCGCCATCAGGGTGACGACGGCGGTCATCGCCAGCCACGGGGTCATGGCCGGTGTCAGCCAGGCCGACACCCACGTCGGGCGGTGCCGCCTCCGGGGCGCCCCGACGGCCGCGTCCAACTGCGCGTCCAGACCGGCCCGGACGGTGTCGACGAGCGCGGCGACGCCGGGCGCCTCGGTGGCCACGGAGGCCGCCAGCAGGCTCCGGCACGGCGCGCACGTCTCCAGGTGGGCCTCCAGTGCCCACACCGTGTCCGCGGCCATCGCCGTGTCACCACGCGCGTAGTCGTCGATCAGCCGCCTCGACGCGTGTTCCGCGTTCATGCCAGCGCCTCCCGCATCGCGATCCGGGCCCGGCGGGCACGGGTCTTGACCGTGCCTTCGGGCAGTCTGAGCAGGACGGCGGTCTCCCGGACGGAGAGCCCGTCGAGCACCGTCGCCTGCAGTACGTCTCGGAGTTCCGGCGCCAGCCGCCGCAGGGCGTCGCCCACGTCGCCGCCGACGGTCCCGGCGAGCGCCTCCTCCTCCGCCGCGGGCACCACGGCCCGCTCGGCGGCGGCGACCGGCGGTTCGGCGTGGTGGGCACGGCGCCGGAAGGCGTCGACGAGGCGGCGCGCCGCGATCGTCCACAGCCACCCGACGGCCGTCCCGCCGACGGCGCTCCCGGCGAACGCGCCGGCCGCGCGCCACACCGCCAGATAGGTCTCCTGCATGACCTCGGCGACGATCTGCTCGTCCGCGCAGCGACGGCGCAACCGCACCGCCAGCCACGGCGACGTGCGCCGGTACAGCTCGTCGAACGCCGCGCGGTCACTTCTGGCGATCAGCCGGACGAGGCGTTCCTCGTCCAGCTCGTCCAGTGCTCTCCTGCGTGATCTCACACCAGCCAGACGCCCGCGACCGCGCGCAGGTTCTGCATTCGACGTGACCTGCGTCACATGAAAGCAGCGCAGGAAGTCGGCCTACCCGACTTCCTGCGCTGCGGCGACCTCGACGCCCGGATCAGGCACCTGCGGTGGCTAGGTCCTGTCCGGTCGATCTTGGCGGATCAGCCTGCGGCGTTGGGCGCCCGGCTGGGCGTGCGCCCGGATCGCCCTCGTACTGGGCCGTACTTGGGCGATTCGGGCGTGCGTCCAGGCGGGATGCCCGGCGTCGCAGGCCCGGCAAGATCGGCCGGACAGGACCTAGCACCCCGCCGCCCTACCGGTCCTCGGCCGTCCGCGCCAGCAGCGCGATCTCGGCCGCCACCGCCTCCGGCTCGGCCGCGACGGTGATGTCGAACACCGGCAGCATGTCCCGAACCGGCCTGGCCGACACGAGGACCACCCGGTACCGGCCCGCTCGCACTCCCCGATCGCCACCGGCGCTCCAACCTCCCGAAAACCGCTTGCCGGGCGGACGACGGCCCCCGTACCGTCGCCCGGCGTGACCCCGACCCTGCGTACCGATCGCCTGCTGCTCGACCCGTACGTCCTCGCGGACGAAGAGGACTTCGTGACGCTGTTCCAGGACCGGGAGGTGTCCCGGTGGATGGGCGACGGCCCGCAGTCCGAAGCCGAGGACCGGGCCCTGTTCGGCCGCATCTTCACCCAGGTGTACGCCTCGAACCGGTTCGACGTCTGGGCCGTCCGGCAGGGCGGCCGCCTCGTCGGGCACGCCGAGATCAAGCCCACCACCGTGGTCGAGGGCTTCGAGATCGCCTACGCGCTGGCCCCGGAGGCGTGGGGCCGCGGCCTGGGCACCGAACTGGCGGCCGCGATCGTCGACTACGGCTTCACCGCCCTGGGGCTGGCCGAGGTGCACGCGACGGTCGCCGACGCCAACCTCGCTTCGCTGGCATTGCTGGGCAGGATCGGCTTCCGGCACGTCCGCGACATCACGGAGGACGACGGCAGCACGACCCGCCTGCTCACCCGGGGCCGCGCCGATGCCGCCGGGGCCGCCTCGCCGTAGCCGTCCCGCCGAAGCAGGAAGGCCGGAGCGAACGCTCCCCCGATCGGGGGAGGCCCCCCATGAGCTGCGCCGCAATACTGGTGATCATGATCAGGGGAATCCGGCCGCTGCTGCGCGGCTCCACGTACTCGGGTGTGCTGTTCGCCTTCTTCGGCGCGCTGGCGAGCCTGCCGCTACTGCCGTTCGCGATGCTGCCGATGATGGCCTGGCCGGCCGGCCCCTACCTCGCACGGGCGGTGCTCACCCTGCTGTTCTGGGCGGCGCTGCTCGCCGTGGTCGGGCTGGCCCGCACCACCCGGCGGGTGCTGATCGGCGGCGTCCGCCGGCTGCTGAGGGTGCCGCTGCCGGATCCGGTGTCCGGCGCCCGGGCGGCGGACACCTCCGGCTCCGACCGTTGGCGCACCCCGCTGTGGCTGGTGCTGCACGTGGCGCTGGGCTGGGCGGGCGGCTTGGTGAGCCTCGTGCTGCTCGGCGCGGCCGTGGCCCTGCCGGGCGGCTGGGTCTCCGGTGATGCCCGGCTGAGCTGGCCCGGCCGGTCGGTGCAGCTGACGGGCGTCTGGAGCTGGGTGGTGGCGGCGGTCTGCCTGCTGCTGGCGCCGGTGGTGTGCGCGGCGGTGGCGGGCGCGCTGCGCGGTCTGGCCCCGAAGCTGCTGGGTCCGTCGGCGGCCGAGCGGCTGGCGCTGGCGGCGGAGCGGGAGCGCCGGCTGGCCGAACGCAACCGGCTGGCCCACGAGTTGCACGACTCGATCGGGCACACCCTGACGGCGGCCACGATCCAGGCGGCGGTGGCGGGTGAGGTGCTCTCCGCCGACCCGGTGGCGGCGCGGGCCGCCATGCGCAGCATCGAGGAGTCGACCCGGGCCGCTCTGGAGGACCTGGACTACGTGCTGGGCGCGCTGCGCGAGGAGGAGTCGGGGGCGGCCCCGGCCCGGACCTTGGCCGACCTGCCCGAGCTGCTGGAACGGTTGCGGCACGCCGGCGCGGTGGTGGAGCCGGAGCTGTCCGGCGAGCTGGCGCAGGTGCAGGGGACGCTCTCCCGGGCGGCGTACCGGATCCTCCAGGAGGGGCTGACGAACGCGCTGCGGCACGGAGCGGGCGGCCCGATCGAGGTCCGGGTGGCGGCCGGGCCGGACACCCTGGAGCTCAGCGTGGCCAACCGGACCGGGGCGGGCCCGCGCCAGGGCGCCTTCCCGACCTCCGGCCACGGCCTGCCGGGTCTGGCCGAGCGGGTCCGGCTGCTGCACGGCGAGATCGAGGCCGGGCCGGACGGGCCCCAGGCCTGGCGGCTGGCCGTCCGGCTGCCCGTACGGTTGTCGGCATGACCGGCCCAGATCCCACCGCCGCCGCGCCCGACGCCCCGAGCAACGCCACCGGCACCCCCGTCACCCTCCTGATCGCGGACGACGACGAGGTGACCCGCAGCGGCCTGCGCACCCTGCTCGCGGCGCAGCCGGGGATCACGGTGGTCGGGGAGGCGGCCGACGGCGTCGACGCGGTCGAGCAGGCGCAGCGGCTGCGGCCGGACGTGGTCCTGATGGACGTACGGATGCCGCGCCGCAACGGGATCGAGGCCACCCGGCAGCTGCTGGCCGAGTCGGCCGCGCCGCCGAAGGTCGTGGTGATCACCACCTTCGAGAACGACGGCTACGTCACCGCCGCGCTCAGCGCGGGGGCGAGCGGGTTCGTGCTGAAGCGGCTTCCGGTGCGGCAGATCGCGGAGGCGGTGCGGGTGGCGGCGGCCGGGGAGGCGATCCTCTTCCCGGCGGCGCTGCGCCGGATGGTCTCCGCCCGCCCGCTGGACTCCGCCGAGGCGTTGCCCCGGGCGGCGTTGACGGTGCGGGAGGAGGAGGTGCTGCGGTCGATGGCCACGGGCCAGTCCAACCCGGAGATCGCGGAGTCGCTCAGGGTGAGTCTGGAGACGGTGAAGACGCACGTCGGGAACGTGCTGACCAAGCTCGGCGCGCAGAACCGGACCCACGCCGTGGTGATCGCGTACGAGTCCGGCCTGGTGGTGCCGGGGCTCGCCGGCTGACCCGGCCCGCCCCGGCACCCGCCCTCGGTCAGGAATCCAGCTCGCCGAGGAAGTCCAGCGCGATGGCCCAGGCCCGCTCCGCCGCCTCGGCGTCGTAGTCGGCCAGCTCGGTGTCGGTGAACAGGTGCCCGGCGCCCCGGTAGCGGTGCACCTCGACGTCGGCCCCGGCCCGCCGCATCCCCAGGTACCAGGCGTTCAGCCAGTCCTCGGTCTCGAACGGGTCCGGCTCGGCGACGTGCAGCTGCACCGGGATCTCGGTGGCCGCGTCCTCGCGCAGGTCGGAGGTGCCGTGCAGGAGCAGCAGGCCGCGGGCCTTGTCGTCGGCGAGGGCGAGGTTCTGCGCGAGCGAGCCGCCGAGCGAGAAGCCCGCGTAGACCAGGCCGCCGTCGGACAGCGGAGCGGCGGCGGTGACGGCCCGGCGCAGCAGTTCCTCGCTGCCGCCGACCTCCTCCTGGTACGCCAGTCCGGCCTCGATGTCGTCGAAGGTCCGCCCGTCGTACAGGTCCGGGGTGTGCACGGTGTGCCCGGCGGCGCGCAGCCGGTCGGCGGCGGCGTGGACGGCGGAGCGCAGCCCGAGGGCGGAGTGGAAGAGGACGATCTGGGCCACGGTCGGGGTCCTTCGGCAGCTGAGGGCGGGTACTCCCCCATGATCCCGCATGATCCGGCGACCCGACTTCCCCGGCCCGCCGGCCCCGGCCTCCCCCGCTCGCCCACCCCAGGCAACCACACCCGCCCGCTCCACGACGGATCGTCAGGTCACCTGATTTACCTACACTTTACTAGCGGGTAACCTTCCGGACGTGAACGATCTTGTCCATGACATGACCCCTGCCCACCCGCGCCGCCGCCAGGTCCTGAAGGCCGGCGCGCTGGCCGCCGGCGCGACCGCCGCCCTCCCGATCGCCCTCCCCACCCCCGCCGAAGCCGCCGAGCCGGCCCAGGCCACCCAGACCGCCCAGGCCGCCGGAGCCGCCCAACCCGCGCAGGCCCCCGAAGCCGCCCCCCGCTTCCTGCACGGCATAGCCTCCGGCGACCCCCTCCCCGACGGCGTCCTGCTCTGGACCAGGGTGACGCCCCGCCCCGAGGCCCTCCCCGGCTCGGGCCTCGGCCCCGACACCGAGGTCCGCTGGGAGCTGGCCGCCGACCAGGCCTTCACCCGCGTCGTCGCGAGCGGCACGGTGACCGCCACCGCCGCCGCCGACCACACCGTCAAGGCCGACGTCCGCGGCCTGACCCCGGACACCCCCTACTGGTACCGCTTCACCGCCACCACTGGTACCGGTACCGGCAGCGCCGTCTCCCCCACCGGCCGCACCCGCACCACCCCCGCCACCGACGCCGCCCTCTCCCGGCTGCGGTTCGGCGTCGCCTCCTGCGCCAACTGGGAGGGCGGCTACTTCTCCGCCTACCGCCACCTCGCCGCCCGCGGCGACCTGGACGCCTTCCTCTTCCTCGGCGACTACATCTACGAGTACAAGACCGGCGAGTTCTGCGCCCGCGGCACGGTCGTGCGCCCGCACGCCCCCACCCACGAGATCCTCACCCTCGCCGACTACCGCACCCGGCACGGCCAGTACAAGACCGACGACGACCTCCAGGACCTGCACGCCAAGCTCCCGACCATCGCGATCTGGGACGACCACGAGTTCGCCAACGACGCCTGGTCCGGCGGCGCCGAGAACCACACCCCGGGCACCGAGGGCGCCTGGGCCGACCGGATGGCCGCCGCCAAGCAGGCCTACTTCGAGTGGATGCCGGTCCGGCCCTCGATCGCCGGCACCACCTACCGCCGCCTGCGCTACGGCAAGCTCGCCGACCTGCACCTGATGGACCAGCGCTCGTTCCGCTCCCAGCAGGCGAAGACGGGCAGCGGCGCCGTCGACTCGGCCGACCGCACCCTCACCGGCCGCGCCCAACTGGACTGGCTCAAGGCCGGGTTGTCCGCCTCCGACACCACCTGGCGACTGATCGGCAACGAGGTGATGATCTCCCCGGTCGCCTTCCTCTCGCTGCCCGACTACCTGCTGCGCCCGCTGGCCAAGCTGCTCGGCCTGCCCGGCGAGGGCGTGGCGGTCAACCCCGACCAGTGGGACGGCTACACCCACGACCGCCGCGAGCTGCTCGGCCACCTCAAGACGAACGGCATCACCAACACCGTCTTCCTGACCGGCGACATCCACTCCGCCTGGGCCGCCGACGTCCCGAACGAGGCCGCCACCTACCCGCTGTCCGGCAGTGTCGCCACCGAGTTCGTGGTCACCTCGGTGACCTCCGACAACGTCGACGACCTGCTGAAGGTCGCCCCGCAGACCGTCTCGCTGGCGGCCGGCACCGCGATCAAGGCGGCCAACCCACACGTCAAGTGGGTCGACCTGGACTCGCACGGCTACGGGGTCCTGGACATCACCCCCGAGCAGACCCAGATGGACTACTACGTCCTCTCCGACCGCACCCGCAAGGACGCGACCAGCAGCTGGACCCGCTCCTACCGCACCCGCACCGGCACCCAGCGGATCGAGCGCGCGAACGCCCCGATCGCCTGACCCCAGCCCTGACCCCCGCCCTGCGCCCCACCCCGGTCACCCACCCCGGGCCCGCCGCACCCCGGGCCCGCCGCACCCCCGCGGCGGGCCCGCAGCACAACGGCCCTACGACACCACGTCCTTGCGCGCGAACCCCCGGAACGCCAGCGCGAGCAGCACCGCCGCGTACGACAGCGACAGCGAGACGCCCTGCACCATGCCGCCCCACTCCAACTGCGGCTGCAGGGCGTCCGCCCAGGCGTACTGCCAGTGCGCGGGCAGCCACTCCCGCAGGCCCCCCAGCGCCGTGACGGCGTCCAGCACCCCGGTGATGATCGACGCGAACACCGCCCCGCCGACGGCGCCCAGCGGCGCGTCCGTCGCCGTGGAGAGCCAGAACGCCAGCGCGGCGATCACGATCTCGGCGAGGAACACGTACGCCGCCGCGACGGCCAGCCGGGGCAGCGCCTCCCCGGCCGAAAGGCTGGCCCCGGTGGGCAGCTTGAGGTCCCCCCAGCCGTACGCGGCGGTGCCGACGACCAGCCCGATCAGCGGCAGCATCGCCACCGCCACCGCCGAGAACGCCAGCCCGACCGCGAACTTGCGGGCCAGCAGCCGGGCCCGGGGCACCGGCGCGGCCAGCAGGTAGCGCAGCGAGGACCAGCTCGCCTCGGAGGCGACCGTGTCGCCGCAGAACAGCGCCACCGGGATGACCAGCAGGAAGCCGGTGCCCACGAACAGCATGGTGGCGGCGAAGTTGGGCCCGGACGCGGTGGCCAGGTCGATGAAGGTGGTCCGGTCGGGGCGGCTCGGGGTGCCGCCGATCTGGAACGCGGCCAGCATCACGAACGGCAGGGCGGCCAGCACCGCACCGATCACCAGGGTGCGGCGCCGCCGCAGTTGGCGCATCGCCTCCACCCGCAGCGGCAGCGTCCGGCCCGCCCGGTACCCCTCGGCGTGGTCCGCCGACACGACGCCGCTCACGCCATCACCCACCTCGCTGCTCACCTCACTGCTCACGCCACCGTTCGCACCCCTGCTCACGCCGCACCTCCGATCAACGACAGGAACGCGTCCTCCAGCCGCCGCTGCGGCCCGGCGCTCTCCACCGGCACGCCGAGGCGCACCAGTTCGGCCAGCAGTTCGTGCGCCGCCAGCCCGTCCAGGCGCACCAGCAGCCCGCCCTCGACGGCCTCCGCCGAGCCGACCCCGGCCAGCGCGCCGACCTTCTCGACGACCGACCCGGGCTCGTACCCGGCGGGCACCCCGAGGAACAGCAGCTCGCCCGCGCCGACGATCTCGCCGACGGCGCCGGTGGTGATCAGCCGCCCGCGGTCCATCACCACCAGGTCCGTGCAGCTCTGCTCGACCTCGGCGAGCAGGTGGCTGGAGACGATGACGGTACGGCCGGCGGCGGCGTACCGGATCATCACCTCGCGCATCTCGCGGATCTGCGGCGGGTCGAGCCCGTTGGTCGGCTCGTCGAGGATCAGCAGGTCCGGCATCCCGAGCATGGCCTGGGCGATGGCGAGCCGCTGCCGCATGCCCTGCGAGTAGGTCCGCACGGCGCGGTCGAGCGCCTCGCCGAGACCGGCGATGGCCAGCGCCTCGTCGAAGCGGGCGTCCTCCTCCGGCCGGCCGGTGGCCTGCCAGTACAGCCGCAGGTTGGCCCGGCCGGTGAGGTGCGGCAGGAAGCCCGCGCCCTCGACGAAGGCGCCGACCCGGGAGAGCACCGACGCACCGGGGCGCACCAGGTGGCCGAAGATCCGGATCTCGCCCGCGTCGGGCCGGATCAGGCCCATCAGCATCCGCAGCGTGGTGGTCTTGCCGGCGCCGTTGGGCCCGAGCAGGCCGAGCACCTGCCCCTGCTCCACCCGGAAGCCCAACTCCCGTACGGCGTAACGGTCCTGGGCGCCCTTGTAGCGCTTGCTCAGGCCGGTGATCTGCAACGGCACCCCGGCCAGCGCCGGGTCGTACGCCGGCCCGTCGCCCGCCCCCCGCCGACGGCGGCGCAGCAGCCGGGGCGACAGCACCAGGCCCAGCGCCACCACGACGGCCGCCAGCGGCAGCAGCCAGGTGCGCGCGGGCAGCGGCGTGGCCTCGGTGACGAGTTCGTCGTCGGTCGGCACGGTGAGCGCCCCGGCCGGCGCGACCCGGTAGGTGGCGGGCTCGACGGGCGAGGCGTACGCGAGGTCGGTGGCGGCCAGGACGAGCCGCAGCCGGTGCCCGGCGGCGAAGGTGTGGTCGACGGCGGGCAGCGCGACCGTGACGGTGCGGCCCGCGTCGGCGCCGGTGACCCGCAGCGGGGCGGCGAGCTGCTGCGGGAGCACGGCCTTGCCGTCCGGGCCCACGTCGTACAGCTTGGCGAAGAGCACCGCGTCCGGCCGGTCGGCGTGCACCTGGACGGGCACGGTGGGCTGCCCGGTCAGGTGCAGCGGCTGGCCCAGCGGCGCGGAGTCGAAGGCGGCGTGCTGGCCGGGGAAGTCGAGCGACAGCCCGGCGCCGAGCGAGGCGGCCTGGCTGAGCGCCCCGATCCCGGGCAGCGTCGAGATCCCGGGCGGGGCGCCGCCGGGCGGGTTGGCGATGGTCTGCTCGCCGCCGGCCAGTTCGACGCCGTGGGAGCCGGTTCCGCCCAGGCCCGGGTAGCGGTCGGCGGAGGCGCCGCGCAGCACGGCCTGGAAGCCGGTGGAGTCGACGCCCCCGGTGCGGGTGACCCGGAACGCGGGGCCGGTGTCGTCGCCCTGCCCCTTCAGGTAGTGGTCGAACCAGGCGGTCACCCGGTCGTCGACCCGGGCGCTGGTGTCGGTGCCGCCGTCGTGCCCGCCGGCGAACCAGTCCACCGAGACGGGCGCCCCGTTGGCCGCGACGGCCCGGGCGATCCGGTCGCCCTGGTCGAGCGGGAACAGCGAGTCCTGCTGGCCCTGCACGACCAGGGTGGGCGCCTTGAGCTGCGCGGCCACCGAGGACGGGCTGGAGCGGTCCAGCAGTGCGACGGCCTCCGGGTCGGCGTGCCCGGCGGTGGCGACCCGGTCGTACATCTGGCAGAGCGACTCCAGGAACCGCCCGCAGCCGACCGGCCCGCCCGCGGCGTCGCCGCCCTGCCCGGAACCGCCCTGCCCCGGCCCGGCCCCGCCGCCGCGCGGCGCGCCGCCGGAGGGGCCGAGGTCGCCGGCCGCGCCGGTGGTGAAGAAGATCCCGGCCCAGAGCTTCTTGAACACGCCGTCGACGGCGCCCGAGCCCTGCACGCCCTGCGGGAACAGCGCGTCGGCCAGGTTCCACCAGGTGATCTGGGTGGCCACCGCGTCGATCCGGTGGTCGTACGCGGAGGCCAGCAGCGAGACGGCGCCGCCGTACGAGGCGCCGGTGATGCCGACCCGGGGGTCGCCGGGCCCGTCGAGCTGCACCTCGGGCCGCTGGGCCAGCCAGTCCACCAGGTGCTTGACGTCCTCGACCTCGCGGTCGGGCGCGTTGAGGCCGATCTTCCCGCCCGAGTGCCCGAAGCCGCGCGCCGACCAGGTCAGCACCGCGTACCCCTGTCGAGCCAGCTGCTGGGCGCGTTCGCGTTCGCCGTCCTTGGACCCGCCGAAGCCGTGCGCGAGCAGGACCGCCGGGCGCGGGGTGGTGCCGGTGGTGAAGAAGGAGGTGTCCACCTGGACCTGCTGGTCACTGCCGGGGGTCTCCGGCATGGCGAGGAAACGGTCCTCCTGATGGACCGCCGGCTCACCGCCGGACGCCACCGTCGCCGTACCGACCCCGGCCACCACCACCAGGGCCACCGCACCGGCCACCACCCTGCGCCGCACCGTCGTACCCCGGCTGCGCCACCGGCGCCACGCCCCACCGAACTCCATGGGGGCTGATCGTATCCGCCCCCCGGGTAGGCGTCCGATAAGGCCACCGCCGAAGCCGACGCTTGCGCCCCGTTCACCCCGTTGCGTCCGGGTACCGCACGGGAAAACGGAGATCCCCGCACCCCGTCAGGGGCACGGGGATCCGCACGACCGGGCCCGAAGCCCTACAGCACCCGCGTCATCGTCCGATGCGGTATCCCCGCGGACTCGTACACCGGGCCCTCGGCCGTGTACCCCAGCCGCTCGTAGAACCCCAGCGCCCCCACCTGCGCGTGCAGTTCCACCTCGACGGCCCCGCGGTCGAGCCCGGCCGCCTCGATCGCCCGCACCAGCTGGGCCCCGAGCCCGGTCCCCCGGGCCGCCGACACCACCGCGAGGCGTCCGAGCAGCACCCGGCCCTCGACACCCCCGGTGAGCTTCAGCGCCTGCTCCCCGAAGATCAGCCGTGCGGTCCCGAGCGCGGTCCCGTCCGCCGCCACGGCCAGCAGGTGCACCGAGGTCGCGTCGTACTCGTCGTACTCCAGTTCCTCCGGCACGTGCTGCTCGACGATGAACACCTCGCGCCGCACGTCCCGCACCAGAGTCAGGTCCGCGGCGCCCGCCGCGGTCCGGATGGCCGCCGTCATCTCAGCTCTCCGACGAGATGATGTCGAGCGCCTTGCGCAGGTCGGGCGAGTACTCGCTGGAGAACTCGACCCACTGCCCGTCCGCCGGGTGCTCGAAGCCGAGCGACACGGCGTGCAGCCACTGCCGGGTCAGCCCGAGCCGCTTGGCCAGCGTCGGGTCGGCGCCGTAGGTCAGGTCGCCCACGCAGGGGTGGCGCAGCGCGGACATGTGGACCCGGATCTGGTGGGTGCGCCCGGTCTCCAGCTTGATGTCGAGCAGCGAGGCCGAGCGGTAGGCCTCGACCAGGTCGTAGTGGGTGACGGACGGCTTGCCGTCCTTGGTCACGGCCCACTTCCAGTCCGAGCTGGGGTGCCGTCCGATCGGCGCGTCCACGGTGCCGCTCAGCGGGTCCGGGTGCCCCTGCACGAGGGCGTGGTAGCGCTTCTCGGTGATCCGGTCGTGGAACTGCCGCTTGAGGTCGGTGTACGCGCGCTCGGACTTGGCGACGACCATCAGCCCGGAGGTGCCGACGTCGAGCCGGTGCACGACGCCCTGGCGCTCGGCGGCGCCGGAGGTGGAGATCCGGTAGCCGGCCGCGGCGAGCCCGCCGATGACGGTGGTGCCGGTCCAGCCGGGGCTGGGGTGCGCGGCGACGCCGACCGGCTTGTCGACGAGCACGATGTCCTCGTCGTCGTGGACGATCCGCATGCCCTCGACCGGCTCGGCGATGATCCGCACGGGGGCGGCGGGGGCGGGGATCTCGACCTCCAGCCAGGAACCGGCGGTCACCCGGTCCGACTTTCCGGCCACGGCGCCGTCGAGCGTCACCTTGCCGTCGGCGGCCAACTCGGCGGCCTTCGTCCGGGAGAAACCGAACATCCGGGCGAGGGCGGCGTCGAGGCGCTCGCCCTCCAGGCCGTCGGGTACGGGGAGGCTGCGGATCTGCGCTGCGGTACTCACCCGTACGAGTATGCCGGAACCGCGGCCCTCCGCCGCCCGCCCGACCGCCCGGGGCCCCTGCTACTCGGTCTTGCCGCCCTGCTGGTGGACGGTGCCGTCCGGGTTGCTGCCCCGGAAGGAGAGCAGCACGACGAGGATTCCGCCGCAGACGATCGCCGAGTCGGCGAGGTTGAAGACCGCGAAGTGCTGGACGGAGATGAAGTCGACGACGTGCCCGCGGAAGACGCCCGGCGAGCGGAACAGCCGGTCGGTGAGGTTGCCCAGGGCCCCGCCGAGCAGCAGCCCGAGCGCGATCGCCCAGGGCAGGCTGTACAGCCGGCGGGCGATCCGCCAGATCACCACGATGACGGCCGAGGCGATCATCGTGAAGACGACGGTCAGCGCCTGCCCCATGCCGAAGGCGGCGCCGGAGTTGCGGATGACCTGGAAGGTGACGACGTCCCCGATCACCTTGATCGCCGCGTGGTTCTCCAGCCGGGCCACGACCAGCAGCTTGCTGCCGAAGTCGATCAGGAAGGCGAGCAGCGCGACGACCATCAGCACGCCGATCCGCCGACGGCCCTTCGGCGCCTCCGCCGCGGCCGGGGCGGTCGCCTCGGCGGGCTCGGCAGGCTCCGCGGGCTCGGTGGGCTCGGCCACGGCCACCTCCACGGCTTCGGCGGGGGTCGGGACGGCGTCGTCCCGCGTCTGGGGGGAACCTTGCGTACTGATGATCCGCTCCGCTGCCGATGGAGCTCCCCCGGTTGGAGGTGGGGGAGGGTGGGCCCATGGTCGCCGTACCGGACACCTCCGAACCGGACGTGTCCCAAGGATTCAGGCGACGTTACGGGGTCGAGCGTACGGCAAGCCCGACCCCCTGCGCCGCCCCGGTCGGCCGCGTCAGCGGCGTTCCTGCTTGGCCTTGCACTGCACGCAGAGCGTGGCCCGGGGGAAGGCCTGCATCCGGGCCTTTCCGATGGCCTGCCCGCAGGACTCGCAGGTGCCGAAGCCGACGCCCTCCAGCCTGGTCAGGGCCCGCTCGGTCTGGGCGAGGCTGTCCCGGGCGTTGTTGGCGAGCGCGAGTTCGCTCTCCCGCGAGATGTTCTTCGTACCGGCGTCCACCTGGTCGTCACCGGCTCCGTCGTTGGAGTCACGCATCAGGCCGGAGATGGCCGCTTCGGCGGCGTCGATCTCGTTCTGCAGCCGCTCCAGCTCGCTGATGAGCTCGGTGTGCAGCTCGTGGACCTCGTCGGTGGTCCACGGGTCCTCGCCGGGCCGGACCGGCAGCGTGGCCGGGTCCACCGACTCGGCGCCGCGCGGCACGGTGACGGTGTCGGTGCTGCTCTTCTGCCGTGCGGTAGTGGTCACGGTCCCCTCCCCTGGATCGGCCGCCACGGCCTTGCGTGCCCGCTTGGTGGCGGTACCCGCGCCGGTTGCCTTCTCAGCCATGGCTTCGACCCCATCTACGAACGAATCGAGCCGCCGGTTCCCGGCGGCCTCCAGTGCCGGAACGATAATCCCTATCAAAACCGGTCACAACATGACATTCCGACGCCCCATGATGATCCCACCCAGGCAGCCGCCCCAGCCGCCACGCCCCGCGCGCTGACCAGACTTGTGCCCAGATCACCCCCGCCTAACCACCACCGCCGCCGGCCCCGGAGCGCCCCGGCCGTCCACCGCGGGGAAAAACGATTTGGACAAACCGACTCACCCGGCCGATACACTGGCCCTGCAAGGCGCAGATGGGACGAGTACCGACGTACGCAGCCACCAGCGACCCGGGGACGGTGCGAGCCCGGGGGTGTGCACGGCGGGAAGATCACCCCGGAGCCGCCGGAAGAACGGCCGCCCGCCACCGCGCGGGCCGGCCCACTAGACCCGGCAGCAAGCCCAAACAAGAGGGCCGCAGCAGCACCGCGGCCAAGGAGGGTGGTACCGCGGGGCGGCTCGCCGTCTCGTCCCTCCGTCGGATCCCGTTCACATCCGCCGGAGGTATGACGCCCGCGATGAGCACCTACAACTCCGTCCCCGCACAGGTGGACCTGCCCGCCCTCGAACACCAGATCCTGTCGTTCTGGCAGGACAACAAGATCTTCCAGCGCAGCCTGGAGCAGTCCGAGGGCCGCCCCGAGTGGGTCTTCTACGAGGGCCCGCCGACCGCCAACGGCATGCCCGGCGCCCACCACATCGAGGCCCGCGTCTTCAAGGACGTCTTCCCCCGCTTCCGGACGATGAAGGGCTACCACGTCGCCCGCAAGGCCGGCTGGGACTGCCACGGCCTCCCGGTCGAGCTCGCCGTCGAGAAGGAGCTGGGCTTCTCCGGCAAGCAGGACATCGAGGCGTACGGCATCGCCGAGTTCAACGCCAAGTGCCGCGAGTCGGTGACCCGCCACACCGACGCCTTCACCGAGCTGACCACCCGCATGGGGTACTGGGTCGACCTCGACGAGGCCTACCGGACGATGGACCCGTCGTACGTCCAGTCCGTCTGGTGGTCGCTCAAGCAGATCTTCGACAAGGGCCTGCTGGTCCAGGACCACCGGGTCGCCCCCTGGTGCCCGCGCTGCGGCACCGGCCTGTCCGACCACGAGCTGGCCCAGGGCTACGAGACCGTCGTCGACCCCTCGGTCTTCGTCCGCTTCCCGCTGACCAGCGGCCCGCTGGCCGGCCGGGCCGCGCTGCTGGTCTGGACCACCACCCCGTGGACCCTGGTCTCCAACACCGCCGCCGCCGTCCACCCGGAGGTCACCTACGTGGTGGCCACCGACGGCGAGGAGAAGCTGGTCGTCGCCGAGCCGCTGCTCGCCAAGGCCCTCGGCGAGGGCTGGGAGGCCACCGGCGAGTCCTTCACCGGCGCCGAGATGGAGCGCTGGGCCTACCGCCGCCCGTTCGACCTGGTCGAGATCGAGAACGCGCACTACGTCCTCAACGCGGACTACGTCACCACCGAGGACGGCACCGGCATCGTCCACCAGTCGCCCGCCTTCGGCGCGGACGACCTCGCGACCTGCCGCAAGTACGGCCTGCCGGTGGTCAACCCGGTCCTCGCCGACGGCACCTTCGCCCCCGAGGTCCCGCTGGTCGGCGGCCAGTTCTTCAAGAAGGCCGACGAGGCCCTGGTCGCGGACCTCAAGGAGCGCGGCCTGCTCTTCCGCCACCTCCCGTACGAGCACAGCTACCCGCACTGCTGGCGCTGCCACACCGCGCTGCTCTACTACGCGCAGCCGTCCTGGTACATCCGCACCACCGCGGTCAAGGACGCCCTGATCCGGGAGAACGAGGCCACCAACTGGTACCCGGAGACCGTCAAGCACGGCCGCTTCGGCGACTGGCTGAACAACAACATCGACTGGGCGCTCAGCCGTAACCGCTACTGGGGCACCCCGCTGCCGATCTGGCGCTGCGAGGAGGGCCACCTCACCTGCGTCGGCTCGCTGGCCGAGCTCTCCGAGCTCACCGGCACCGACCAGAGCGAGCTCGACCCGCACCGCCCGTACATCGACGACGTGACCTTCGCCTGCCGCGAGTGCGGCGGCGCCTCGACCCGGGTCCCCGAGGTCATCGACGCCTGGTACGACTCGGGCTCGATGCCCTTCGCCCAGTACGGCTACCCGTACCAGAACAAGGAGCTGTTCGAGAAGCGCTACCCGGCGCAGTTCATCTCCGAGGCGATCGACCAGACCCGTGGCTGGTTCTACACGCTGATGGCGGTCGGCACCCTGGTGTTCGACAAGAACAGCTACGAGAACGTCGTCTGCCTGGGCCACATCCTGGCCGAGGACGGCCGCAAGATGTCCAAGCACCTGGGCAACATCCTGCAGCCGATCCCGCTGATGGACCAGCACGGCGCCGACGCCGTCCGCTGGTTCATGGCCGCCGGCGGTTCGCCCTGGTCGGCCCGCCGGGTCGGCCACGGCACCATCCAGGAGGTGGTCCGCAAGACCCTCCTCACCTACTGGAACACCGTCGCCTTCCAGGCCCTGTACGCCCGCACCGCCGGCTGGTCCCCCTCGGCCGCCGATCCGGCCCCGGCCGACCGCCCGCAGCTGGACCGCTGGGTGCTCTCCGAACTGAACACCCTGGTCCGCGAGGTCGACGCCGCCTTCGAGGCGTACGACACCCAGCGCGCCGGCAAGCTGCTGTCCGGCTTCGTCGACGACCTGTCCAACTGGTACGTCCGCCGCGGCCGCCGCCGCTTCTGGCAGGGCGACGCGGCCGCGCTCGCCACCCTGCACGAGGCGCTGGAGACGGTCACCCGCCTGATGGCCCCGATGACCCCGTTCATCACCGAGCAGGTCTGGCAGGACCTGGTCGTCCCGGTCGCCGCGGACGCCCCGGCCTCGGTCCACCTGGCCACCTGGCCGCAGGCGGACGAGTCGCTGATCGACGCCGACCTCTCCCGGCACATGGCGCTGGTCCGCCGCCTGGTGGAGCTCGGCCGGGCCACCCGCGCCGAGTCCGGCGTGAAGACCCGTCAGCCGCTGTCCCGCGCGCTGATCGCCGCCCAGGGCTGGGACGAGCTGCCCGCCGACCTGCGCGCGCAGATCGCCGAGGAGCTCAACGTCTCCACCCTGGAGTCGCTCGCCGAGGTCGGCGGCTCGCTCGTCGACACCAGCGCCAAGGCCAACTTCCGCGCCCTGGGCAAGCGGTTCGGCAAGGGCGTGCAGGACGTCGCCAAGGCGGTCGCCGCCACCGACGCCGCCCGCCTGGCCGCCGAACTGCGCGCCGACGGCGAGACCTCGGTCGAGCTGAACGGCGAGCAGGTCGCCCTCTCCCCGGACGAGGTGATCATCACCGAGACCCCGCGCGAGGGCTGGGCCGTCGCCAACGAGTCCGGCGCCACCGTCGCCCTCGACCTGGCCATCACCCCGGAGCTCAAGCGGCTCGGCGTCGCCCGCGACGCCATCCGCCAGATCCAGGAGGCCCGCAAGAACTCCGGCCTCGACGTCGCCGACCGGATCGTCCTGCGCTGGCGGGCCACCACCGAGGAGACCGCCGAGGCCATCGCCGAGCACGGCCCCCTCGTCGCCGAGGAGGTCCTGGCCACCGACTTCGCCGCCGGCACGGCCGACTGGGACTCCGAGACCTTCGCCGACGAAGCCCTCGGCCTCGCCTTCCAGCTCCGCAAGGCCTGACCGACTCCGAAGCCGCCGTCACCCCGCCCGGGGCGACGGCGGCTTCGCCGTACCCGCGCGCCCCTGAAGTGGCGTCACCACCCCGCGCGCGCCCATCCCCCGCCCCCGTCCGCACCACAGCAGAGCGCCCCCTGTTCGACCCGCGGGTCAAACAGGGGGCGCTCTCAAAAGGCCGTGCTACAACCTCAGTTGTCGCCGTCCTCGTCGATCAGGAAGCCCCGCATCGGCGCCGGAGCCTGCTGCATCGGCTGCGGAGGCTGCGGGCGGACGGCCGCCATCGGCTGCGTCATCCCGGCCGGCTGCATCTGCGGCGCGCCGGTGTTGCCACCGGACGCCTGGCCGCCGAAGCTCGGCGCCGGCGGGTTGCCGCCGAAGGAGCTCTGCCCACCGAACGACGGCGCGTTGCCGCCGAAGGCCGGCTGGTTGCCACCGAAGGCCGGGGCACCGCTCATCGCACCGGCACCGGCCGGAGCCATCGACGAGGCCGCCGGCGGCAGCGACGCGGTGGCGGGGATCCGCGGCGGGGCGAGCGAGTCGTCGGCCTGCGACTCCAGCTGGCGCAGCTGGGTCTCCAGGTACGACTTCAGGCGCGTCCGGTACTCGCGCTCGAACGCCCGCAGGTCCTCGACCTTGCGCTCCAGCGTGGCGCGCGCGGACTCCAGCGAGCCCATCGCGACGCGGTGCTTCTCCTGCGCGTCCCGCTCCAGGGCGTCGGCCTTGGCACGGGCGTCGCGCTCCAGGCCCTCGGCGCGGCTGCGGGCCTCGCCGACGATCTTGTTGGCCTCGGAACGGGCCTCCGAGATCGCCTGGTCGGCGGTCTGCTGAGCGAGCGCCAGAACACGGGCGGCACTGTCGCCACCGGGGCCCTGCTGCTGCATGGGGGCGCCGAGCGGGCCGCCCATCTGCTGCTGCGGCGGGCCGCCCATGGGGCCACCCATCGGCTGCATCTGCTGCTGCTGGCCCATGCCCTGGCCCATCGGGTTGCCCATCTGCTGCGGACCACCGGGGCCGCCCATGGGCTGGAGCATCTGACCGCCCATCGGCTGCACCAGCTGCTGCTGGCCGCCCATGGTCTGGTTCATCTGCTGCTGCTGGCCGCCCATCTGCTGGGGGCCGGCGGGGAGCTGCGGGGCGCCGGAGGGCAGGCCGAGCGGCTGGTTGCCCATCTGCTGCTGCTGCTGCGGGCCGCCCATCTGCTGCTGCTGCGGACCACCGGGGCCCATCTGCTGCTGCTGCGGACCGGGGCCCTGCTGGCCGGGAACCGGCGGGCCGGATATGGCAGCCGGGACGGGGGCGCCGGAACGGGCGTCCTGCGGCGGCTCCTTCCGCATGTTCGCCTGGTTCTGCGCGGCGGCGCGAGTCGCGGCGGCCAGCTTGGCGCGCAGGTCCTCGTTCTCGCGAAGCAGGCGGGTCAGCTCTCCTTCGACCTCGTCGAGGAAGGCATCGACCTCGTCCTCGTCATAGCCTTCGCGCAGGCGGACGGTCGTGAACTGCTTGTTCCGAACGTCCTCGGGGGTCAATGGCATCTCTTCACCTCAACGTGATCGTCGGCACACCGGCATCCTGTCGCATCGCTCACCTACGACTAGGGCCGCACAAGCGAGATCAGGACATACACAATGATCATCAGTACGAAGAAGGACAGGTCGAGCGCCACGCCCCCGAAACGCAACGGCGGAATGAACCGCCGAAGAAGCTTGAGCGGCGGATCCGTGACAGTGTACGTGGCCTCCAGGACCAGGACCATGGCCTTGCCGGGCCGCCACGAACGCGCGAACTGGAAGACCCAGTCCATGACCAGTCGCACAAGCAGGAACACCAGGAAGACGGTCAGGGCGTAGTAGAGCACCGCCCACACGATGTCCATCGCGTTTCCCTCTCCCCGGTTCCGGGCCCTCGGGCCCGCCGCTCGTCACCTGTCGCTAATCCACTGTTGATCAGATCCACACGTAAAGTCGTGGCCGGGTCAGCTCTGGTTGAAGAACCCACCCTCGGCGATCCGAGCCTTGTCCTCCGCCGTGACATCGACGTTAGCAGGCGACAGCAGGAACACCTTCTGTGTCACGCGCTCGATACTGCCGTGCAGACCGAAGACGAGTCCAGCGGCGAAGTCTACGAGTCGCTTCGCGTCGGTGTCGTCCATCTCGGTCAGATTCATGATCACGGGGGTCCCGCCACGGAACTGTTCCCCGATGGTACGGGCCTCGTTGTAGGTTCGCGGGTGCAGCGTGGTGATGCGGTAGGGCTCTCGTTCGTTCACTACCTTGGGCATGATCACCGGGGCGCTCTTCTCCAGGTTGTGGCGGCGTTCGGGTGTGATGGACGACACGGGGGCCATCCTCGGGGTCTCCTGCCGGATCGGCACCGCGGCCGGAACCGGCTGCGGGGTGATCGAGGAGACCGGGGCGGGCGCGGCGGCCGGCCGGGGGATGTCCTCGGTCCGCTGTCCCGTTCGAATCGGCTCGGGGTCCGCGTCGTAGTCGTCGTCAGGGTCGTACCCCTGACCGTCGTACGTCTCGTCCTCCACGAGGCCGAGGTAGACCGCCATCTTGCGCATTGCGCCGGCCATGCTCCTGTCTCCTCCGCTCATAGCCACCTCGCTGGCGCTCGGTGGCGGCTTCGCGAAACGCGCACCTTCCGATGGTCGCTCGCTCTGCTCGCTCCGTGCGGACCGGCTCCGTCCCGGCGGCCAGGCCGTGCGGCCCTGCCTGCGGATTCCGCGGTCCACCCACGACGGCCCGTCAGGCCGACGGCCGGTCAGAGTTCTTGGGGTGGGGGCCGCGGAGCTGCGATCCACGGTTCGCTAGCGCTCCGAGGAGCTGCTAGATTCTGTCCTATTTTGTCCTGCAGTCTGATCTACTACCCGGTGACGTTACCTGAGGGGTGACCTCACTCCGAGTACCGCCGTTCCGACGCGCACATGTGTCGCCCCGGCGGCAATCGCCTGCTCAAGGTCACCGCTCATCCCTGCGGAGACCATGGTGGCAGCAGGATGGGTCGTGCGTACTGCGGTTGCGATTTCCGTCAGCCGCTCGAAGGCGCGGAGCGGGTCCCCGGCGAGCGGACCGGCCAGCGGAGCGACGGTCATCACACCGTCCAGCCGCAGGCCGGGCGTGTCGGCGATCGCGTCCGTGAGTTCCGCGACATCCTCCGGGGCGACTCCGGCCCGGTGGGCCCCCTCGCCGTGCTCCTTGTCCAGGGCCACCTGCACCAGGCAACCCAGCTCCGGGCGCTCGGACTTGAGCACCGCCGCGGAGAGCGACCCGACCAGCCGCAGCCGGTCCACCGAGTGCACGTGGTTCGCGTACCGGACGACCGAGCGGACCTTGTTGGTCTGCAGCTGTCCGACGAAGTGCCAGTCAAGAGGAAGGTTTCTGCACTGCTCTGCCTTGGGCGCGGCGTCCTGGTCGCGGTTCTCCGCGACATCCGTCACACCCAGTCCGGCCAACAGCGCGGTGTCCTCGGCGGGGTAGGTCTTGGTGACGACGACCAGGGTGACCTCGTCGCGCGGCCGTCCGGCAGCCGCACAGGCATCGGCGATCCGCCGCTCGACCACGTCGAGGTTGGTCCCCAGCTCCTCGTACCGGGCCCGCTGCCCCTCCGTCAGGGTCTCCAGCCAGCTCTGGTCGGGAAGGCCGCCGCGACTCCCCGGGAACGGTCCGTAGATGTCGTTCGTCATCAATGATCAGAGCCCAACCAGACGTAGCTCGCGAGCCGGCCGGTGCGCTGCTCGCGGCGATAGGAGTAGTGGTCCGCGGATTCGAGGGTGCAGACCGGTGACCGCACCAACTCGGTGACCCCGGCGGCGGCCAGCTGGGCCGCGACCCCCTCGGCCACGTCCAGCGCCGGCGTTCCCCAGGAGGTCTCGGCGAACGCGGCGGGCACCACCGCGGCGACCTCCGCCCGCAGGCCGGCCGGCACCTCGTAGCACCGGCCGCAGACCGCCGGGCCGGTGGCCGCGGCGATCCGGCCGGGTTCGGCCCCCAGTTCGACCATCGCCCGCACGACCGCGGGCACCACCCCGGCCGCCAGCCCGGGCCGGCCCGCGTGGGCCGCGCCCACCACGCCCGCCACCGGATCGGCCAGCAGCACCGGGGTGCAGTCGGCGGTCAGGACGGCGAGCGCGAGCGGCCGGTCGGTGACCACCGCGTCCACCGTGGGGGCGTCCCCCGGCGACTGGCGCTGCGTCACCACGGCGACCTGCGCACCGTGCACCTGGTTCATCCAGACCACGTCGGCCGGGTCGAGCCCGAGCTCCCCGGCGGCGATCGCCCGGTTCTCCCGGACGGTCTCCGGGTCGTCCCCCACCGCCCCGCCGAGGTTGAGCTCCCCGTACGGCGAAGTGCTCACCCCGCCCCACCTGTCGGTGAAGGCGAAGTGAGCACCCGCGCGTACGGCGTGATCGATCACTTAAGGAAATCCGGGACGTCGAGCTCCTCCGCCGGGCTCTCGACGTACGGCTGCCGGACCGGCTGCACCTGCGGCGGCACCGGGGCGGCGGTCACGGTCTCGGTGGCGCGCGGCGAGGCGTGGGTCTCCCCCTCCGAACGGGAGGTCACCGAGCCGATGCTCCCGTAGGACGGCCGGGTGGCCGGGCGCTCCGGGGCGGCCGGCGGCGTGGCCGCGGCGGGGGTGGCCTTGACCACCGGGTCGCGGACGATCGCCGGCGGCTGCCCGCCGTCGAAGCCGGCCGCGATGACGGTGACCCGGACCTCGTCGCCGAGCGCGTCGTCGATGACCGCGCCGAAGATGATGTTGGCCTCGGGGTGCGCGGCCTCGCTGACCAGCTGGGCCGACTCGTTGATCTCGAACAGGCCGAGGTCGGAGCCGCCCGAGATGGAGAGCAGCACGCCGCGGGCGCCGTCGATCGAGGCCTCCAGCAGCGGCGAGGAGATCGCCATCACGGCGGCCGCCTTGGCGCGGTCCTCGCCGCGGGCCGAGCCGATGCCCATGAGCGCCGAACCGGCCTCCGACATGACGGACTTGACGTCGGCGAAGTCGAGGTTGATCAGGCCGGGGGTGGTGATCAGGTCGGTGATGCCCTGGACACCGGAGAGCAGGACCTGGTCGGCCGAGCGGAACGCGTCGAGCACGCTGACCTGGCGGTCCGAAATGGACAGCAGCCGGTCGTTGGGGATCACGATGAGGGTGTCGACCTCTTCGCGCAGGCTCGCGATGCCGTCCTCGGCCTGGTTGGCGCGGCGGCGGCCCTCGAAGGTGAAGGGCCGGGTGACCACGCCGATGGTCAGGGCGCCGAGCGAACGGGCGATGTTGGCGACCACGGGCGCGCCGCCCGTGCCCGTGCCACCACCCTCACCCGCGGTGACGAAGACCATGTCGGCCCCCTTGAGGACCTCCTCGATCTCCTCGCGGTGGTCCTCGGCGGCCTTGCGGCCGACCTCGGGGTTGGCGCCGGCGCCGAGGCCCCGGGTGAGTTCACGGCCCACATCGAGCTTGACGTCGGCGTCGCTCATCAGGAGGGCCTGCGCATCGGTGTTGATCGCGATGAACTCGACGCCCTTGAGACCGACCTCGATCATCCGGTTGATGGCGTTGACACCACCGCCGCCGATTCCGACGACCTTGATGACTGCGAGGTAGTTCTGCGGTGCTGCCACGTCGAAGGCCTCTCGCCTCGAATTTCCGGGTCGGTCCGACCCGACGGGGGATCGTACCGACGGATGTCGATGGGTAGGGAGCCTGGTTTCTGACTGAATGTCCGAAATGCCGACCGCCGACCCCAACCCTAAACTTGACCTTTAGGGTTAGTCCTGTGCCTCCGTCACATCACCAGGGGGCACAGTCTGGTGACACAGGACACTAGGTGGCTCCAGGCACGTGTTTCAACGAACACGCCGAGCTTCCCCTTTTCTTTTGAGCCTATGTGATCATCGGCCGGCATATGAAACCGGGGTGACCACCAAGGGTCGGGCCGACACTTCACAGCGTCAACCCCTCCCTCAGGCACAGAACCTACCGGATCATCCCGACACCGCCGGCGCCTCCGGCGCACTCACGTCGAAGTTCGAGCCCTTCTGAGCCATCAACGCGACCAGTGTCCGGGCCTTGCGATCGGTCTGCTCCGGGCTCCCCCAGCGCACCGTCGCACCCCCGCTGAGCTGCAGCTGAATATCGTCGTACGAGTGCACCAGCACCGCTCCGGCCCGCTTCGCCACCTCGGGCGGCAGTCCGGCGGCCACCGACACCGCGCCCTGCACCAGCTGCGCACGGGAGATCACCCCGTCCGCGTCCTTCGCCTGCTGACTGAGCCGCAGTTCCACCACCGGCACCCCCTCCGGCGGAGCCGCCTCGGTGGCGAAGCTCACGCCGACGGCGTCCACCTGGGTGAACTGACCGTCCTCCCCCTTGACGGCCGCCACCGCCGTGCGCTGGACGACCTTCACCCGCAGGGTGTGCGGCCAGCCCCGCCACACCTCGGCCTTCGCCACCCGGGGGATCGCCTCCACCCGGCGCTGGACGGCGTCCAGGTCCACTCTGGCCAGCGGGCCGTCACCGATCCCGCCGATCGCCTCGCGGACCTGGTCCGCCGTCAGCTTCTCGTCCTTCGGCCCCTGGACCGCGACCTCGCGCACGTCCAGCACCGAGGAGAAGAACACCACCCAGGCCAGCACGCCCAGCACCACGGCGCCGAGCACGCTCAGCACCACGATGCCCCGCCGGGAGAGCCGGAGCCGAGGAGCGGACTCCTCGGCCTCCAGCTCTTCCTCCAACGGGTCGGCGAGCCGGCCGTCAGCCACGGCGGCGACCGCCGCGGGAGGCCTGGATGGCCTCGTAGACCATGCCGACCAGCAGGTCGTCGGCGTCCCGGCGGCCGAACTCGGCGGCGGCCCGGCTCATGTCCCACAGCCGCTGCGGGTCGGTGAGCACCGGCAGCACGTTCTGCAGCACCCAGTCCGGGGTCAGCTCGGCGTCGTCCACCAGCAGGCCGCCGCCGGCCTTGACCATCGGCTGGGCGTTCAGCCGCTGCTCGCCGTTGCCGATCGGCAGCGGGACGAACGCGGCGGGCAGCCCGACGGCGGCCAGCTCGGCGACGGTCATGGCGCCGGCCCGGCAGAGCATCAGGTCCGCCGCCGCGTAGGCGAGGTCCATCCGGTCGACGTACGGCACCGCGCGGTACGGCGGCATCCCTGGGATGTCCTCGACCTGCGGCAGCTCGTTCTTAGGGCCGACGGCGTGCAGGATCTGCACGCCGTACTGCTGGAGCCGCGGGGCGATCGCGGTGACCACCTCGTTGAGCCGGCGCGCGCCCTGGGAGCCGCCGGAGACCAGCAGGGTGGGCAGCCGCTGGTCGAGGCCGAAGTAGTGCCGGGCCTCCGGCCTGGCGGCGCCCCGGTCCAGGGTGGCGATGGTCCGGCGCAGCGGGATGCCGATGTACCGGGAGTCGCGCAGCTTGCTGTCCGGCGTGGAGACCGCGACGAAGTCCGTGTAGCGGGCGCCGATCTTGTTGGCCAGGCCCGGACGGGCGTTCGCCTCGTGCACCACGATCGGCACGCCGGCCCGCTTGGCGGCCAGGTAGGCGGGCATCGCGACGTAGCCGCCGAAGCCGACCACGGCGTCCGCGTTGACCCGCTCGATGATCTCCTGGGCGGCCCGGACGGTGCCGCGCAGCCGGCCGGGGACGGTGATCAGCTCGGGGGTGGGCTTGCGGGGCAGCGGGACGGCCGGAATCAGCTCCAGCTGGTAGCCGCGTTCCGGCACCAGCCGGGTCTCCAGTCCGCGCTCGGTTCCCAGGGCGGTGATCCCGATGGACGGGTCGTGCCTGCGGAGGGCGTCCGCGAGGGCCAGCGCCGGCTCGATGTGACCGGCGGTCCCCCCGCCGGCGAGTACGACATGCACCGAAATTCACCGCTCCCTGCGTGCCGGCCCCGGGGCCGGGCGCGCTGTGGTTCGTCGTCGTGGCAGCACCCGGGCCAGTCGTCTCCTGATCCGGGAGTTCTTGCTCCGGGCGGCCAGCGCCGCCTTCGCGCCCGAGGTGCTGCGCGCCAGGCACAGCAGCACTCCGATCGCGGACATGGCCGACAGCATGGCGGAACCGCCGTAGGAGAACAGCGGGAGCGGGACGCCCGCGATGGGCAGCAGTCCCAGCGCCGACCCCAGGTTGATCATGGCCTGCGCCATGATCCAGGTGGTGGCGGCTCCCGCGGCGTACCTGACGAAGGGGTCCTTCGTACCGATGGCCACACGGATACCCGCGTAGCCTAGTGCCGCGAAGAGACCGATCACCGACAGCGTCCCCACCAGGCCCAGTTCCTCGCCGGTCGCGGCGAAGATGAAGTCGGTGTGCGCCTCGGGCAGCTGGCCCCATTTCTCCACGCCGGCACCGAGGCCGGTGCCGAAGCCTCCGCCGAGCGCGAACGAGTAGACGCCGTGCAGCGCCTGGAAGCAGGCCCCGTCGGGGTCGGGCTTGGTGACGCCGATACAGCCCAGGCGCTCCGCCCGGTGCGGGACGCTGATCACCAGCGCGGTGCAGACGACCACGGCCACCCCGACGGTGGCCACGAACAGCCGCAGCGGCGCGCCGACCATCCAGAGCATCGCGAACAGCATCGCCACCAGGATCATCGAGGTGCCCATGTCGCCGCCGAGCATGATCAGCGCGAGCAGCAGCAGGGCGCCCGGCACCAGCGGGACGAGCAGGTGCTTCCAGGTGGTGAGGGTGCCGGCCTTCTGCTTGCGGGCGAGCAGGTCGGCGCCCCAGAGCACCAGCGCGAGCTTGGCGAACTCCGAGGGCTGGAACTGGAAGAAGCCGAAGTCCAGCCAGTTCTGGTTGCCGTTGATCCGCACCCCGATGCCGGGCACGGCGACCAGCGCGAGCGCGCCGATCACCCCGAACATCACCGGGTAGACGATCACCCGCAGCACCGCCAGCGGCACGGAGGCGAAGCCGATCAGCAGGACCAGGCCGAGGATGGCCGCGATCAGCTGCTTGAGGAAGTAGTACTGCGCCGAGTGGTGCTGGCCCAGGGCGAGGATCTGCGAGGCCGAGAAGACCATCATCAGGCCGAGCACCACCAGCAGCAGCGTCGTGCCGATGACGAGCAGGTAGGGCGTGAGCGGCCGGTCCAGCCAGTACCGCACCCGGTACCGGAAGGCCCGGACCCGGGCCAGCGGTCCGGCCGACTTGTACTTGGTCGTGGTGGCCGAGATCACGCGCCACGGCTCGGCGGCCTCCCGCTCCGGTGCTCCGGAACCCGCCCTGCCCTGCCCAGCCACTCCCCGCTCACTCTCTCTTCACGGCTCACCCGCCGCCGGGCCGCTTCGGCCCGGCACGGCCCTTCGGCTCACTCCCCGCAGTCCGCCAGCTGCCGGACCGCGGCGGCGAAGAGGTCGCCGCGCTCGCCGTAGTTGGTGAACATGTCCATCGAGGCGCAGGCCGGTGCCAGCAGCACCGTGTCACCCGACCGGGCGAGCGAGGCGGCCGTCCGGACGACCTCCGCCATCGCCACCGCGCCAGTCTGGCCCTCGGCCGCCTCGATCACCGGGACATCCGGAGCGTGTCGCTCCAGCGCCTCCCGGATCAGCGCGCGGTCCTCGCCGATCAGCACGGCCGCGCGCAGCCGCCCGGCGGCGCCCTGGACCAGGTCGTCGAAGGTCGCGCCCTTGGCCAGGCCGCCGGCGATCCAGACGACCGGCCGGTAGGAGGCCAGCGAGGCGGCGGCGGCGTGGGTGTTGGTGGCCTTGGAGTCGTCGATGTAGGCGACCTCGCCGACCACGCCGACCTCGGCGATCCGGTGGGCGTCCGGGCGGAAGGCCCGCAGGCCCTCCCGGACGGCCTTCGGCTCGACGCCGTACGCCCGGGCCAGCGCCGCCGCGGCGAGCGCGTTGGCGATGTTGTGCGGGGCCGGTGGGTTGACGTCCTCGACGGCGCCCAGCTCGGCCGCGTTCTTGGCCCGGTCGGCCACGAACGCGCGGTCCACCAGCAGCCCGTCGACCACGCCGAGGTTCGACAGGGCGGGCGCGCCGAGGCCGAAGCCGATCGCCCGGCAGCCCTCCTCGACGTCGGCCTCGCGGACCAGCGCCTCGGTGGCCGGGTCGGCCAGGTTGTACACGCAGGCGACGGCGTTGCCCTGGTAGATCCGGCCCTTGTCGGCGGCGTACGCCTCCATCGAGCCGTGCCAGTCGAGGTGGTCGGGGGCCAGGTTGAGCACGACCGCCGAGTGCGGGCGCAGCGAGGGCGCCCAGTGCAGCTGGTAGCTGGAGAGCTCGACGGCGAGCACGTCGTAGGGCTCCTCGGCGAGGACCGCGTCCAGCACCGACACCCCGACGTTGCCGACGGCGGCGGTGCGCCTGCCGGCGGCGGTGAGGATCGAGGCGAGCATCTGGACGGTGGTGGTCTTGCCGTTGGTGCCGGTGACGGCCAGCCAGGGGGCGGGCTCGCCGGTGGCGGGCAGCGGCCGGCGCAGGCGCCAGGCGAGTTCGACGTCGCCCCAGACCTCGATGCCGGCCGCCCCGGCGGCGGCGAACAGCGGGCGGTCGGGCGCCCAGCCGGGCGAGGTGACGACCAGCCGGGTGCCCTCGGGCAGGCTGTCGCCGTCGCCGAGGCGGACGGTGACGCCGAGCGCCTCCAGCTCGGCGGCCCGGGCGGCCAGGCCCGCGCCGCTGCCGCCGTCCACCACGGTGACGTGGGCGCCGAGGCCGTGCAGGACGCGCGCGGCGCTGATGCCGGAGACGCCGAGCCCGGCGACGACGACGGGCAGCTTCACGAACTGCGAATTGATCAACTGGGGGTTCGTCATCCGGTCCGGTATCCCGCGTAGAAGAGGCCGAGGCCGACGGCCACGCAGAGTCCCTGGATGATCCAGAACCGGACCACGACCAGGACTTCGCTCCAGCCCTTGAGTTCGAAGTGGTGCTGCAGTGGCGCCATCTTGAAGACGCGCTTGCCGGTCATCCGGAACGAGCCGACCTGGATGATCACCGACAGGGTGATGATCATGAAGAGGCCGCCGAGCAGGATCAGCAGCAGCTCGGTGCGCGAGCAGATCGCCAGGCCGGCCAGGGCGCCGCCGAGGGCGAGCGAGCCGGTGTCGCCCATGAAGATCTTGGCGGGCGAGGTGTTCCACCAGAGGAAACCGAAGCAGGAGCCCATCAGGGCGGCGGCGACCACTGCGAGGTCCAGCGGGTCGCGGACGTCGTAGCAGCTGACGGTCGCGGTGACGGAGTAGGCGCAGCTCTGCCCGTACTCCCAGACGCCGATGAAGGTGTAGGCGCCGAAGGCCATCACCGAGGCACCGGTGGCGAGGCCGTCCAGACCGTCCGTCAGGTTCACGCCGTTGGAGGTCGCGGCGATCATGAAGTAGGCGAAGATGACGAACAGCACGGGGCCGATCGACCAGCCGTAGTCCCGCACGAAGGACAGGTGCTGGGACGCCGGGGTGAGCCCGCGGTCGTCGTGGAACTGCAGCGCCAGCACGGCGAAGGCCAGGCCGACGATGGACTGGCCGGCCAGCTTCGCCTTGGCCCGCAGACCGAGCGAGCGGCGCTTGACCACCTTGATGTAGTCGTCCAGGAAGCCGACCAGGCCCAGACCCGCCGTCAGGAAGAGCACCAGCAGGCCGGAGGCGGTCGGGCTCTCGCCCGTTATCGCCTTGGTCCCGAAGTAGGCGATCAGGGTCGCCAGGATGAAGGCGATGCCGCCCATGGTGGGCGTGCCCTTCTTGCTGTGGTGCGCCTTCGGCCCGTCGTCACGGATGTACTGGCCGTAGCCCTGCCGGGCGAGCAGCTTGATCAGGGCGGGGGTGCCGGCCAGCGACAGGATCAGGCCGATCATGCCGGAGAAGAGGATCTGCTTCATTACGCGGCCACACCGTCCGAGAGGAGGGCCTCGGCCACCTTCTCCAGCCCCACCGAACGGGACGCCTTCACCAGGACCACATCCCCCGGCCGAAGTTGACTGCGCAGCAGCTCGACCGCCGCGTCCGCGTCGGACACCAGCACCGACTCCTCACCCCACGAACCTTCGTTCCTCGCGCCGAGTTCCATGCAGGCCGCCTCGCGTCCACCGACCGCCACCAGCTTGGTGACGTCCAGTCGGACGGCGAGCCGCCCGATGGCGTCGTGCTCGGCCAGGCTCTCCTCGCCGAGCTCCCGCATCTCGCCGAGCACCGCCCAGGTGCGGCGGCGCTCCGGGCCGCGTCCCCCCATCGAGACCAGCGCCCGCAGCGCGGCCCGCATCGAGTCGGGGTTCGCGTTGTAGGCGTCGTTGACGACGGTGACACCATCGGCCCGGTCGACGACCTCCATGCGCCAGCGGGACAGCGCACCCGCTTCGCCCAGGGCGGTCGCGGTGTCGTCGACGGACATCCCGAGCTCCACCGCCACCGCAGCGGCGGCGAGGGCGTTCGAGACGTGGTGCTCACCGTACAGGCGCAGCTGCACGGGCGCGGAACCGGCCGGGGTGGTGAGCGTGAAGGACGGCCGTCCGGCGGCGTCCAGCTGAACGTTCGTCGCCCGGACGTGGGCGTCCGGGGATTCCCCGAACAGGACCACCTTCGCCCTGGTACGGCTGGCCATCGCGCGCACCAGCCGGTCGTCCGCGTTGAGGATCGCGGCGCCGTCGGCGGGCAGCGCCTCGACGAGTTCGCCCTTCGCCTCGGCGATCGCCTCCTGCGAGCCGAACTCGCCGACGTGCGCGGTGCCGACGTTCAGCACCAGGCCGATCCGGGGCGGCGTGATCGTGGTGAGGTACTCGATGTCGCCCTTGTGTCGGGCGCCCATCTCCATGACCAGGTGCCGGGTGCCGGGCTCGACCCGCAGCGCGGTCATCGGGTGGCCGATCTCGTTGTTGAGCGAGCCGGGCGGGTAGACCGTGTCGCCGATGCGCTGCAACAGCTGCGCGATCAGGTCCTTGGTGCTGGTCTTGCCGGCCGAGCCGGTCAGCGCGACGACGGCGGTGCCCTCGGCGCGGGCGACCACGGTCCGGGCCAGCTTGCCGAGCGCGTCCACCACACTGTCGACCAGGACGGCGGGCACGCCGACCGGGTGGTCGGCCAGCACCGCGACGGCGCCGGCCCCGACCGCGACGGCGGCGTAGTCGTGGCCGTCCACGTGCTCGCCGACGAAGGCCGCGAACAGGCCGCCGGGGCGCACCTTCCGCGAGTCGACCTCGACCGGGCCGGTCACCAGGGCGCCGGGGTCGGCGCCGTCCAGGGTGCCCCCGACTGCGGCGGCCACCTCGGCGAGGGTCAGTGCGATCACTGCTGCTCTACTCCTCGGTCGCCCCGGGCGGCCGTGGTCTGCGTGATGGATTCGCGCAGCACCTCCCGGTCGTCGAAGGGGCGGATCTCGTCTCGTACGTACTGGCCAAGTTCGTGGCCCTTGCCGGCCACCAGCACGGTGTCCCCGGCGTGGGCGCGGGCGACGGCGATCCGGATCGCCTCGGCCCGGTCGGGGACGACCAGGACGGTCCCGCGCTCGGCCTCGGGCACCGCTGCGGCGCCGGTCAGCATGCTGGCGAGGATCGCCAGCGGGTCCTCACTGCGCGGGTTGTCGCTGGTCAGCAGGGCGGTGTCGGCGAGCCGGGCGGCGATGGCGCCCATCGGGCCGCGCTTGTGCGGGTCGCGGTCTCCGCCGCAGCCGACGACGACGTGCAGCCGGCCCTTGGTGACCTCGCGCAGCGAGCCGAGGACGGCCTGGAGGGCATCCGGCTTGTGCGCGTAGTCGACCACGGCGACGAACGCCTGTCCGGCGTCCACCCGCTCCAGCCGGCCCGGCACGCCGGGCACCGCGGCGACGCCGGCCACGGCCCGCTCCAGCGGCAGGCCGGCGGCGACCAGCAGGGTGATCGCGGCGAGCGCGTTGGCCACGTTGAACGGGCCGGGCAGCGGCACGGCCGCGTCGGCCTCGGCGCCGTCCGGGCCGAGCACCCGGAAGGTGGAGCCGACCGGGCCGAGCTGGACGTCCACGGCCCGCCAGTCGGCCTCGACGGCGCCGGTGGCGGAGAAGGTGGTCACCGGGATCTTGGCCTCGGCGGCCAGCCGGCGGCCGTACTCGTCGTCCACGTTGACCACGCCGTGGCGGGACTTGCCGGGCTGGAAGAGCCGGGCCTTCGCCTGGAAGTAGTCCTCCATGTCCGGGTGGAAGTCGAGGTGCTCGGGGGTGAGGTTGTTGAACAGGGAGACGTCGTACGTCACCCCGTCGGTGCGGCCGTAGACCAGCGCGTGGCTGGAGACCTCCATGGTCACCGCGTCCGCGCCGCGCTCGGCCATCACGCCGAGGATCGCGTGCAGGTCGGTGGCCTCGGGGGTGGTGCGCTCGCTCTTGATCCGCTCGTCGCCGACCCGCATCTCGACGGTGCCGATCACCCCGGGGGCGCGTCCGGCGCCGAGCAGGCCGCCCTCGACCAGGTAGGAGGTGGTGGTCTTGCCGTTGGTGCCGGTCAGCCCGATCATCAGCAGCCGCTCGGAGGGGCGGCCGTAGACGGCGGCCGCGAGCTCGCCCATCCGGGCCCGCGGCCGGTCGACGACCAGCAGCGGCAGGCCGGTGCCGGCCGCCAGCTCGGCGCCGGCCGGGTCGGTGAGCAGCGCCGCCGCGCCCGCCGCCGCGGCCTGGGCCGCGAAGGCCGCGCCGTGGTGGTTGGCGCCGGGGAAGGCCACGTACACGTCGCCGGGGCGCACCGCCCGGGAGTCGTGGGTGACGCCGCTGACGAGGCCCCCCTCGACGGGGTCGAGGCCCAGCTGGCGGGCCAGTTCGGCGAGCGGCAGGGCGGCGGTCCCGGCCGGGCGGGGCGGACTCACGGTGATTTGATCGGGTTTCGGCACGGCGGGAAGGCTATCCGCCGAAGGGTGTCCAGGGCCAAACCGGCCCTTCGCCGCGCCGCCGTCCGGCCCGACCCGCTCGTTGCTCATGCTCGCTCACGGCTTCCACTCGACGGGCAGGTTGGGCGCCTCGCTGCCGCTGGGCGGGACCTGCATGGTCTTCAGGGTGAACTCCATCACCTGCTTGAACACCGGTCCGCACAGCTGGCCGCCGAAGTGGCCGTTGACCGGCCCCTGGAGGGTGCAGGAGACGGTGTACCGGGGGGCGTCGGCGGGGGCGAAGCCGATGAAGGAGGCGGTGTAGCCGTCGTAGCCGACGCCGTTGGCGGCCCCCCGGTTGGCGGTGCCGGTCTTGCCGGCGACCCGGTAGCCGGGGATGGCGGCCTTGCCGCCGGTGCCCTGCTCGTCGTCGACGACCGACTCCAGCATCGAGGTGAGGGTCTTGGCGGTCTCTTCGCCGACCACCCTGGTCTGCTCGCCCGGCGGGGTCGCGGTGTACTTGCCGTCCGGGCTGGTGGTGCCCTGGACGATGCTGGGCGCGACCCGGACGCCGCCGTTGGCGATGGTCGAGTACACCGAGGTGGCCTGCAGCGCGTTCATCTGCATCGGGCCCTGGCCGAAGGAGGTGTTGTACTTCTCCGAGGCGACCAGGTCCTCCGGCTTCTTGAGCTTCCCGGCCGTCTCGCCGGGGAAGTTCAGACCGGTCGGCTGGGCGACGCCGAACTTGCGCATGTAGCTGTCCAGGATCTGGTTGGCCTTCAGCTGGTCGCCGTCGCCGAGCGTCTCCATGGCCTCGATGGTGCCGATGTTGGAGGACTTGGCCAGCACCCCGGCCAGGGTCAGGTACCAGGTTTTGTGCTCGATGTCGTCCTTGAACTGCTGGCCGGCCCGGACCAGCGGGTAGGGCACCGTGACCTTGGTGTCCCAGGTGGCCTTGCCGGTGTCCAGGACGGCTCCCAGGGTCATCAGCTTGGCGGTGCTGCCCGGCTCGTACGCGTCGACCAGCGCGGCGTTGCCCATCTGGGACTGCTTGGCGGTGCTCAGGTCGTTCGGGTTGAAGCCGGGCGCGGTGGCCATCGCGAGGACCTGACCGGTCTTCACGTCCTGGACGACGACGTAGCCCTTCTCCGCCCCGGAGTTGGCGACCTGGTCGGTGAGCGCCCGCTGGGCGGCCCACTGGATGTCCCGGTTGATGGTCAGCTTCACGTCGGTGCCGGGCACGGCCGGGTCCATCGAGCCCCCGGCGGTGGGCACCAGCCGGCCGCCCGCCTGGGCGTAGCTGCTGTGCCCGTCCTTGCCGGCGAGCTGCTTCTGGTACTGGAGCTCCAGGCCGCCGGCGCCCTCGCCCTCGCCGTTGACGAAGCCGACCAGGTTGGCGGCCAGGCCGTCGGCGGGGTAGATCCGCTTCTGGGTCTCCCGGTTGAACACCCCGGCCAGCGGGTTGGCGCACTCGTTGTCGACCCGGGTGCGTCCGCCCTGGTCGGCGGCCTTGGTCAGCAGCCGCTTCTGGGCCTGGCAGGTCCGCGAGCCGGCCTGCTTCTCCAGGCCCGCCTTGAGGTCGCTGATCTGGCTCTTGGTGGCCGGGGTCTGCTGGGCGGCGAGCCGCTTGTAGCGGGTCTTGGGGGTGTGCAGGTCGGCGGCGATCTTGTCCTTGGGCACGCCGAGGATCGGCGACAGCAGGGCGGCCGCCTGCTCCGGGGCGTCCGGGATGCCGGTCGCCGCCGGGGTGAACATCGCCGGGTCGGCGGTGATGTCGTACGCGTCGACGGTGGCGGCCAGCGCCACCCCGTCGGAGGACGTTATCGAGCCGCGCTCGGCGGTGATCGGGATGTTCAGGTAGCGGTTGGTGTTGGCGTCGGCGGCCAGCGCGTCGGAGTCCAGCAGCTGGAGCTGCACCAGGCGGCCGGCGAACACCGAGAACACCAGCGACATCACCACGGTGATCACCCGCAGGCGGCGCTTGGGCTCGGCCAGCCGGAGCGCCTTGGGGCGCTGCGGGCGGCGCGGCCGGACGGCGGCCTGGCTCCGGGCCGGCGGGCGGCCCTCGGGGCGGCGCTGCTGCGGTGCCCGGGGTGTACGGGCGGCGGCGGCCTTGGCGGGCTGGCCCTTGGCCGGCTGCCCCTTCGCGGACTGTCCCTTGACGGGCTGTCCCTTCGCGGGCTGCCCCTTTGCGGGCTGGGCCTTGCCGGCGGACTGGCCGCGCGGCGCGGCCGCGCGGGGCGCGGCGCCCTTGGGCGGCTGGCGGCGGCCGTTGCCGGAGCCTCCGGACGGCTGACGTGGCGTGCTCATCGGCCCGCACCTCCGGTCGACGGTGCGGGCGCGGCCGGGGAGGCCGGGTTGATCTGGACCACGGAGTCACCGGCCGTCGCCGCCGGACTCGGTGCACCTGGGGGCGCACCCGTCGGGGCGCTCGGCGCCGGCTGCTTCATCGGCCACGGGTCGACCGTCGAACGCTTGACCGGCGGGCTGTCCTGCGCCGGTCCGGGCGTGCCGATCACCTTGCCGCCGTTCGGGACGTCCAGGAAGGCCATCCCGCCGGCCGGGACCATGCCCAGCTCGGCGGCCCGCCGGGCCAGCGCGTCCGGCGCCGAGCTCTGGTCGATCTGGTGCTGGAGGCCCTGCTTCTCGTCGGTCGCCACGGTGGTCTGCTTCTGCAGCCGGGACAGCTCGAAGGAGCCCTCGTTGAGCGCCGTGTTCAGCGCCAGCAGCCCGAGCAGCCCCGCCGCGAGCAGCACCACCACGAGCACCGCGAACGGCGTGCGGCCCCGCACCGGACGCCGCCCCGGCCGGACCGTGATCCGCGCCCTGCCCTGTCCGGGGAACGATCCCCGCCCCGCCCGGACCTCACCGGCCACCGGCCCCACTGCTCTCCTCCGCCCTTCGGACCCCGCCGGGGCCAACGTTTCAGCCCCGCTTGCTACGGTCCCTGATCCTCTCCGCCACCCGCAGCCGTACGGGCGCGGCGCGCCGGTTCTCCTCGATCTCCTCCTCCGTGGCCTGCTCGGCACCACGGGTGATCAGCTTGAGCCAGGGCTGGTGCTCCTCCGGGATGAACGGCAGCCCCGGCGGCGCGGTGTTGGTCGACCCGGCGGCGAAGTACTGCTTCACCAGCCGGTCTTCCAGCGACTGGTAGGACATCACGACCATCCGACCGCCGATCGCCAGGGCCTCCAGCGCTCCGGGGATCGCCCGGTCCAGGACCTCCAGCTCGCCGTTGACCTCGATCCGCAGCGCCTGGAACGTCCGCTTGGCCGGGTTCCCGCCGGTCCGGCGGGTCGCCGCCGGAATGGCGTTCCGCACCAACTCGACCAGACGCGCGCTGTTGGTGAACGGTTCCTTCTCCCGCTCCCGCAGGATCACCGAGGCGATCTTCCCGGCGAACCGCTCCTCGCCGTAGACCTTGAGGATCCGGGCCAGGGCACCGTGGCTGTAGGTGTTCAGCACCTCCGCCGCGCTGATCCCCCGGGTCTGGTCCATCCGCATGTCCAGCGGCGCGTCCTGCGCGTACGCGAAACCGCGATCGGCCTCGTCCAGCTGCATCGAGGAGACGCCGAGGTCGAACAGGACGCCGTCCACCCGGTCGATGTCCAGGCGCTCCAGCACCTCGGGGATCTCGTCGTAGACGGCGTGCACCAGGGTGGCCCGGTCGCCGAAGGGCGCCAGCCGCTCGCCGGAGAGCTTCAGCGCCTGCGGATCGCGGTCCACCGCGACCAGCCGCACCTCGGGGAACTGGGTGAGCAGCGCCTCGCTGTGCCCGCCGAGGCCGAGGGTGGCGTCCACCACCACCGCCCCGGGGCGCGAGATCGCCGGAGCCAGGGCGTCCATGCACCGCTGCAGCATGACCGGAACGTGCTTGGGGCCCGGATCGTTGGTGGTCATGCGCGGTGGCGCCCTTCCTCAGGTGCGGAGCAGCCCGACGACCGGGAGCTTCGACCATTCTCGCCCACCACTGCACGACGCGACGACGCGGCCCGTGGTCCCCGCCCGCTCCAAGGGGAAGATCGTGACCGCCCGGCGCCGGGGAAGGTGCGCCAGGTGGGCACGGAGCGGGTGGAGGCCACGGGCCGCATCGACCGGGCCACCCGGGCCGGAAAAGCCCGGTTGACGGGATCCGGCGGGTGTGCTCCACTGCGCCGCAAACTCTATCGCGCGGACCCCGCCAGTCAATGGTCCGCTCCGGCGCACCACCCGGGCGGCGGTACGGATCACCGCAGGTCGCAGCCATGGGACTGGCCCCGCGGAGGTGCCGGCCGGGGGCCTGCGGGAGCGGCCGCGCGCCCCACCCGCGCACCCGCCCCGCGGGCGCTCCGGGACCAGCCCGGACAAACCCTCCCGAACGCGTGGAGCGGTCGGCCCGTTGTGGCTATGCGCTCGATCACAGCGGCCCGATCTGTAGCTCTCCTCCCCACCGCGGGCGCCCGAATCGCACTAACGTCGCCACCATGACAGTGACCCCCGACCGGCCGACGCCGACCGACGCTGCCGACTCCCCGCGACCCGCCATCATCGACCGCTTCGTCACGGACAACCGCGAGTACGCCGTGACCTTCCGGGACGGCGGGATGGACGCCCGCCCGGTCCAGAAGATCGCCGTGGTGGCGTGCATGGACGCCCGCCTCGACCTGTTCGCGGCGCTCGGCCTCGAACTGGGCGACGCCCACGTCATCCGCAACGCGGGCGGCGTCGTCACCGACGACACCATCCGCTCCCTCACCATCAGTCAGCGCGCCCTCGGCACCCGCTCGGTCGCGCTGATCCACCACACCGGCTGCGGCCTGCTCGGGCTGACCGAGGACTTCCGCCGCGAGCTGGAACTGGAGGTCGGCCAGCGCCCGCAGTGGGCGGTGGAGGCCTTCGTCGACCTCGACGGCGACGTCCGCCAGTCCATGCAGCGGGTCCGCACCTCGCCCTTCCTGCTGCACACCGACGACGTCCGCGGCTTCGTCTTCGACGTCCACACCGGGCTCCTGCGCGAAATCCACTGAACCCCGTACCGCACCACCGCCCCCGCACCGTGCACCGCCCGGCCAACGGCGTCCGGGCATCCGGGGCCCTCCCGAGGGTGACTTCTGGTCACCGGTCAGGGGAGAATGCGCCTGCCGGTCAGACCCCGAACCACCTGGGGCGGCCAGGCCGCAGGCCGCTGCCCCGGCGCCGGATCCCCGACGGAACCGCCCCTGGGAAGGCCGCGTCAAGCATGGGGTGGGGTCCGGCCTCGGGGTGAGGCGGGCACAGGGTGCCAGGGAGCGTATACGGGTGACGAGCTACAGCGATCAGGCCGGTCTCGGCAGTTCTGCGGGGGGCGACCAGGGGACGGACGGGTACCACCGGGCCGGACTTCCCGAGCTCGCCGCGGTCGTGGACCGGATCCGCGCCAACATCGAGAGCGTGATCGAGGGCAAGCCGGAGGCCGTCCGGATCGCACTGACCGTCCTGCTCGCCGAGGGCCACCTGCTGCTGGAGGACGTGCCCGGCGTCGGCAAGACCATGCTGGCCAAGGCGCTCGCCCGCTCGGTCGACTGCACCGTCCGCCGCATCCAGTTCACGCCCGACCTGCTGCCCTCGGACGTCACCGGCACCAACATCTACGACCAGCACCAGCGCGACTTCGAGTTCCGCCCGGGCGCGATCTTCGCGCAGATCGTGGTCGGCGACGAGATCAACCGCGCCTCGCCCAAGACCCAGTCCGCACTGCTGGAGTCGATGGAGGAGCGCCAGGTCACCATCGACGGCACCAGCTACGAGCTGCCCTCGCCGTTCATGGTCGTGGCCACCCAGAACCCGGTCGAGATGGAGGGCACCTACCCCCTGCCGGAGGCCCAGCGGGACCGCTTCATGGCCCGGATCTCGATCGGCTACCCCAGCCCCGAGGCCGAGTTCGCGATGCTCGACGTGCACTCCGGCGCCAGCCCGCTGGAGGACCTCCAGCCGGTGGCGCACGCCTCCGACATCCTCAAGCTGGTCGACCTGGTGCGCAGCGTGCACATCGCCGACCCGGTCCGCCGCTACGCCGTCGACCTGGTCGGCGCCACCCGCACCAGCCACGAACTGCGTCTGGGCGCCTCGCCGCGCGCCACCCTGCACCTGGTCCGGGCCGCCCGCGCCGCCGCCGCGCTCGACGGGCGCGACTACGTCACCCCGGACGACATCCAGCGCCTGGCCGTGCCCGTCCTCGCGCACCGTCTGATGCCGACCGCCGAGACCCAGCTCAGCCGCCGCACCGCCGAGCAGATCGTGACCGACCTGGTCGCCCGGCTGCCGCTGCCGCGCCCGCAGGGCGGCCCGGCCGTCCGGAGGGGCTGAGGTGGCCCCGTCCGACCCGACGTCAGGACTGCGGGCCGGGCTGCGCGGCCTCACCACCCGGGGGCGCTCCTTCCTCGCCGCCGGCGTCACCGCGGTCGGCTGCGCCTACCTGCTCGACCAGGACGCGCTGCTGCGCGTCGGCGTGCTGCTCGCCGCACTGCCGCTGGCCGCCGCGCTGATGGTCGCCAACACCCGCTACCGGGTGGCCAGCGGCCGCCGGCTGAGCCCGCGTCGCGCGGTGGCCGGCCAGGAGGCCCGGGTCCACCTGAGGGTCGACAACGTCTCCCGGGTGCCCACCGGGCTGCTGCTCCTGGAGGACAAGGTCCCGTACGTGCTCGGGCCGCGCCCGCGCTTCGTGCTGGACCGGGTCGAACCGCGCGGCCACCGCGAGGTCTCCTACCGGGTCCGCTCCGACCTGCGCGGCCGCTACCCGCTCGGGCCGCTCCAGCTGCGGCTGTCCGACCCGTTCGGGATGTGCGAGGTGAACCGTTCCTTCTCCGCCTCCGACGTCCTCACCGTCGTCCCCCAGGTCCAGGCCCTGCCGCACGTGCGGCTGAGCGGCGAGTGGGGCGGCCAGGGCGAGAGCCGTGCCCGCACCCTGGCGCTGGCCGGCGACGACGACGTGATCCTGCGCGAGTACCGGCCCGGCGACGACCTGCGCCGGGTGCACTGGAAGTCCACCGCCCGGTACGGCGAGCTGATGGTGCGCCGCGAGGAGCAGCCGCAGCGGGCCCGGGCGACCGTCCTGCTGGACACCCGGGAGATCGGCCACCGGGGCAGCGGCCCCGCCTCCTCCTTCGAGTGGGCCGTGAGCTGCGCCGCCTCGGTCGCCGCGCACCTGCTGGAGCGCGGCTACCAGACCCAACTGCTCACCGACACCGGCCAGTGGGTGCCCGGCCCCGGCGGCGGCAACACCGCGGCCGACGCCTCCGGGCTGATCCTGGACGCGCTCGCGGTGGCCGACCTGTCCGACGGCGGCGGCCTCTCCCGCGCCGAGGAGCCGCTGCGCGCCGGCGGCGAGGGACTGCTGGTCGCCGTGCTCGGCGAGCTCGACGAGGCGCAGACCGCCCGGCTGGCCCGGCTGCGCAACCGCACCGGCGGGGCCGTCGCGTTCCTCCTCGACACCGGCACCTGGGCGGGCCTGCGGATGCTCGCCCCCAACACCGGCGGCGACGAGTTCCGCAACCGGGTCCGGCAGCTGCGCGAGGCCGGCTGGACCGTCCTGCCGGTCAGCTCCGGGGACTCCGTCCCGGACCTCTGGCAGGCCGCCGACGGCGCCAAGACGACCTCCCCCTACCGAGAAGAGACCGGCGCGTGACCACCCGGGCCAAACTGACCGTCTACTCGGCGCTGGCCACCGCCCTCGCGTCGCTCTGCCTGACCCCGCTGCTCACCACCAGGAGCTGGGTCACCCACGCCTTCCTGGTGATCGCGGTGATCGCGGCGGTCGGCGCGGGCCTGCGGCGGGCCCCGCTGTACCGCTGGACGGTGCCGGTCGGCCAGCTGCTGGTGCTGTTCCTGCTGATCCTGATCGGCTTCGCCGGCTCCGGCTCGCTGCTGGGCGGCGTGCTGCCCGGGCCGTCCTCGCTGCGCGCCCTCGACCACGTCGTCAGCTCCGGCCTGGACGACATCCAGGTGTACGCCATCCCGGCGCCCCCCAACCCGGGCCTTCGGCTGATCCTGGTCGCCGCGGTCGGCCTGGTCGCCGTCGTGGTGGACACCGTCGCGGTGACGTACCGGCGCTCGGCGCTGGCCGGGCTGCCGCTGCTGGCGCTGTACTCGGTCGGCAACGGGCTCTCCGGGGACCACGGCAGCTGGCTCTGGTTCGCCCTGGCGTCGGCCGGCTACCTGGTGCTGCTGTTCGCCGAGGGGCAGGACCGGGTCTCCCGCTGGGGCCGGGTCTTCCACGGCGGCTCGCGCAACTGGACGAGCTCCGGCCGGGTCAGCCCGGGCGGCCAGCAGGTCGGCGTCCTCGCACTGGTCGCGGCGCTGCTGCTGCCGGTCGTCCTGCCGCACTGGGACTCCGGCCTGCTGAGCCCCGACTCCGGGGGGTCCTCGGGCAGGAGCTCCATCGGGTCGGCCACCAGCCTCGACCCGCTGGTCAGCCTGGAGTCGGCGGTCACCAAGCCCACCAACAACGAACTGCTCACCTACACCCTGGACAGCGAAATCGCCGACCAGGTCTACCTGCGCACCGGGGCACTGGACCAGTTCGACGGCACCAACTGGCGGCTCGGCAGCACCACGGTCAACGACCTCCCGTCCTCCTTCCCCGCCCCCGAGGGCCTGCGGGACGCCAACCTCCCCCGGATCGAGGGCGACTTCCAGATCAGCGACCGGCTGGAGAAGAGCTGGCTGCCGATGCCCTATCCGGCCGCCTCCGTCCAGGTCCCCAACCGCTCCGACTGGAAGCTCGACCCGTTCACCCGCACCGTCCTGCCGACCAACGACCGGGCGATCCGCGGCCTGCGCTACCACGTCAGCGCCCTGGACCTGCGGCCCACCGCGAACGAGCTGCGCACCGCCTCGACCGCGCCGCAGGACATCCGGGACCACTACACCAGCCTCCCCCAGGACCTCCCGCCGGTCGTCGCGCAGCAGGCCCACGAGGTCACCGCCAAGGCGACGAACGACTACGACCGGGCGATGGCGCTGGTGAACTGGTTCACCGGCCCGCAGTTCCAGTACGACACCGCGGTCAACGGCGGCACCGGCAGCAACGCGATCGCGGTCTTCCTGCGCGACCGCAAGGGCTTCTGCGTCCACTTCGCCTCCACCATGGCGGCGATGGCCCGCACCCTGAAGATCCCGTCCCGGGTGGCCGTCGGCTTCACCCCCGGCGACGCCAAGGGCGGCAACGTCTACTCGGTGACCGGCCGGATGTACCACGCCTGGCCCGAGCTGTACTTCTCGGGCTACGGCTGGCTGCGCTTCGAGCCCACCCCGAGCCGCGGCAACCAGCCGCGCTACACCGAGCAGTCCACCACCGCGACCACCGCGCCGTCCCAGCAGCCGACCGCCTCCGCGCAGAGCTCGGCGCCGGTCCCGGCGCCGACCGACAGCAAGGGCTGCGACGCGAAGCAGCGCCAGCTGGGTGAGTGCGGCGACAGGAGCAAGGCCGTCAGCAGTGCCGCCGAGGACTCCTGGCTGCTGTCCGGGCAGGTCCTGGGCAGCGCCGCCGTGGTGGTGCTGGTGATCGCGCTGCTGCTGGTGCCGATGCTCTGGCGGTCGGCGCTGCGCCGGCGCCGGCTCGGCTCCGGCGGCCGGCGCGGGCCCGGCCGTGGCCCGGCCGAGCTCACCGACGCCCAGGTGCTGGCCGCCTGGGACGAGCTGATCGACTCCGCCTGGGACGTCGGAATTCCCCCGGACGAGTCACACACCCCGCGCTCGGCCGCCCGGCGGATCACCGAGAAGGCTGAGCTGGACGCGGACTCGGCGGCGGCCGCCGGTCGGCTGGCGCTGGCCACCGAACGGGTGCTCTACGCTCCGGCCGGCCAGGTCACCACCGCCCCGCTGTCGGCCGACGTCCGGACCGCCCGGCAGGGCCTGCGGGCCACCGCCAGCCGGGCCGGGCGGACCAGGGCGGTGCTGCTGCCGCCGTCCTCGGCCCAGCTGTGGTGGCGGATCTCCGACGCCCTGCGGGCGGCCCGGGAGGCGGTCGGCACCAGGGTCGGCCGGGTGTCCACCGCGGTCACCGGCCCGGTGCGGCGGGTGGTCTCCCGGCGCAAGCGCAAGCCGGAGTCCGAGCAGGACCCCGGGGAGTCCTGAGCGGGGCCCGAGCGAACGGGCCGTCGCGCGGATACGAGAACGCCGGGGCGGGGAGTCGACCCACCACCCACCCCCACGTTCGTCCCCAGCGTGCGCGCCCCAGCGGGCGGGGGGTGTGCGGGTCCGAAACTAACAATCTTCTTTTCCCGTCGACAGCGTCCG
>NZ_JBHVWW010000009.1:49955-110444 GCF_042882025.1 Kitasatospora sp. NPDC058243
GGAACCCCGGGGCCCAAGGGAGAGGACAAAGAAAAACGGGTCTGCCGCGGAAAAAGAAAAACCCAGGGCCAGGCCCCAGCCCACCCCCCCGCCCCGGCGTTCGTCCAGCGTGTGCGCGCCCCGGCGGGCGTGCGGTGCGCGGCTCAGAAGCCGCCGGTCTGCTCGTCCCGTCGACGCTGCCAGCGCTGTTCCACCCGGTCCATCATCCCGGCCTTGCGGCGGGGCGCGGCGGCCGGCCGGGGGCCGGAGCCCTGGCCGGCGGGGCCGCGGCGCCAGCCGGTCACGGCGAACACCGCGCACCCGAGCATCACCAGGAAGCCCACGACGCTGACCCAGATCTGGTCGGGGACGACCATGCCGCCCATCAGCAGGCCGATGCCCACCACGAAGCCGGCAACGGCCAGGTACACCCGCCGGCGGGTGTAGGTGCGCAGCCCGGTTCCCTCAAGCGCCGTCGCGAATTTGGGATCTTCGGCATACAGCGCTCGCTCCATCTGGTCGAGCAGTCGCTGCTCGTGCTCCGAGAGCGGCACGGAGTCCTCCTACTCGTCGGTCGCGGGTGCGACCGGTCCGCCACCCCGGTCGGGGAGGCAAAGTCCAATCAGCCTTCGGGGCACACGGTCGGACGCCTGTGCGGGGGGACCCGGCCCGTGTCGTCCATATGCCCCACGCATCCGGCTGTCATGCTTTCCGGCTTTACCCAGATCATACGGTCCGTGAGCCCGTTACGGAGTGGTCTGCGCCGCGTGGGACGGGCCACTTCGACCGGGCACGGCCGCACCCGGCTCAACGCCACGAGACGCGGACAAGTGCCCGAACGGGTGGAATCGGTCCGGACCTGGGCAGGTTCGGGACCACCCGGACGAGGCCGGGGGACGTCCGGAAGGCGAACCGCCGCCGCACGGCGTGCGAACCGTACGGCGGTGGGCGGTCCCGCGGCCGCTCAGGCCAGGGTGGCCAGCAGGTGCAGCTGGGTCGCCACGGCGTGGAACGCGGGCTGCTCGGCGGCGGCCTCCTCCAGCTTCAGCAGCGCCTCCATCGCGCCCGGCTCGGCGTCCACCAGCACCCCGGGCACCAGGTCGGCGAAGACCCGGACGCCGTGCACCGACTCCACCCGCAGGCCCGCGCCCTCGGCCAGCCGGCCCAGCTCCTCGCCGGTGAAGCGGCGCGGCATCGGGTCCTGCTCGCCCCAGCGGCCGTCGGTCGCGGACAGCACCGTCCGGGCCTCGGTGAAGTGGCCGGCCAGCGCCCGGGCCAGCACGGCGCCGTTGCGGTTGGCGGCCAGCAGGCTGACCAGGCCGCCCCGGCGCAGGGTGCCGGCCAGGCTGCCGAGCGCCTCCGCCGGGTCGTCCACGACCTCCAGCACACCGTGGCAGAGCACCGCGTCCACGGTGCCGGGGGCGACCAGCTCGGGCAGCGTCTGGGTGTCGCCCTGGACGGCCCGGACCAGCTCCGTCACCCCGGCCTCGGCTGCCCGGCGCTCCAGCGCGAACAGCGCGTCCGGGCTGGGGTCGACCACGGTGACCCGGTGGCCGAGCTTGGCCACCGGCACGGCGAAGTTGCCGGTGCCGCCGCCGGTGTCGACCACGTCGAGCACCGGCTGGTCCAGCTCGGCCGCCCGCTTCTCCAGGGCGGCCCGCACCACCTCCCACACCACGGCGGTACGCAGGGCACTGCGGGGACGCGTCGGGTACAAGGCGGGGCTCCTCGGCACATGCAGATCGATCAGGATGCCTCCACCTTAGACCGGGCGGGTGGCCGGGCCCGTCACCCCCGGCGGGTCGTCGCCGTCCAGCGGAAGCCGCGGGGCCGGCGGGGCCGGGAGCAGGCCGAGCAGGCGCTCCACCAGGCGCAGGAACAGGGCGGAGTTGCGGACCAGGTCGTCGGCGTCACGGGCCGAGGCGGCGCCCCTAATCCCGGCCTCGGCGGCCGCCCGGCGGCGGGCGCCGGCGGCGTAGTAGAGCGCCCACTCGGCCAGCTCGGGGGCCATCTCGGGCAGCACCTCCCAGGCGCTGCGGATGGCCTTGCGCCGGCGCGGGCTCTTCTCCGGCCGCCCGCGCACCGCGAGCACGGCCGCCACCGTGCGCAGCGCGGCCAGGTGCGCGGTGGCGTACCGCTCCAGCGGGTCCTCCAGGAGGCGGGCCCGGGCGAGCGTGCGGTGGGCGTCGGCGAGCAGGTCGAGGGCGGCCGGCGGCGCGGCGGTCCGGCGCAGCACGGGGTGGACGTCCCCGCCACCCGGGCGCCCGCCCGGGGAGGACGGCAGGGCGGTGGAGTGGAGGCGGGCGGTGACGGGCTCAGGACGGCTGATGGTCATGGTCTCCCCCGTTCCGAGGCAGCGCGCGGACCGGGCGGTCCGTGCCCCTCCATCGTGAACGGGACCACTGACAACGCGGCCCGGAACGGGTGAGCGGCGGCGGGCACGGGCCTGTCCCCCCAGGTCCTGTGCCGCCGCCGTACGCCGCCGCTCCGCCGTTCCCCACAGGCGGCGGTGGCCAGCTCCCCCTTCCGGTGGCCGGTCTCCCCCCGGCCCGCTCCGCCGCCCCGTGTCGGCGGTGCAGGGCCCGTGACCGGCTCCAGTGGCGGATCTCCGCCGCCGCCCCGCCGACCCCTCATCTGCCGGCTGGGCGGACGGATCCGCCGTCCGGGGCGGGGCGCCCGACGCGCCGCCGTCCCGGTGCCACCACTCTCCCGTCCCGGCAGGTCGGCGGGCCATCCGCTGACGTACTCAACCCCGGATCTGAGTACGCGTACTCAGATCCGTCGGCCCCGGGCCCTGGCGTGGCCGGAACCGGCGGGCCGACCCGGCACGTCCCGGTACGGTACGGCCGTGGCCGGGGCGGCCCGGCCACGGCCACGAGAAGGAGGGGGAAAGCGATGAGGAGGGGGAAGCCATGACGATCGTGCCGCTGATCTTCACCAGCGGACTCGCCAGCGGCATCAACGCCTACGCGGTGGTGCTGCTGCTCGGACTGCTGGGCCGCTTCGGCGGCGCGGACTCGGTGCCGCCCGCGCTGGAGCGCACCGACGTGCTGGTGGCGGCCGCCGTGCTGTTCCTGCTGGAGGCGGTGGCCGACAAGATCCCGTTCGTCGACAGCCTCTGGGACTCCGTGCACACCGTGATCCGGCCGATCGCGGGCGCCACCGTCGGCGCGCTGATCGCGAGCACCGACCCGGGCTCGCTCGGCGAGGTCGCGGCGGGCGCGATGGGCGGCACCACGGCGCTGGTCAGCCACCTGGTCAAGGCCTCGCTGCGGATGGCGGTCAACACCTCGCCCGAGCCGGCCAGCAACATCGCGGTCAGCATGGCGGAGGACGTGTCGGTGGCCGGGCTGGTCTCCCTGGCGATCTTCCACCCCTGGCTGGCCGCCTCGATCTCCGCCGTCCTGCTCGCCGTCGGCCTGCTGCTGGTCTGGTTCGCGGTCAACCGGATCCGCGCCTTCCGGGCCCGCCGCCGCGAACGCCGCGCCGCCCGCGACGCCCGGTCCGCCGCCCGCGAACAGGAGGCGGACCGGCCGTACGTCCCACGGCGCTGAGGACGGCGCCCGCCGGGCCCGGACCGGCCCAGGTCACGGCCCAGGTCACGGCCTAGGATCAGGTGCCATGGCACGGATCGTCATCATCGGCGCAGGAATGAGCGGGCTCGCGGCGGCCTCCAGGCTGGCCACCCTCGGACACCGGGTGACGGTCTGCGAGGCCGGCGGCACGTACGGGGGCATGGTCGGCCGGTACGAGCGCGACGGCTTCGCCTTCGACACCGGCCCCGGCCTGCTGACCCTCCCGGCCGTCTACCGCGACCTCGCGCTGAAGACCGGCAAGGAGCCGCTGGAACAGCTCGTCGACCTCGCCCCGGTGGACCCGGAGAGCCGGCACCTGTTCCCGGACGGCACCGCCGTCAGCCTGCCCAACGCCTCCCGCGGCGGCGTCAGCCAGGCCCTGGACGCCGCCTTCGGCGCCGGCTCGGGCGCCCGCTGGAGCGCGGTCATGAACCACGGCCGGACGGTCTGGGAGGCCACCCGCCGCCCGCTCCTGGAGGAGCCGCTCCCGGCCGACCGGTCGCCGCTGCACACCGACCCCTACCCCGTCCCGCCCCGGCGCGGCCTGCTCGCCCGGCTCGGCCGGCCCCGCCCGTGGACCCTCGCCGACGTCGCCGCCCGCGAACTCGGCGGCCACCCCGGCCTCACCGCCCTGCTGGCGGAGCACGCCCTGCGCTTCGGCCTGCCCCCCGGGTCCGCCCCCGCCGGGGCCACCGTGCTGCCGTACATGGAGCAGTCCTTCGGCGTCTGGTACGTCCGGGGCGGCCTGCGGGCCCTGGCGGACGCGGTGCACCGGCGCTGCGAGCTGCGCAAGGTGGAGTTCCGCTTCGACACCCCGGTCACCGAGGTGCTGGTCGAGGGCGGCCGGGCCTGCGGCGTCGACACCCCGGGCGGCCGGATCGACGCGGACCTGGTGGTCTCCTCGATGGACACCAGGACGGTGTTCCGTGACGGCCTCGCCCGGTGGCCGGAGCTCGGACCCGACCAGGGGGAGCCGTCCGAGGTGCCCGGCCGGTTCAGCGTGCTGCTCGCGCTGCGCGGCGCCCGGCCGGCCGGCACCCCGCACCGGACGGTGGTGCACGCCGCCGACCCGGCGGCCGAGCGGGACGCCCTGACCCTCTCGGCCCCGCCCTGCGAACGCCCCACCCTCCAGGTGCTGCGCCCGGACGATCCCTCGCTGCGCCCCGACGACGCGCACGAGAGCGTGGTGCTGACCGCGACCGTCCCCGCCCAGGGCGACGTCGACTGGACGGCGCCCGGGGTCGCCGAGCGCTACGCGGACCAGCTGCTGGCGCACGCCGACGCCGCCGGCCTGGGCCTGCGCGAACGGGTGCTGTGGCGGGTCGTGCGCACCCCGGACGACACCCGCCGGGAGACCGGCGCCCTCGGCGGGTCGGTCCCCCGGCCCGCGCTCGCCGGAGACGGCGGCGGATGGCTCCAGCCCGCCAACGAGTCGCCCGTCCCGGGCCTCTACCTGATCGGCGGAGCGGCCCACCCCGGCGGCGGACTGGCCCGGGCCGGCATGTCCGCCTGCATCGCCGCCAACCTGATCGGCCCGGCTTAGGTCCGGCCGGACAGGGCCTAGCGGCCCTGGCCGCCGGAACTCAGCCCTGGGGCCAGGTGTTCTGCTGCTGGTAGCCGTACGTGTGGTCGTAGGACTGCTGCTGCGGGATGCCCTGGGGGTGCTGGCCGGGCTGCTGGCCGGGGTGCTGCTCCAGGTGTTGCTCGGGGTGCTGCTGCGGGGTCTGCCACTGCTGCTGGGGGTGCTGCTCCCAGCCGGGCTGCTGCTGCGGGTAGGACTGGTACTGGTCCTGCTGCGGGTAGCCGTTGTACGGGTCGGGCTGCTGGGGGTAGGCCCCGTAGCCCTGGTCGTAGGCGAAGGCGGGCTGCTGCTGGCCCTGCCACTGCTGCTGCTCGTAGGCCGGCTGCGGCTGGGCGGCGTTGTCGTAGCCGGACTGGTAGGCCTCGGCGTAGGGGTCGTGCGGCGCCTGCTGCTGCTCGTAGTAGGCGGGCGCGTAGACGCCGTCCTGGGTGAGTTCCTGCATCTCGAAGGCGGCGGTCTGCTCGACCTCGGGGACGTCCTCGGCAACCGGGGCAAGGGCGGGGGCGGCGGCCGGGGCCTCCTCGACGGCGCTGACCTCGCCGATCCGCTTCTCGGTGGCCTCGACCGCGGCCACGGCGGCCGCGCCGCCGGTGAGGGCGCCGAGCAGGGGCACCTTGGCGAGCGGGCCGGGCAGCGAGCCGTCGGCCTTGCGCAGCGACCAGCCGGCCCGGTAGCCGCGCTTGACGGAGAGGGTGACGAAGGTCTGGCCGGCCGCGAAGAGGGCGGCGCCGGCGCCGATCACCGGGACGGAGCCGAGCACCATGCCGGCGGCCACTCCGAGGAAGCCGACCAGGGCGAGGGCCCGCCAGTGCAGCGGGGCCCGGTTCTGCAGCAGGACCTCGGCGACCAGCCAGAGCGCCACCACCGCCAACGCGACGTACAGCAGCAGGTATCCGATGCCCATCCGCCCGCTACCTCCAGTCGCGTGCCCGCGCTCGCCGCGCGTGTGCGGCGACTGTACCGGTTCAACGGCCGGGGTACCGCATCGCGTTCCCGCCGGTCGCGGCCGGGGCGCACACGACCGAGCCCGTCACCGTCGGGGCGGTGACGGGCCGGTGAACGTCCGGGCTCGCGGGCCCCGGTCTGCCCGGGGCAGGGCCCCGACGGGGCGCCGGACGGGGCCTACGCGTGGCGCTGGTGCAGGCCGAGGTTCTGGTAGATCTCCAGCGTCGCCGTGGAGTGGTTGAGCGTGATGAAGTGCAGGCCCGGCGCGCCCTCGGCGAGGAGGCGTTCGGCCATCGCGGTGGCGTGTTCCATACCGATCGCGCGCAGCGCCGCCGGGTCGTCGACGGCGGCCCGCAGCCGGGCCTCCAGGTCGGCGGGGAAGGCGGAGCCGCTCAGCTGGGGGAAGCGTTCCAGCTGCTTGGCGTTGGTGACCGGCATGATCTCCGGGATGATCGGCGTCTCGCAGCCGGCGGCGGTGACCCGGTCGCGCAGCCGCAGGTAGTCGTCGACCTCGAAGAACATCTGGGTGATCGCGTAGTCGGCGCCCGCCCGGACCTTGCCGACGAAGTGCCGGATGTCCTCGTCCCAGTCGGTGGAGCGCGGGTGCATGTTCGGCGAGGCGGCGACGCCGACGCAGAAGTCGCCGATGCCCTTGATCAGCTCGACCAGCTCGTACGCGTACGTGACGCCGTCGGGGTGCTTGACCCATTCGCCCATCGGGTCGCCGGGCGGGTCCCCCCGGACGGCGAGGACGTTGCGCACGCCCTGGTCGGCGTACTGGCCGATGATGTTGCGCAGCTCGGCGATCGAGTGGTCGACGGCGGTCAGGTGGGCGACCGGGGTCAGCGTGGTCTCGGTGGCGATCCGGCCGACGATGTTGACGGTGCGCTCGCGCGAGGAGCCGCCCGCGCCGTACGTCATGCAGACGAAGTTGGGGTCCAGCGGTTCGAGCCGGCGGATGGCGTCCCAGAGTCTCTGCTCGCCGACCTCGGTGCGCGGGGGCATGAACTCGAAGGAGAAGGACCGCTTTCCGGCTGCCAGGAGTTCGCGGACCGTCAGTGCGCGGTCCGGTCTGGTGGAAGCGATGCCGAGTGCCATGCTGGCAGGTTATCGGGCGTTCGAAGGGGCCGGACAACTCGGTACCACGGATTGAGACAAGCGGTGGACGATACTCCGTCCGTGGTCCGACGAATTCCGACCGGCGCTCGAAGCCCGCGCCCGCCGGCCCGCACGCCGGCTCGCACATCCGTTCCCAGTCGCCCCGCTACGCTTGCTGCACCCCAGCGAACCAGCGGAGCCTCATCGTGACCTCGTCCAGCAACCGGCCGGCCAACCCCATAGACGTGGAGGACGTCCGCGCGCGCGTCAACGCCGCCCTCGCCGCGTTCATGGACGGCCAGTCCGCCCTGTTGGACAAGATCTCCCCGCAGCTCGTGCCCGCCGCCGACGCCCTGCGCGACTTCCTGCTGGACGGCGGCAAGCGGCTGCGCCCGGCCTTCTGCTACTGGGGCTGGCGCGGCGCCGGCGGCCCGGCCGGCGGCGAGGGTATCGCGAACGCGGCGGCCGCGCTGGAACTGCTCCAGGCGAGCGCCCTGGTGCACGACGACCTGATGGACCGCAGCGACACCCGCCGCGGCCTGCCCTCGATCCACCGCCGCTTCGAGGCGCTGCACCGGGCGAACGGCTGGCGCGGCGACCGCGAGCAGTACGGCGCATCGGCGGCGGTGCTGCTCGGCGACCTGCTGCTGATCTGGTGCGACGAGCTGTTCCTGCGCTCGGGCCTGGAGCCGGCCGCCGTGCTGGCCGCCAAGCCGGTGTTCGACCTGATGCGCACCGAGGTCATGGTCGGCCAGTACCTGGACGTCCTGGAGCCGGTGGCCGGCGACTCCGCCGACGAGGGCGCGCTCGACCGGGCGCAGACGGTGCTGCACTACAAGTCGGCGAAGTACACGATCGAGCGCCCCCTCCAGGTCGGCGCGCTGCTGGCCGGGGCCGGCCCGGAGCTGGTGGCGGCGCTGGGGGCGTTCGGGCTGCCGCTGGGCGAGGCCTTCCAGCTGCGGGACGACCTGCTCGGCGTCTTCGGCGATCCGGCGGTCACCGGCAAGCCGGCCGGGGACGACCTGCGCGAGGGCAAGCGCACCCTGCTGGTGGCGCACGCGATGCGGGGCCTGCCGGCCGCCGACGCCCGGCACCTGGACGAGCGGCTCGGCGCGCCGGACCTGCTGCCCGAGGAGGTCGCCGGGCTGCGCGACCTGGTGGCCCGCAGCGGCGCGCCCGAGCGGGTGGAGCGCCGGATCGACGAGCTGATGCGGCAGTCCCTGGCCGCGCTGGAGGCGGCGCCGCTGGCCGACGAGCAGGCCCGCACGGTGCTGCTGGCCCTGGCCGAGGCCGCCACCGTCCGCAAGTACTGAGATCCGCACGCAAGAGGATCCGCAGGTACGGAGAACGGTGGCGGCCCCCGGGGCCGTCAGGCCGAGCGCACCCGCCGGGCGAGCTCGGCGGCGGCGGCCTGCGGGTCGTCCGCGGCCGTGATGGCGCGGACCACGACGACCCGGCGGGCGCCGGCGGCCAGCACCTCGTCGAGGTTGCCGAGGTCGATGCCGCCGATGGCGAACCACGGCCGGTCGGTGCTCTGCTTCGCCGCGTACGAGACCAGGCCGAGGCCCGGCGCCGGGCGGCCCGGCTTGGTCGGGGTCGGCCAGACCGGGCCGGTGCAGAAGTAGTCCACGCCGGGCTCGGCGACCGCCGCGTCCACCTCGGACTCGGCGTGGCAGGACCGGCCGATCAGCACCTCGTCGCCGAGGATCGCCCGGGCGGCCGGCACCGGCAGGTCGTCCTGTCCGAGGTGCAGCACGTCCGGCCGGGCCGCGTGCGCGACGTCGGCGCGGTCGTTGACGGCCAGCAGCTTGCCGTGGCGGCGGCAGGCGTCCGCGAAGACCTCCAGGGCCTCCAGTTCCTGCTTGGCCTCCAGGCCCTTGTCCCGGAGCTGGACGATGTCCACCCCGCCCGCCAGCGCCGCGTCCAGGAACTGGGCGAGGTCGCCCTGCTCCCGGCGGGCGTCGGTGCACAGGTACAGCCGGGCGTCGGCCAGCCGCCGGCGCGGCGTGTCCGCCGCCATCAGATCAGCATCGCCTGGGCGCGCCGCTTGACCTCGGTGCCGCGGTTCTCCTGCAGCGCCTGGATCGGGCTGCCGGGCAGCGACGGGTCCTCGGTGAAGAGCCACTCCAGGATCTCCACGTCGTTGTACCCGCAGTCGCGCAGCACGGTCAGGGTGCCGGACAGGTGCTTGACCAGCCCCTGGCCGTCGATGAACGCCGCAGGGACCTGCAGCGACTTGTTGGGGCCCCGCCGGACGGCGATCAGCCCGCCGGTGCGGACCAGGTCGCGCACCTCGGTGACGCGCACCCCCCACTGCTCCGAGATGTCGGGCAGGTACATCCACTCGGAAACCAGGGCTTCAATCTTGCTTTCAATCTCACTCACGCCACCAGACTGCCACCTCCACAGCCCCCCGCGCACCAGCCGCTACCCCGCGACCGCCGACTTCAGCGGCACCGAGGGGTCCGCCGCGCGGGCCCGGTCCAGCGCGGTGCCGCGCTCGATCAGCCGGCGGCCCTGGGTCAGATCGCGCGGCCGGTCGACGGCCAGCAGCGCGCTCGGCACCCCGTCGCGCAGCCAGAGCACCGTCCAGGAGGCGTCCTGCGGGCCGCCGCGCCACAGCAGTTCGTCGCCCTCGGCGTGCCGCCCGGCGTACTGGACCATCCGGCCGAACTGCTCCGACCAGAAGTACGGCACCGGGTCGTACGGCGGCGCGTCCGCGCCGAGGACGGCGGCCGCCGCGGCCTCGCCGGACTGCAACGCGTGGTCCCAGTGCTGGACGGCCAGCCGGGCGCCGGAGCGGGCGGACGGGTAGCTGACGCAGTCCCCGGCCGCGAAGACGCCGGGCAGGCCGGTGCGCAGCCGCCCGTCCACCAGGACGGCGCCGGTGCCGTCCAGCTCGACGCCGGAACCGGCCAGCCAGCCCGTCGCGGGCCGGGCGCCGACGCCGACCACGACCTCGTCGGCGGGCAGGTGCGAGCCGTCCGCGAGCAGCACCGCGCCCTCCTCGACGGCGGCCACGCCGACCCCGCAGCGCAGGTCGACACCGGCCTCGGCGTACCAGGCGGCCATCGCCGAACCGACCTCGGCCGGCAGCGCGCCGGGGACGGGCGCCGGGCCCGCCTCGACCACCGTCACCTCGCAGCCGGCCGCGCGGGCGGCGGTGGACACCTCGGCGCCGATCCAGCCCGCGCCGACCAGCACCAGCCGCAGGCCGGGCCGCAGCAGGGCGCGCAGCGCCAGCGCGTCGTCCAGGGTGTGCAGCAGGTGCGCGCGCTCGGCGCCGGGCAGGGCGCGCGGGGTGGCGCCGGTGGCGATCACCAGGGCGTCGTACGGGAGGTCGCCGGCGTCGGTGTGCAGCACGCCGGGGGTGAGGCCGGTGGCGCGGCGGCCGGTGAGCAGTTCGATGCCCAGGTGCGGGTAGTCGATGTCCAGGGTGGTGGCGTCGGCCTTGCCGAGCAGCACGTCCTTGGAGAGCGGCGGCCGGTCGTACGGCGCGTGCGGCTCCTCCCCGACCAGCGTGATCCGCCCCCGCCAGCCGCCCTGCCGCAGCTTCAGGGCGCACTGCGCCCCGGCCAGCCCGGCCCCGACGACGACCACCCGATCCGTTGCGTTCAGCTCTGCCACGCCCGTCACTGTACTCAGCGCCCTGCCGGGGCCACCGGCCCGTCCACCCCGCGTACGGGCCTTCGGCCGGGCCCGCCCCCGGCGTTATGGTGGGGGCACCATCACGGGAGCCCGGCGTACCGGGCTGAGAGGCGGGCTGGCACGGCCCGCGACCGTCCGAACCTGATCCGGGTCATTCCGGCGAAGGGAGAAGAGCAGCCTTGTCACGCTTGCCCGAGGAAACCTACGCCGACGTGCTGGTGATCGGCGGGGGCATCATCGGCCTCGCCGTCGCCTGGCGCGCCGCGCAGCGCGGGTTGCGGAACATCGTCGTGGTCGACCCCTCCCCCGGCGGCGGGGCGGCCGGGGTCGCGGCCGGGATGCTCGCCCCGGTCACCGAGCTGCAGTACGGGGAGGAACCTCTGCTGCGCCTCGGCATGGCCTCCAACCAGCGGTACGGGGACTTCGCCGCCGAGCTCACCGAGGCGAGCGGCGGCCTGGACACCGGGTACCGCCGGTGCGGCACGATCGCCGTCGCGCTGGACTCCGACGACCGCGAGGAACTGCGCGAGCTGCACGCCTTCCACCAGCGGCTCGGCCTGGACTCGGCCTGGCTGACCGGCCGGGAGGCCCGCAGGCTGGAGCCGATGCTCGCCCCCGGCGTGCGCGGCGGCCTGCACGTCGCGGACGACCACCAGGTGGATCCCCGCCGGCTGCTGACCGCCCTGGTGGCCGCCTGCGAGCTCGCCGGGGTCGTGGTCCACCGTGCCGAGGCCGTCGGGCTGCTGGTCGAGGGCGGCCGCGCGGTCGGCGCCCGGCTCGGCACCGGCGAGACCCGGAGGGCCGACCAGGTGGTGCTCGCGGCCGGCCCGCACAGCCACCGGCTGCCCGGACTGCCGGAGGGCGTGCTGCCGGCCGTCCGCCCGGTGAAGGGGCAGATCCTGCGGCTGCGGATCCCCGAGGCGTACCGGCCGTTCCTGTCCCGCAACGTCCGCGCGGTGGTGCGCGGACAGCACCTGTACCTGGTGCCCCGGGAGAACGGCGAGCTGGTGATCGGCGCGACCACCGAGGAGCAGGGCTACGACACCACCGTCACCGCCGGCGGGGTGTACGAACTGCTGCGCGACGCCCACGAGTTGGTGCCGGGCATCACCGAACTCCCGCTGCTGGAGACCTCGGCCGGGCTGCGGCCCGGATCGCCGGACAACGCCCCGCTGCTGGGCCCGACCGCGCTGCCAGGGCTGGTCGCCGCCACCGGCCACTACCGCAACGGCGTGCTGCTCACCCCGGTGACCGCCGACCTGCTCGCCGAGTACCTGGCGACCGGCGAACTCCCCGAGCTCGCACAGCCGTTCACACCCACCCGGTTCTCCCCCGACCGCTCCACCACGAAGGCCTCCGCATGACCGAGATCGCACCACCCCAGACCACGCCGGCCCAGACCACGCCGACCCAGACCACCCCGGCCCGGACCGCACCGGCCGAGATCGCGCTGACCGTCAACGGCGAGCCCCGCCGGGTGTCCACCACGACCACCCTCGCAGAGGTCGTGGCCACCCTCAGCGCCGCCCACAGCGGCGTCGCCGCCGCCCTCAACGAAGCCGTGGTGCCGCGCAGTTCGTGGCCGGCCACGGAACTGTCGGCGGGCGACCGGATAGAGATCCTCACCGCCGTCCAGGGAGGCTGACATGGCCGACGACCTGCTGACCATCGCCGGGGCGTCCTTCGGCTCCCGGCTGATCATGGGCACCGGCGGCGCACCCAGCCTGGAGATCCTCGAACGGGCACTGCTGGCCTCCGGCACCGAGCTGACCACCGTGGCGATGCGCCGGGTCGACGCCGGCACCCAGGGCTCCGTCCTGGACGTGCTGACCCGCAACGGCATCCGGGTGCTGCCCAACACGGCGGGCTGCTTCACCGCCGGGGAGGCCGTGCTGACCGCCCGGCTGGCCCGCGAGGCGCTCGGCACCGACTGGGTGAAGCTGGAGGTGATCGCCGACGAGCGAACCCTCCTGCCGGACCCGATCGAGCTGCTGGACGCCGCCGAGACCCTGGTCGACGACGGCTTCACGGTGCTGCCGTACACCAACGACGACCCGGTGCTGGCGCGCAAGCTGGAGGACGTCGGCTGCGCGGCGATCATGCCGCTGGGCTCGCCGATCGGCTCCGGCCTGGGCATCCGCAACCCGCACAACTTCCAGCTGATCGTGGAGGGCGCGGGCGTCCCGGTGATCCTGGACGCGGGCGCCGGCACCGCCTCGGACGTCGCGCTGGCGATGGAGCTGGGCTGCGCGGCGGTGATGCTCGCCTCCGCGGTGACCAGGGCGCAGGACCCGGTGCTGATGGCCGAGGCGATGCGGCACGCCGCCGAGGCGGGCCGGTTCGCCCACCGGGCCGGCCGCATCCCGCGCCGGTTCCACGCCGAGGCCTCCTCGGCGATGGCCGGCCGGGCGGAGCTGGACACCCGCGAGCACCCGGCGTTCTGACACCGGGACGCCCGGCACCCGCCCGCGTGTGCCGTGTCACAAACCGGGCACAGCCGGGCCCGGAGGCGATGTCCTCCGGGCCCCGCTGCCGCCGGAGCCCGAGGGCGTGCCTTCAAACCCCCGCCTGCGCGCCGACGCCGGGGCACGCACCTCGCCGCGTTGTCGTCGGTCGCCGATGCTCCGCATGGACTCCCTCCTCCGCCTTGCGATGCACGCACCCCAACGCCGCCACGCCCGCCCTCCGGGCGGACGACGGGGGTTTGAAGGCACGCCCTAGACTCTCCGGGTGGACATGGCACTGCACGACCCCCTGATCGGTACCCTGCTCGACGGCCGGTACCGGGTCGAGCAGCGCATCGCGACCGGCGGGATGTCCACCGTCTACAAGGGCACCGACACCCGGCTGGACCGGGTCGTCGCCCTCAAGGTGATGCACCCCGCGCTGGCCGGGGACGACGGCTTCACCGCCCGGTTCATCCGCGAGGCCAAGGCCGTCGCCCGGCTCTCCCACCCGAACGTGGTGAACGTCTTCGACCAGGGCGCGGACGGCGCGAACGTCTTCCTCGCCATGGAGTACGTGCCCGGCCGCACCCTGCGGGACCTGCTGCGCGACCGCGGCGCACTGTCCGTACGGGCCGCGCTGGACGTGCTGGAGCCGGTGCTGGCCGCCCTCGGCGCCGCCCACCGGGCCGGGCTGGTGCACCGGGACGTCAAGCCCGAGAACGTGCTGATCACCGAGGACGGGCTGGTCAAGGTCGCCGACTTCGGCCTGGTCCGGGTCCTCGGCACCGCCGACGGCGCGCCCACCTCGACCAGCACCGCGACCGGCGGCACGGTCCTCGGCACCGTCTCCTACCTGGCCCCCGAGCAGATCCTCCCGGACGCCCCCACCGACCAGCGGGTCGACGTCTACGCGGCCGGCATCCTGCTCTACGAGATGCTCACCGGCCGCCGCCCGCACACCGGCGACAACCCCGTCCAGGTCATGTACAAGCACCTGCACGAGGACGTCCCCGCCCCCTCGCTGATCGCCCCGGCCGTCGGCCCCGGGCTGGACGCCATAGTGGCCGGCGCCTGCGCCCGGACGGCCGAGGCCCGCCCGTACGACGCGGTCGAACTGCTCGCCGCCCTCCAGCGGCTCCGCCGCACGCTCACCCCGGCCGAGCTGGACGCCGAGCCGCCGGCCTCCACCCGGCCCAGCCCGCGCTACCCGACCAGCGAGCCGACCTCGGTGATCCAGCCGCCGACGGGGCCCGTCGACGCCGCGGCGCCGGAGCCCACCAGCGTGCTGGACGTGCCGGCGGAGCTGCTGGACCAGCTGCTGGTCGAGCCGCGCCCGTACGACGAGCCGACCCCGGTGCGCGGGCGCCGGCCCGGCCTGCTGCGCCGCCTCCCCCGCAAGCCGCTGATCTGGGCGGCCGCGCTGACCGCCCTGGTGCTGGCGGTCGGCGGCGCGACGTACGGGCTGTCCGAGGGGCTGTACGGGCCGGTGCCCGGCGTGCTCGGCAAGGACCGGGCCGAGGCCCAGCGGATCCTGGACAAGGACGGCATGCACGGCCGCTTCGTCGAGGCGTTCAGCGAGAGCGTCCCGGCCGGGCAGGTGATCGCCACCGACCCCGGGGTGGGTGCGCGGACCCGCAAGAGCGACACCGTGACGGTCACCGTCTCCAGGGGCCCCAAGCGGATCGCGGTGCCGGACCTGACCGGGAAGACCGCCGACCAGGCCGCCGACGCGCTGACCGCGGCCCAGCTGACCAGGGGCGGCGTGACCGGGACGTACGACGACACCGTGCCGGAGGGCGTGGTGATCAGCAGCTCGCCGGCGGCCGGGCAGCTGCTCCAGGAGAACACCGCGGTCTCGCTGGTGGTCAGCAAGGGCATGGTGCCCGTCCCGGACGTCACCGGGATGAGCAAGGACGACGCGGCGAAGGCGCTCCAGGCGGCCGGCTTCACGATGCAGACCAGCGGGGTCAACCTGTTCGGCACCGGCAAGGTGTCCGGCCAGTCCCCGGCGGCCGGCGAGCGGCGCCCGCAGCACACCGCGGTGACGGTCAACTTCCCCTTCTTCTAAGGGGATCCCTCGCTTCTGAGGGGATTCCTCCGAACGTCGGTCCGCCCTCAGCGCAGCGGGCCGTCGCCCGGCTCCTCCTGGTGGGAGTAGCGCTGCTCGCGCCACGGGTCGGCGAGGTTGTGGTAGCCGCGCTCCTCCCAGAAGCCCCGGCGGTCGGCCCGCATGTACTCCACCGCGCGGACCCACTTGGGGCCCTTCCAGGCGTACAGCCCGGGGACGATCAGCCGGACGGGGAAGCCGTGCTCGGCGGTCAGCGGCTCGCCGTTGCGGTGGGTGGCGAAGATCGTCCGCGGGTCGGCGAAGTCGGCCAGCCGCAGGTTGGCGCTGTAGCCGTACTCGGCCCAGACCATCACGTGGGTGACGCCGGGCGCGGGGGGCTCCAGGTCGAGGAGGGCGGCGGCCGGCACGCCCGACCACTCGTTGCCGAGCAGCGTGAACTTGGTGACGCAGTGCAGGTCGGCGACGACGGTGGTGCGCGGCAGGGCGTGGAAGGCCTCGAAGTCCCAGCTGTGCTTCTCCGCCGAGGCGGTCGCGCCGAACACCTGGAGGTCCCAGGTCAGCGGCTTGAAGCGGGGTACGGGCCCGTAGTGCAGGGCGGGCCAGCCGCGCTGCACGCGCTGCCCCGGGGGGAGCCTCGGGTCAGACGGCGGAAGCGGTTCTTGTTCGGACTGACCCATGACTCCATGGTGACAGACGGCGGTCGACGCGCCGTGCGCGCCCCTTGGCGCGGCCACGCGCCCCATCCCCAAGAACCGGTGGTCGAGCCCGTATCAGCTCAAATCGGATATTCCGAAACATGTCCTAGTGAGTGTGAACTTACTGGAATTTCCTCCCATTTCGATGCCAGGATGCGCAGCGCAGGAGTCACAACAGGCCGTAGCGCAGGGAGGCACCAGCCATGCAGGGCGACCCAGAGGTCATCGAGTTCCTCAACGAGCAGCTCACCGCGGAGCTCACCGCGATCAACCAGTACTTCCTGCACGCCAAGATGCAGGAGAACTTCGGCTGGACGAAGCTCGCCAAGTACACCCGGCACGAGTCCTTCGACGAGATGAAGCACGCCGAGACCCTCACCGACCGGATCCTCTTCCTGGACGGGCTGCCGAACTACCAGCGGCTGTTCCACGTCCGGATCGGCCAGACGGTCAAGGAGATGTTCGAGGCGGACCGCCAGATCGAGGTCGAGGCGATCGACCGGCTGAAGCGCGGGATCGTCGTGATGCGCGCCAAGAACGACGTCACCTCGGCGAACATCTTCGAGGACATCCTGGCCGACGAGGAGCACCACATCGACTACCTCGACACCCAGCTGGAGCTCCTGGAGAAGCTCGGCGAGGCGCTCTACCTCGCCCAGGTGATCGAGCAGCCGGAGTCCTGAGCCCTCAAGGCCGAGCCCTCAGGCCGAGTCCTCAGGCTGCGCGCAGCGGGGCGACCAGGGCCGGGGCGGCGGGCGCCGCGGCGGCCACCGGCGCGGGCGCGGCCTGGGCCTGCGGGTCGGCCAGGCCGAGCTTCGCGGCGAGGCGGGCGGTCGGGCAGGGCCGGGCGCCGTGCTCGCCGAGCAGGGCCTGGATCCGTCGGACGCAGGACCCGCAGTCGGTGCCGGCCTTGCAGCCCCGGGCGATCTGGCGCGGGGTCTCGGCACCGGCGTCGATCGCCTTCTTCACCTGGTCCTCGGTGACCGCATGGCACATGCACACGTACATCGCGGACTCTCCAGGGTGGTGCGGCGCCGACCGGCGGAACGATCTTGACTAAGGCTTGCCTTACTTCACTAAGCCTCACCTTACCCGGCGATCCGGGTACGAAAAAGCCCCTCCGGGCTCGGGGAACCCGAATCCGGAGGGGCTTTCGTCACATTCGTTCACCGGTGACCCGCCGGCGGCGGCTCACCCGTGGCAGCTCACTGGCCGCGGTACATCTCCGCCACCAGGAACGCCAGGTCCAGCGACTGGCTGCGGTTGAGCCGCGGGTCGCAGGCCGTCTCGTAGCGCTGGTGCAGGTCGTCGACCAGCACCTCGTCGCCACCGCCGACGCACTCGGTCACGTCGTCGCCGGTCAGCTCCACGTGGATGCCGCCCGGGTGGGTGCCCAGCGCGCGGTGCACCTCGAAGAAGCCCTTGACCTCGTCGAGCACGTCGTCGAAGCTGCGGGTCTTGTGGCCGCTGGAGGCCTCGAAGGTGTTGCCGTGCATCGGGTCGCAGATCCACACCGGCTGGGCGCCGGACGCGGTGACCTTCTCCACCAGGGTGGGCAGGTGGTCGCGGACCTTGCCCGCGCCCATCCGGGTGATGAAGGTGAGGCGGCCCGGCTCGCGCTCCGGGTCCAGCTTCTCGATCAGGGTCAGTGCCTCGTCGACCGAGGTGGTCGGGCCGAGCTTGACGCCGATCGGGTTGCGGACCTTCGAGGCGAACTCGATGTGCGCGTGGTCCAGCTGGCGGGTGCGCTCACCGATCCACACCATGTGGCCGGAGACGTCGTACAGCTCGCCGGTGCGCGAGTCCACGCGGGTCAGCGCGGTCTCGTAGTCCAGGATCAGCGCCTCGTGCGAGGAGAAGAACTCGACGGTCTTGAACTCCTCCGGCGCCACACCGCAGGCGTTCATGAACGCCAGGGCGTTGTCGATCTCCCGGGCGAGCTGCTCGTAGCGCTGGCCGGCCGGCGAGTTGCGCACGAAGTCCTGGTTCCAGGCGTGCACCTGGCGCAGGTCCGCGTAACCACCGGTGGTGAACGCGCGCACCAGGTTCAGCGTCGCGGCGGACGCGTTGTACATCCGCTTGAGACGCTCCGGGTCCGGGATGCGGGACTCGGGGGTGAAGTCGAAGCCGTTCACCGAGTCACCGCGGTAGACCGGCAGCGTCACGCCGTCGCGGGTCTCGGTCGACTTGGAGCGCGGCTTGGAGTACTGGCCGGCGATCCGGCCCACCTTCACGACCGGCACCGAGGCCGCGTACGTCAGCACGGCGGCCATCTGCAGCAGGGTCTTCAGCTTGTTGCGGATGTGCTCCGCCGAAACGCCGTCGAAGGCCTCGGCACAGTCACCGCCCTGCAGCAGGAAGGCCTCCCCGCGCGCCACGGCTCCGAGCCGGGCGCGCAGCTGGTCGCACTCGCCGGCGAACACGAGCGGCGGATACGAGGCGAGCTCGGCAAGGGTCTTGCGCAGAGCCTCTTGGTCCGGCCATTCAGGCTGCTGCGCCGCGGGCAGGGACTGCCAGGAGTGGCCAGTCCTCGATGTCTCAGTCGTCACGGTCACACCACCAAGGCTACGGGGTGACCCGAGCGATTCGTGACCATTGCCCGAGGGGTGAGACATAACTCGGACAAACACGTGACCGGGCTCACCCTCCCCGCACGATCCGCTACGCTCGAACCATGCACGCGCCCCACACCCACTCCTGGTGGTGGGCCTCCCCCAAGGGTGGCCCACCGATCGCGCGTTCCTAGACGAACACGACGGCCGCCCCTCGGGGCGGCCGTCGGCGTATGCGCAGACGGCCCTCCGGGAGCGGATCCCAGCACCGCACCTCACCAGTCCCCCGGAAGGAAGCCGCTCCGTGACCGCCACCGCCGACCTGCTCGCCCGCCTCACCGCTCCCGACGCGCCCGCGTTCGCCCTGCTGCACCGCCGCACCCCCCGGCTCGCCCCGGACACCGTCGAGGTGCTGGTGGGCACCGTCGACAGCTACCGCAACCTCGCCGACCTGCCGGTCCGCACCGGCGTCCCGGCCGACGGCCCGGTGCACGACCTGCTCTCGCTCGTCCCGTACCGGCAGATCCGCGAGCGCGGCTTCGAGGCGCACGACGACGGGACCCCGCTGCAGGCCCTCTCGGTGACCGAACAGCACACCCTGCCGCTGGCCGAACTCACCGCCGCCCTGCCGCAGTCGCCGGTCTCGCTCACCGGCGGCTCGTTCGACATCGACGACGAGGCGTACGCCGCGATCGTCCGCCGGGTGATCGAGGAGGAGATCGGCAACGGCGAGGGCGCCAACTTCGTGATCCGGCGCGACTTCGGCGCCACCCTGGAGAACTTCTCGCCCGCACTCGCGCTCACCCTGTTCCGGCGGCTGCTGGAGCAGGAGCGCGGCGCCTACTGGACCTTCCTGGTGCACACCGGAGAACGCGTCCTGGTCGGCGCCTCCCCCGAGGTGCACGTCCGGCAGAGCGGCGGCACCGTCGTGATGAACCCGATCTCCGGCACCTACCGCTATCCGGCCGGCGGCTCGGACATCGACTCGCTGCTCCGGTTCCTCCACGACCCCAAGGAGCTGGAGGAACTGACGATGGTCGTCGACGAGGAGCTCAAGATGATGTGCACCGTCGGCGACCTCGGCGGCCAGGTGCTCGGGCCCCGGCTCAAGGAGATGTCCCACCTCGCCCACACCGAGTACGAGCTGCGCGGACGCACCTCGCTGGACGTCCGCGAGGTGCTCCGCGAGACGATGTTCGCCGCCACCGTCACCGGCAGCCCGGTACAGAACGCCACCCGGGTCATCAAGCGGTACGAGCCCGGCGGGCGCGGCTACTACTCCGGCGCGCTCGCCCTGATCGGCCGCTCCGCCAGCGGCGGGCAGCTGCTGGACTCGCCGATCTGCATCCGCACCGCCGACATCGACCCGGCCACCGGCCGCCTGGTCGTCCGGGTCGGCGCCACGCTCGTCCGCCACTCCGTCCCCGAGTCCGAGGTCGCCGAGACCCACGCCAAGGCCGCCGGGGTGCTCACCGCGATCGGCGCCCGGCCCGCGCCCGCCCGGCTGCCCGGCCCCACCGGCCCCCGGCTGGCCGACGACCACCGTGTCCAGGCCGCCCTGGACGCCCGGCGGGCCGACCTCGCCCCGTTCTGGCTGCGGATGCAGACGCCGACCGTGGTCACCGAGCCCGCGCCGACCCTGGTGGTCGACGGCGAGGACACCTTCACCTCGATGCTCGCCCACCTGCTCACCTCGATCGGCCACCAGGTCGGCGTCGTCCGCTACGACGCGCCCGGGCTGCCCGCCCTGCTGGCGGCGCACCGCGGGCCGCTGGTGCTGGGCCCCGGGCCCGGCGACCCGGCGCTCGCCGACGACCCCAAGATGGCCCTGCTGCGGCCGGTCGTCGCGGACGCCCTGGCCGCGGTCCGGTCCGGGGCCCGCACCGCGCCGCTGCTCGCGGTCTGCCTCAGCCACCAGCTGCTCTGCGGCGGGCTCGGGCTGGCGCTGGGCCGCAAGGACGTCCCGTACCAGGGGGCGCAGGAGAGCGTCGACCTGTTCGGCACCAAGCACACCGTCGGCTTCTACAACACGTTCACCGCGCGCTGCTCGGACGCCGACGCGGCCCGGCTCGCCGCACAGGGCGTCGAGGTCGCCCGGGACGCCGCCACCGGGGACGTCCACGCGCTACGCGGGCCCGGCTTCGCCGGCCTCCAGTTCCACCCCGAGTCGGTGCTGACCCGCGACGGCGTCGGCATCGTGGCGGGCCTGCTGCGCGAGGCGGCGGCCGTCCGCGGCTGAGCAGCCGGTGGGGGGCCGGTCCCGGGACCGGCCCCCGCCGCACGCGGGACCGCCGACGCGGCCTGGACCGCCGGAGCCGTCAGATGTCGTCGTCCAGCCCCTGCTCGATCGCGTACCGCACCAGTTCCACCCGGTTGTGCAGTTGCAGCTTGCCGAGCGTGTTCTGCACGTGGTTCTGCACCGTCCGGTGCGACAGCACCAGCCGGTCGGCGATCTGCCGGTACGACAGGCCCTTGGCCACCAGGCGCAGGACCTCGGTCTCCCGCGCGGTCAGCTGCGGGACGGCCGGCGCGGAGGCCGGGGCCGGTTCGGCGGCCAGCCGGCGGAACTCGCCCAGCACCAGGCCGGCCAGGCCCGGGGTGAACACGGCGTCGCCCACGGCCGTGCGCCGCACCGCGTCCAGCAGTTCCTCCCGCCCGGCCGACTTGACCAGGTACCCGGTCGCGCCGGACTTCACCGCCTCCAGCACGTCCTGGTGCTCGCCGCTGGCCGAGAGCACCAGCACCCGCACCGCCGGATCCTGCGCGGCCACCTGGCGGCACACCTCGGCGCCGGGCAGACCGGGCAGGTTGAGGTCCAGTACGACGACCTGCGGCGAGCAGGCGCGGGCCCGGCGGACGGCCTCCTCGCCGTCGCCCGCGGTGGCCACCACGTCGAGCCCCGCCTCGGCGAGGTCCCGCGAGACGGCGTCGCGCCACATCGGGTGGTCGTCCACGACCATCACCCGTATCGGCCGGTCAGTCGTCGGCTGATCGGTCATCAGAGCCCTTCCTCGGGACACGGAGTTCGACCTCGACGCCCTCCCCGGGCGCCGAGTACAGCTCGGCCGTGCCGCCGAGGTCCAGCAGCCGGCCGCGGATGGACTGGGAGACGCCCAGCCGCCCGGCCCGCTCCGCCTCGCCGAGGCGGCCGGGGGCGAAGCCGGGGCCGTCGTCGCGGATGCTGACCGTGACGGCCTGCGGCTCGTCCTCCACCAGGATCCAGGCCCGGGCCCGCTCCCCGGCGTGCCGGCGGACGTTGTCGACGGCGGCGCCGACCGCCGCGGCCAGTTCGCCGGCCGCCCCGGCGGGCAGCAGCACCGGCCCGCCGGGGGCGGACAGCGTGATCCGCTCGTCGGCGTACGGGCGCAGCAGCGCGGTGAGGTCCTGCGGCTCCCCGGCCCCGCACTCCTGCGGGCGCTGCCCCGGGATCGGGCCGCCGGTCATCAGCGCCCGCAGGGCGCGCTCCTGCTCACCGGCCAGTCGGCCGAGTTCGGCGAAGTCGGCGTCGCCGCCCGGGCGTCCACCGGCCGCAGCCGCGGCGCCCTCGGCCGGCCGCGCGGTGAGTTCGGCGCCGTGGCGCTGGACGAGGGCGAGCACCTGGAGCACGCCGTCGTGGATGTCCCGGGAGAGCCGCTCGCGCTCCCGGGTGGCCGCCTCGACCTGGAGTGCCCGGGTGAGCGTCGCCTCGCTGGCGCGGGCCAGTTCGATGACGTAGCCGATGGCGCAGCCGGCCACCATCAGCAGCATGATGTTGTGGATGTTGTCGCCGGTCGGGCCGCCGTGGCCGAGGATGTTGGCGACGCCGATCACCGTGCCCGCGGCGGCCGCCCAGCGCCAGCCGCCCTTGCCGGCGAAGCCGAGCACCGTGCCGGCGGCCCAGATGGTCGGCAGGGTGGGCGCGCCGTGGCTGATCCGTACCGGGTCGTCGGTCAGGCCGCTCATCACGATGCCGGTGACGGCGAGGGTGAGGTCGGTGCCGAGCACGTACCAGGTGCAGCGCTGCGGGCCGGCGAAGGCCCGGGTGCTGGCGAGTGTCCAGAGGGTGAGTGTGCCGAGGAAGATCCAGCCGGCGACGGGGTGCAGGAAGTCCAGGTAGGAGTTGAGGTAGCGCAGCAGGGCGTAGCAGAGCGCCAGCACCCGGAAGTAGGAGATGGCCTTCCACAACGGCAGTTCGACGGACATGCCCCCGGCCGCGACCGCGCCGCCGACTGCCCCGGTTCTCTCGCCGTCCGTCATCCTTGCGCCCCTCCCCTGGGCCGTGCCCGCGGTCGTCAGGCCGACCCGGTCTCCTTCGGCTCCTGCCCGGACTGCTCGGCCTGCTCCGTCGCGGCGGCCTTGTCGGCGGCGGCCTTCTCGGCCTCCGCCTCCGCCTTCTCCGCCTTGGCGGCGGCCTTGCGCTCGGCGTCGGCCTTCTTCTTGTCGTCGGCGATCTGCCGCTTGGCGGCGGTCGCGTAGATGTCCACGTACTCCTGGCCGGAGAGCCGCATGATCTCGTACATCACCTCGTCCGTCACCGAACGGAGGATGAAGCGGTCGTTCTCCATGCCGTGGTAGCGGGAGAAGTCCAGCGGGCGGCCGATCCGGATGCCGGGGCGGGTGCCGAAGTTGGGGATCACCTGACCGGGCGGCTGGACCTTCTCGGTGTCGATCATGGCGACCGGGATGACCGGCGCGCCGGTGGCCAGCGCGACGCGGGCCAGGCCGCCGACCTTGCCGCGGTACAGCTTGCCGTCGGGCGAGCGGGTGCCCTCGGGGTAGACGCCGAACAGCTCGCCGCCGTCCAGCACCGCGATGGCGCTGCGGATCGCGGCCTCGCCCGCGCCGCGCACGCCCGAGCGGTCCACCGGCAGCTGGCCGACGCCCTTGAAGAACGCGGCGGTCAGCCGGCCCTTGATGCCCGGGGTGTTGAAGTACTCGGCCTTCGCGATGAAGGTCACCCGGCGTTTGATCAGCGCGGGGAAGAAGAAGGAGTCCGAGAAGGACAGGTGGTTGCTCGCGATGATGGCCGCGCCCTCGGTGGGGATGTTCTCCTCACCCTCGATCCACGGCCGGAAGAAGATCCGAAGCAGTGGCGCGACGATCATCTTCATCAGTCGGTAGAACAACCCGGGCCTCCTGTTATGCGGACCGGTCGATCCTAATGCCCCGTGGGCTCGGCCCGCGCCCCGCCCCGCCCCGGCGGGCCGCCGCCGGACTCCCGCAGGCACTCGCACGGGGGCCTCCGCGAGGGGCGCGCGGCCCGCGCGGAGGCCGCCATGAGGGGTGTACGTCCCGGGCGGGGCCGTGGGACGATGCGGATTCCCGCAGCCTCCCCTCCAGCGTCCCTCCCCCAGCGCCACCCGCCCGCGAAGGAGTCCGCCATGCCGTTGCTGCCCGGTGCCGAACCGTACCGCCACCGCGGCGGACCGGTGGGGGTGCTGCTGTGCCACGGCTTCACCGGATCGCCGCAGTCGCTGCGGCCCTGGGCGGAGGAACTGGCGGCGGCCGGGTTCAGCGTGTCGCTGCCGCTGCTGCCCGGGCACGGCACCCGGTGGCGGGACATGCAGGTCACCCGCTGGGAGGACTGGTACGCCGAGGTCGAGCACGAACTGCTGACGCTCTCCGCCGAGTGCGAGCAGGTCTTCGTCTGCGCGCTGTCGATGGGCGGCGCGCTGGCGCTGCGGCTGGCCGCGCTGCACGGTCCGGCGGTGTCCGGGCTGGTGCTGGTCAACCCGTCGGTGCGCTCGGACAACCCTGCGAGTGTGCTGCTGCCGGTGCTGCGGCACCTCGTGCCGAGCGTGCCCGGGATCGCCGACGACATCGCCAAGCCCGGCACGGTCGAGCTGGGCTACGACCGGACGCCGCTGAACGCCGCCTGGTCGCTGGGCCGGCTGTGGCGGGACGTCCAACGGCGGCTGCCGCAGGTGACCCAGCCGGTGCTGCTCTTCCGCAGTCCGCAGGACCACGTCGTCTCGCCGGCCAACTCGGAACTGGTGCTGGCCCGGATATCCTCGACCGACGTGACGGAGCGGCTGTGCCAGCGCAGCTTCCACGTCGCGACGCTGGACCACGACGCGGCGGAAATATTCGCGGCCAGCCAGGACTTCATCCGACGGCTGGCCCCCGCGCACGCGGTGGGCGTCACCGGGGTCGAATCCGACGATCACCATGGCTGAAGGGCCGGAAGTGCACGAGAGCAGCACGGCGGGCGGCGGGGACGAGGCACCCCGCGAGGACGGCACAGCGAAGGACAGCACGGCGAAGGACAGCACGGCGAAGGACGGCACCGCGCACAGCGGCGCCCCGGCGGACCGTCCGGGGGCGGACGGCGTCACCGCCCCGGCCGCGGAGGCCGCCGAAGCACCGGCCGCCGACCGGCGCCCGGCCGAACCGGACGCCACCGCGCCCGCGGAGCCCCGCACCCGGCGCGCCCCCGAGCGCAGCCAGGCCGAGCAGGACGAGATCTTCGCCGCCCTGGTCGCCCAGTTCGACGACCCCGTGGACCTCACCAACCCCAACTGGCCGGAGGTCGAGAACCTCCGGGCCCAGAGCGAGCTGAAGGGCGGCTTCAAGGACGCCCCCGGCTCCCGGACCGACCCGGACGACCTCGCCGACCTCGCCCCGCAGCCCCGCCCCCGCTCCGGTCGGCCGGTGATGCCGGCGGCGGGCTCGGGCCCGCGCGACTTCGAACTGGCCGAGGAGACCGACGAGGACCACTACGTCCCGCCGGAGCCCCCGCCGCTGCCGACGGCCGACGTCACCGCGAAGTTCGCCTGGCTCGCGGTGCTCGGCGGCCCCGCCCTGCTGCTGTTCGACGCGGTGGTGTGGCGGGAGATCGCCGGCTGGCCGGCCTGGGTCGGGATCACCGCCTTCCTCGGCGGCTTCGTCACCCTGGTGACCCGGATGAAGGACCGCGACGAGGACGAGCCCGAGGACCCGGACAACGGCGCCGTGGTCTAGGTTGCTGGAGCCTCCGGCAGCTCCAGCACCGCGAGCACCGGCAGGTGGTCGGTCGCGGCGCGCAGGTCGGCCTCGGTGACGCCGGGCAGCCCGTGCGGCACCCCGCAGCCGAGGACGGTGATCCCGGGCGTGGCGAACACGGCGTCGATCCGCTGGTAGGGGCGCTCGGGGACGGACGTGAACTCGCCGCCCCAGGGCGCGGTCGGGTACCCGTCCTGGAGCCGCGCGGCCAGCAGCCGCCAGCCCCTGCCGTCCGGGTGCTCGTTGAAGTCCCCTGCCACGATGCCGTGTTCGGCGATCCCGAGCTGGTCGAGCAGCAGCTCGAACTGGCCGTACCGCTCGTCGGCGTCCAGGCTGAGGTGGCAGCTGGTGAGGGTGAACGGCGCCGTTCCGGGCAGTCGCAGCAGCGCGGTGGCGAAGCCGCGGGCGTGCAGGCCGCGGGTCTTGGGCAGCAGCCGGTCGTGCACGCCCAGCAGTTGCGCCGCGCCGGGCCGGCCGAGCAGCAGCGGCCCGGCGGCGGTCCGGCCGCCGCCGGCCAGGACGACCGTCCCGGTGCTCCGGGCCAGCCGGGCGGCCTGACCCTCGGGCCGCCAGTAGCGCGGTGACTCCTGGATGCAGACCAGGTCGGGCGCGCAGGCCCGGATCACCCGGGCCAGCGCCCGCCGGTCGTCCCGCAGCGAGCGGATGTTGTAGCTGAGCAGGCGCAACCGGCGCGGGCCGGGCGGCGGCGGTTCGGCGGGTGCCGTGGTCATGGTCCTGGTCCTCCCCGTACGTGGTGCGTGGGACGACCGTACGGCAGGGCCGGGGGCGTGCGTCGGCGGCGGCGCGTCCGGAGTTGGTCGGGGTCCGGTCGCACCGCCGCCGGCGGGTTCAGGGGGTGGCTACGCGGTGCGGGCCAGGTCGGCGGCGCCGACGATGCCGGCGGCGGAGCCCATCGAGGCCAGCACGACCTCGGCGCGCGGGCGGTGGATGCCGCCGGTGAGGTAGTGCTCGAAGGCCTTGGCGACCGGGTCGAGCAGCAGGCGGCCGGAGTCGGAGACGCCGCCGCCGAGGACGAAGACGCCCGGGTCGAAGAGCGCGGCGAGGTCGGCCATGCCGCGGCCGAGCCAGTCGGCCAGTTCGGCGTAGCACTCCAGGGCGAGCGGGTCGCCCTCCTCGGCCGCCTCGGTGATGTGGATGCCGCGGATGGTCTCGGCGACGCCGTCGTTGAGCTCCAGCATCCGCCGGCCGCGCACCTGGTCGGCGGCGGCCTTCTCCCGGCCGTAGCGGCGCAGCGCCCGCCCGGAGCCGTACTGCTCCCAGCAGCCCTTGCCGCCGCAGCCGCAGGTCAGGCCGTCGGGGACCATGTTGAGGTGGCCGATCTCGCCGGCCACGCCGAACCGGCCGCGGTGCAGCCGGCCGTCGAGGACGATGCCGCCGCCGATGCCGGTGCCGACGGTGATCAGCACCATGTCCTGGTGGTCGGCGGCGGCGCCGAAGCGGAACTCGGCCCAGGCGGCGCAGTTGGCGTCGTTCTCGACGACGGTGTCCAGGCCGGCGAGCTCCTCGATGCGGCCGCGCAGCGGCTCGTTCTCCCAGTCGATGTTGGGCGCGAAGATCACCGTGGAACGGTTGCTGTCCACGAAGCCGGGGGCGCCGACGCCGACGGCGGTGACGTCGGGGTGCTGCTCCTTGAGCTCGCGCACGGCCTGCGCGATGGCATCGACCGCCCACTGCGGGTCGGCCGGGGTGGGCACCCTGGTCCGGGCCAGGATCGCGCCCGCCTCGTCGACCACGCCTGCCGCGATCTTGGTCCCGCCGACATCGACGCCGATGGTCAGAGCCATGTGTCCCTCAGCTATTCACTCGTTCCCGCTGGGCGGAACGGTACCGCCCAACCCTGCCCCCCGTACACAGCCTCGCATACATTAACCGAAGACAATCATGGACCAACCGGGCCGTGACGCTTCAAAAGTCGTATCTAATCGCCCGCTTCGTCACGCACCAGAGCAACGCGATCACGGTTCGAAGGTTACGGATTCACTGCTTGGCGGACGCCTCGTCAGGCGTGTCGAGGTCGATCCGCTCGGTGGCGGCGCCCTCGCCGGCCGTCCAGCGGTGCTCGTGGCCGGCCACCGCGGCCCGGTAGGCGGCCAGCAGTTCGGTGCCCGCGGCGGCCAGTCCGGAGCCGGCGGCGGCGAGGTGGGAGTAGACCTCGGGCTGCTGGGTGCGCAGCCGGTCGGCCAGCCCGGAGAGGGTGATCAGGGTGTCGGCGCTCGCCTCCTGCGCCTTCTGGCCGACGGCGGAGGCGAGCTTGCGCACCTCGTCCACCAGCGGGCCCAGCTCCGGCCCGAACGGGTGGGCCTGCGGGCCGCCCGGCTCGGCGGTGGGCTCGGTCCGGTCGTCGGTGCTGGTCATCGCGGGCGCCTCCTCGGCCGTGGCCGCACCCCGCGGCCCTCGGGCCCGACGCTACCGGACAGCCCGTAGGGACCCCGAAAGGGCTTCAGCCCCGGGGCCAGAGCGCCGGGTCGGGCGCGAACCGCACCGAGAGCGCCCCGTCGTGCAGGCTCGCGCCGGCCACCGTGCAGCGGCGCAGCGCGGACGGCAGGGTGAGCACCCGGCGGTGGGCACCGAGGCCGACCACCAGTTCGTCGCCGCGCCGGACGAGGTCCAGCTCGGCCCGGTCGGCGCCGGGCAGCGCGAGGTGCCAGACCAGCAGGCCCTCCTCGGCGAGGCGGTCCTCGACCGGCCAGGGCTCGGGGGCCAGCCGCTCCGGGCCGGGCCCGTCCCCGTACAGCCGGTCGGCGACGGCCTCCAGGGTGGCCTCGGCCAGTCCGGTGGCCAGCACCGGGGCGTCGGTCTCGGCCGCGAGCTCGGCCAGCTCCTCCCGGCGGCGGCGGGCCAGCGCGGCCAGCCACGGGTCCGGCGAGTCGGCCGCGCCCTCGGGCAGCACGCCGTGCACCACGACGGCGTCCGGCCGGTGGCCGTGCAGGGCCAACCCGGCCCGGATCCGGCCCAGTTCCTGGTACGGGTGGCCGTCGGCCGGCACGACCAGGCGCACGCTGGTGCCGGGCGCGGCGATCGCGGCGCGGGACTCGGCGAGCACCGCGGCGGCCTTGGTCCGCCCCTCGTACAGCCACTCGGCGGGCATCGGCACGCCGGCCAGGCCGGCCAGCAGCGGGCGCAGCGCCCGGGCCGCCTGCCGCTGCTCGGGGACGAGCCGGTCCAGGTAGCGCTCCAACTGCTCGGGCAGGGCGAGGGTGGCGATCAGCTCGGCGGGCGGCGGGGCGAGCACGACCAGGACGTCCTGGTCGGCGGCGGGCAGGGCGCGCAGCAGGGCGATCCGGGCGATGCCGGGGAGGGCGGTCAGCTCCTCGGGGTCGAGCTGCTCGGCGCCGAGCAGGTCGAGGGCGGGCTTGAGCCGGCTGGTGAGCTCGCCGGCGGCGTACCGGAAGGCGGCCTGCTCGTCGATCCGGGAGACGGTCAGGCCGGGTGCGTAGCGGGCCGGTTCGGGCTCCAGGCGGGTGCCGAGGACGCCGTCCAGGGCGCGGTGCGGGTCGTCGGCGGCCAGCAGCCAGGTGCGGTGGCCGCGCCGGGCCGCGTGCAGGGCGGTGGCGGCGGCCACCACGGGCGCGCCCGCGTCGCCGCTGACCAGGATGGTGCGTGTCGCCGTCATGCCGTCGGCCCCCGTTCCGCCGCGTCAGCCCTGGACGGGCTTCTTGCCGTCGGCGTCCTCGACGCGCTTCTTCAGACCGGCCAGGGCGCGGTCGATGATGACCTTCTCGGCCTTGCGCTTGATCATGCCGAGCATCGGGATCTTGACGTCCACGGCGAGCTGGTACGTCACCTCGGTGCGGCTGCCGGAGAGCGGGGCGAGGGTGTAGGAGCCGTCCAGCGAGCGGAGCATCTGGCTGCGCACGAGGGTCCAGCCGACCTCGCGGTCGCCGTCCCAGGTGTAGGCGAGGACGTGCTCGTCGCGGATGGCACCGGCGTCGAGCAGCAGGCGGACCTGGGCGGCGCGGCCGTTCTCGCCGGCTTCCAGGACCTCGACCTCCTTGACCTCGCCGGTCCAGGCCGGGTAGGCGGCGAAGTCGGCGATCACGGCCATGACCGTGGCCGGGGTCGCGTCGATGGTGATGCTCGACCTGGTGTGCTCCGCCATGGAATGGCCCTCCGCGTCGTCCCTCTGCCTGCCGGTCCGGTCGAGCGTGCTCGGCCTTGTCCGCCCGGAGCAGGCTACCGCGACCGGCGATCGGCTCGGCCGCGCGGGCCGCGGCTCGGCGGGGGCCCGGCGCCGGTCGGCGGGGCATGCTACCGGCCGGTCACCTCGGGGCTGTCGTAGGGTGCCATTCGAACGACCCGGTCACGGCCTGGTCGGACCCGGCCGGGTGTGACACTTCGAACACCGGAGCCGACCCCCCTGGTCGAAGCTGCCTACCGGGCAGTAACGTCCTGCCGTCCCGCAGCGTCGCGAACGAGGAGCAGTCTTGCTCGACTTCAGCCTTCCGGCTCTCTACCAGGTACCCAGCGGCGGTAATCTCTCCGACCCTGTGCACCGGAACGCAGCGGAGCACCCGGATGTCGCGGTGCTCAGCCGTAAGGTGGACGGCCGCTGGCAGGAGTTGACCGCGGTGCAGTTCCTGGCCGAGGTGCACGCCGCCGCCAAGGGCCTGATCGCCGCGGGCATCGAGCCGGGCGACCGGGTGGGCGTCATGTCCCGCACCCGGTACGAGTGGACGCTGCTGGACTTCGCGATCTGGACGGCCGGCGCGATCACCGTCCCGGTGTACGAGACTTCCTCCGCCGAGCAGGTCGAGTGGATCCTCGGCGACTCCGGCGCGGTCGCCGTCGTCACCGAGACCGACCAGCACGTCAAGGTCGTCGACGAGGTCCGCGGCCGGCTGACCGGGCTGAAGCACACCTGGCAGATCGAGGGCGGCGCGATCGCCGCGCTGGCCGAGGCCGGGAAGGACGTCCCGGACGAGACGGTGCAGGAGCGCCGCTCGACCGCGACCGCCGACTCGATCGCCACCATCGTCTACACCTCGGGCACCACCGGCCGCCCGAAGGGCTGTCAGCTGACGCACGCCAACTTCCTCGCCGAGTGCGGCAACGTGGTGGAACGCCTGGCCCCGCTGTTCCGCACCGGCGACAGCTCCGTCCTGCTGTTCCTGCCGCTGGCCCACGTGCTCGGCCGGATCGCCGAGATCGCCACCGCGATGGCGCCGATCAAGCTGGGCCACGTCTCCGACATCAGGGACGTCACCGCCGAGCTGGCCGCCTTCAAGCCGAGCCTGATCCTGGGCGTGCCGAGAGTCTTCGAGAAGGTCTACAACACCGCCCGCGCCAAGGCCCAGGCCGACGGCAAGGGCAAGATCTTCGACAAGGCCGCCGACACCGCGATCGCCTACAGCCGGGCGCTGGACGCCGGCGGCGCGGGCCTGGTCCTGCGGATCAAGCACGCGGTCTTCGACAAGCTGGTCTACAGCAAGCTGCGCGCCGCCCTCGGCGGCCGGGCCACCCACGCCATCTCCGGCGGCGCCCCGCTCGGCGAGCGGCTGGGCCACTTCTACCGGGGCATCGGCTTCACCGTCCTGGAGGGCTACGGCCTGACCGAGACCTGCGCGGCCACCGCCTTCAACCCGTGGGACAAACCGAAGATCGGCACGGTCGGCCAGCCGGTCCCCGGCGCCTCGGTGCGGATCGCCGAGGACGGCGAGGTCTTCTTCAAGGGCCCGCACGTCTTCACCGGCTACTGGAACAACCCGCAGGCCACCGCCGACACCCTCAAGGACGGCTGGATCGCCACCGGCGACCTCGGCTCGCTGGACTCCGAGGGCTACCTGACCATCACCGGCCGCAAGAAGGAGATCATCGTCACCGCGGGCGGCAAGAACGTCGCCCCGGCCGTGATCGAGGACCGCATCCGGGCGCACGCGCTGGTCGGCGAGGTCATGGTGGTCGGCGACCGCAAGCCCTTCGTGGCCTGCCTGGTCACCGTCGACCCGGACTTCTTCCCCAAGTGGAAGGAGCTCAACGGCAAGCCCGCCACCGCCACGGTGGCCGAGCTGAGCCAGGACCCGGACCTGCTGGCCGCCCTCCAGGCCGCGGTGGACGACGGCAACGCGGCCGTCTCGCACGCCGAGGCGGTCAAGAAGTTCCGCCTGCTGGACACCGAGTTCTCCGAGGAGAGCGGCCACCTGACGCCCTCCCTCAAGCTCAAGCGCAACCTCGTGCTGAAGGACTTCGCCGCCGACATCGAGGCGATCTACCAGAAGTAGCCGCAGGGCCCCGCCTCCGCGGAAGGAGACGGGGCCCGCTCACGTACCTAGGCCTCCAGCAGCGAGGTCAGCCGCCCGGCCAGCAGGTCCCAGCGCCAGGAGCGCTCCACCCAGCGCCGCCCGGCCTCGCCCATCCGCCGCCGCAGCTCCTCGTCGCCCAGCAGCCGGACGATCCGCTCGGCGGCCGCGGCGGCCGAGCCGCCCGGCACCACGTACCCGGTCTCGCCCTCCAGCACCGCGTCCGGCGCGCCGCCGGAGTCGCCCGCGACCACCGGCAGACCGGTCGCCGAGGCCTCCAGGTAGACGATGCCCAGGCCCTCGACGTCCAGCCCCCCGCGCCTGGTCCGGCAGGGCATCGCGAAGACGTCCCCGGCCCCGTAGTGGGCGGGCAGCTCCTCCCACGGCACCGAGCCGGTGAAGCGCACCGAGGCCCGGACTCCCCTGGCATCGGCCAGCTTCTCCAGGTCCGCCCGGTACGGGCCGCCGCCGACGATCAGCAGCACGGCGTCCGGCACGTCGGCGAGGATCTGCGGCATCGCCTCGATCAGCGTGTCCTGCCCCTTGCGCGGCACCAGCCGGGAGACGCAGACCACCACCGGCCGGTCCGCCAGCCCGAGCCGTCGACGCACCTCGGCGCCCCCCGAGCCCGGGTGGAAGGTCGTCTCGTCCACGCCCGGCGGCAGCTGCACCATCCGGGCCGCGGCCTGCGGCCCGACCGCGCCCGCGATCCGGGACCGGGTGTACTCCCCCAGGTAGGTCAGCACGTCGGTGCCCGCGCCGATCCGCCGCAGCAGCTGCCGGGCGGCCGGCAGCTGGGCCCAGGCGGCCTCGTGCCCGTGGGTCATGCCGAGCAGCCGCGCCGCACCGGCCCGACGCAGCGCGGGCGCCATCAGCCCGAGCGGGGCGGCGGCGCCGAACCAGACCGAGTCGCACTTCTCCGCCCGCAGGATCTCGGCGGCCCGCCGGGTGACCCGCGGTGTGGGAACCATCACCTTCGTCCGGTCCCGGATCACCGGGAACGGCTGCTCGGCGTCGAAGCGGGCCACCTCGGTGCCGTCCCGCCAGGTCGAGGCGTACACCACGATGCTCCCGGCGGGCTGACGTACAGCCATGTTGTGCACGAAGGCCTGGATGCCGCCGGGGCGGGGCGGGAAGTCGTTGGTGACGATCAAGGTTCGGTGCATTCAGGCCACGGCTCGCTTGTCGGGGGGTGCGCGGTGTACCGCTGGGTGATCCGTACGATAGGTCAACACCATGACCCGCCGGGAACGGATCCGCGCACGGCAACCGTTTCACCCCCGGGTCAGTCCTAGAACCTAGGCGGCCGGTGGCGGCCCGGCCCAGCGTGCCGTGCCCGCCCCTCCGACCGCCCGGGCGTCCGTCGCGCGGCGCCTCCGGTGGGACGTCCGAGACGAACGAGGGAGCGCAGTGGAGTTGGCCCCGGCCACCGAGTCCGGTACACCCAGCGGCGCCGCCGGCCCCGGCCCGACGCCGGCCGCCCGGCAGGAGCCGGCCCGTGCCCCCGGCCGCCCGTTCGGGGCGCTCGCCGCACTCGGCGCCACCTGGCTGGCCACCCGGACGGTGCTGGTGCTGCTGATGACCGGCGTGGTCAAGGGGCTCGGCGGGGACATCACCGCCGACGTCTGGATGATCTACCACGCCTGGTACGGCGTCCTGCAGACCGGCACCTTCCCGTTCGACGACGTGACCTGGCAGTACCCGCCCGGCGCGGCCCTGGTGATCCTGCTGCCGGGCCTGCTGCCCTGGTCGTACCTGGTCTCCTTCTGGGTGATCTGCGGGATCGCCGACGTCGCCGCCACCGCCCTGCTGGTCCGCACCGGACTGCGCCGGGGCCGGGCACTGACCGGCGCCTGGATGTGGGTGGTGGCCGTGCCGCTGCTCGGCCCGATGGTCTACAACCGGCTGGACATCATCGTCACCGCGATCGCCCTGGCCGGCCTGCTGGCGCTGATCCGCCGCCCGGCGATCGGCGGGATGCTGCTCGGCCTGGGCGGGATCATCAAGATCTGGCCGCTGCTCGCCCTGATCGGCACCCCCTCCGGCCGCCGCACCCGCCGCGCCTGGACGCTGGCCGCGGCCACCGCCGTCTCGGTGGGCTTCCTGCTCGCGGCCGGGATGAACGGCGCCTTCGGCTTCCTCGCCTTCCAGAAGGAGCGCGGCATCGAGGTGGAGTCGCTCGGCGCGCTGCCGCTGCACTTCGCCCGGCTCGCGGACGCCTGGGACGGCAAGGTCACCATGAACTACGGCTCCCCGGAGATGCTCGGGCCGTGGGTCCCCGTGATCAGCAAGGTGATGATGGCCGGCACCGTGCTGGGCTTCGCCTGGCTGCTGCTCTGGCGCTTCACCGCCAAGCGCCGCAACGCGGCCACCATGTACGACGCGGCGCTCAGCGCGCTGCTCATCTTCACCGTCACCAGCCGGGTGATCAGCCCGCAGTACCTGGTCTGGCTGATCGGCGTCGCCGCGGTCTGCCTGACCGTGCGCGGCAGCAGCCAGCGGCCGGTGGCCCTGCTGATCCTGCTCGCCTGCCCGCTGACGCTGGCCGAGTTCCCGCTGATGTTCAGCCGGATCCTCGCCAGCGAGCCCTGGGGCGTCACCGTGCTCAGCCTGCGCAACCTGCTGCTGCTGGCCGCCACCGTGCTCTCCTGCATCCGGCTCTGGCGCGCCACCCGCGGCCCGGCACAGCTCCCGGCGACGGTGGTGCTGGCCAAGCCCGAGGCGGTGCCCGCCGGCGCCTACCCGGTGCGCCCCGGCATCGCCTACGAGCAGGACCTGCTGGACGGCATCGACCGGCCCGGCACCCCGGCCAGGCAGCGGCCCGGCACCCCGGCCAGGCAGCGGCGCTGAACGACGCGCGCCGTCAATCGCGCAGCGCGGCCACCTCGGCCAGCCAGAGCCGGGTGAACTCGGCCAGGCCGACGCCCGGTCCGGCCCGGAGCAGCCGGTCGAGCCGGCGGTCCCGGTCCTCCCCCTGCCCGTCGGCCGCGCCGACCGCCCGGTAGAACGCCACGAGCCGCTCGGGCCCGTAGCGCCGGGCGATCAGCTCGCAGGCGAGCCAGGCCTGCTCGTAGGCCTGGGCGATGCCGTCGGCGCCCGCGGTGAAGTCCCGGTCGGCGGGCAGCGCGGCGGGCAGCCGGCCGGCGGCGACGTCCCGGGCCAGCTCGGGGGCGATCTGCTGCGGGCGCCGGCCGGAGCCCCGGTAGGCGGTCCAGTCGGCGACGCCCTCGGAGAGCCAGAGCGGTGTCCAGGCCCGGGTGTCGGCCCTGGTCGCGACGTGGGTGGCCTCGTGGGTGACGACCACCTGCCGGCCGAAGTCGCTGAGCCGCCCGAACGTCCCGGGGTTGACCAGCACCCGGTCGGCGGGGGTGTGCCAGGGCGCGCCGGCGGCGGCCGAGGTGACCGCCGCCATGCCCGTCCAGCCCGCCGGGTCGACCTCCAGCAGCCGGGCGAACTGCTCTGCGGTGGCGGGCACTTCGAGCAGCAGGCGGCCCGCCCAGCCGGTGCCCCAGACCTCGCTCACGGCGGGCACGGCCCGGTCGGCCACCGCGACCAGGCCGGCCGGGTCGGGCCCGTCGGCCAAGCCGAGCACCAGGCAGTGCGCGCCCGCCGCGGAGCGGGCGGAGCCGAGGTCCCAGAGCGCCGGGGGCCCGCTCGCGCTCTCCTCCCGGTCGACCCGCCAGCTGCCGCCGGCCCGGACCAGGTCGATCCGGCGCGGGTACACCACCGGATAGTCGTCGTACCCGGTGATCCGGACCGCCAGGTCGGCGGCGGCCGTGAGCCGCTCCGGCCCGGCGTCCGCGCCGAGCACCAGGTTGCGGTAGCCGGCCTCGATCGCCGCCGGCCCGGACCAGGAGGGCAGCGCCCGGGCCCGCGCGTCCAGCAGCGCGGCCACCTCGGCCCGCCGGTCCGCCGCCCACCCGGCCGCCGAGGGGGCCGCCGGGGCGGCCGGCGGCAGCGACAGCTGGGCCAGCCCGCCGGCCGCGAGCAGCAGCGCACCGCGCCGGGACAGCGTCCGGCGGGCGCCGCCTATCGGGTGGGGGGCGTCGGGGTCGGACGGTGCCGGGCTCAGAGCCGGACCACCCCCGCGACCGGCATCGCGTTGACGCTCTCGTAGCGGACCCTGGCGCCCGGGTAGGGGGCGTGCACGATCACCCCGCCGCCGGCGTACATCCCGACGTGGTGCATGTCCCGGTAGAAGATCACCAGGTCTCCCGGCCGCGCTTCGGAGAGGCTGACCCGCTGCCCGGCGTACGCCTGGGCCTGCGAGGTGCGCGGCAGGGTCACTCCGGCCTGCCGCCAGCTGTAGTACATCAGACCGGAGCAGTCGAAGGCGCGGGGCCCGGTGGATCCGTAGAGGTAGGGCGAGCCGATCATCCGCACCGCGGCGGCCAGTGCGGCCGCCCCGCGCTCGGAGGCGGGCGGGGCCGTGCCGAGGTCCAGCCGGTCGGTGCCCCGGGTGGCGCGTTGCTCGGCCTCCTGGGCGTCCTGGGCGGCCATCCGGGCCCGCTCGGCGACGCCCAGGCTGTTCAGCAGCCGCTGGGCCTTGGTGAGCCGCTGCTGGATCTGCTGCTTGCTGTCGGCGAGCGAGCGGCGGGCCTGGTCGAGTTCGGCGAGCTTGCCGGCGGTCTCGGTGCGGCGCTGGTCGAGTCGGCGCTGGCGGGTGGCCAGTTCGTGCAGGGTCTCCTGCTGCCGCTCGGCGGCCTGATCGAGGGTGCGGGCCCGGGACAGGTAGCCCTCCGGGTCGGTGGAGAGCATCAGCTGGACGGTCTGGGCCATGCCGCCGCCGCGGTACTCGGCGCCGGCCACGGTGGCGAGGTCGCCGCGCAACTGGTTGAGCTGGTCCTGGGCGACGGCGATCTCGCCCTGGAGGACGGTCGTCTCGCCCTGGAGGCGCTGCTGCGTCTCCAGGGCGGCGTTGTACTTCTCGGACGCCTGCTCGGCCTCGCCGTAGAGCTGTTCCACCTGCGCCTTGACGTCCTTGCGGGTGGGCGTGTCCGGCGCGGCGGGGGCGGCCTGGGCGCTGCCGCCCGCCGTCACGCCCAGGGCGGTGGTGGCGGCCGCGGTCAGCACCAGCGCACGGGCGAGCAGTTGGGGACGACGGTGCACGGGCATGGCGGCAGCGGCTCCGATCCGGCGGTGGGGCCCCGCCGCCGCACCAACGCGGGCGGCCCTGGAAGCGGAGTCCGGTGGCAGACGTTAGCGAGTCCGGGCAACCGAGTCCAAACCCCTGCCAACCCGAATATTTGACCCGTAATCGGACATCAGTCCGAGGCGCCGGAAAAGCCGCAGGCCCGGCCTTCCGTGGTGGAAGGCCGGGCCTGGGAGGGCCTGCGCGGGGATCAGACCCGCACGATGGAGGTCAGCGGCATGTTGCCGACCGCCTCGTAGCGGACCGACGCACCGGGCTTGGGCGCGTGCAGCACCTGGCCGTTGCCGGCGTAGATGCCGACGTGGTGGGCGTCCCCGTAGAAGATCAGCAGGTCGCCGGGCTGGGCCTGGGAGAGGTCGGTGCCGATCCGGGTACCGGCGTGGGCCTGCTCCTGTGAGGTGCGCGGCAGCGCCACGTCGACCTGGTTGAACGCCCAGACCATCAGGCCCGAGCAGTCGAAGGAGCCGGGGCCGGAGGCGCCGTAGACGTACGGGCTGCCGATCTTGGAGGCGGCGATGGACAGCGCCGCGGCGCCGCGCGAGCTGCCGGCGCTCGGCTTGGTGACCGGCGCGGCGGGGGCCTGCGACGCGCTCAGGTCGGTGCGGCTGTTGTCGCGGGAGGAGCGGTCGGCGGCCTGCTGGGCCGCCGCCTGCTGCTGGGCGGCCTTCGCGGCGGCGTCGGCCTTCGCCTTGGCCTCGGCGGCGGCCTTCTCCTCGGCCGCGCGGATCGCCTGGCGCTCCTGCTCGGACAGGGTGTTGAAGAGGTCCTGCGCGGCCTTGAGCTTGCCCTGGACCTCGTCCTTGGCGCTCTTCAGCTGCTGGGTGGTGGTCTCCATCTCGGCGAGCTTGCCCTGGGCCTCGGAGCGCACCTGGTCGAGCTTGCGCTGCTCGTCCTGGAGCTGCTTGAGCTGGCCCTTCTGGGTGCCGCCGGCCTGGTTCAGCGTGTCGGCCTGGCTCAGGAAGGTGTCCGGGCTGGCGGAGAACATCAGCTGGACGGTCTGCGATATGCCGCCGTTGCGGTACTGCTCGCCGGCGATCTCGGCCAGGCCGCCCTGAAGGTCGGTCACCTGCCCCTGCTGCCGCGCCACCTGGTCCTGGAGGTCGGTGACCTGCTTCTGCAGCTGCTGCTGCTTCTCCTGGGCGGCGTTGAGCTTCTCGGTCGCGACCTCGGCCTGCTCGTTGAGCTGGTCGACCTGCTCCTTGACCTGGTCCTTGGTCGGCTGCGGGTCGGCGTGGGCGCCGGACTGCGCGGACAGCGCGACGGCCGCGGCGGCGAAGCCGGTCATGATCGAGACCCGGGTGCGACTAGCGGGCTTGGGACGACGATGGGACGCCACGAAGGCGGACTCCTTCTTCCTACGCCGTCTACCGGGTGAGCTGACGGGTTCGGGCCGGAAGCGTGCCCTACGACGCCTCACGGCCGTTCCACCGGCCGACCTGGCGCCGATTCACCCCGGAGGAACGTGGTTCCCCGGCTCCGTTCGACAGCACCCCCGACTGCTGGGCTCCCCGTCGGGCAGGCACTGGGCCCGCCCCGCTGCGTCACGAACTCGACGGAAACCACCGCCGTCACCCTGGCTGGGCGATCGGGAGTGCGGTGGTTCGGGGCACGACCCTAGTAACTGAACCGTGATCCGTTCAAATCCTTGTCAGAAAAAAGACGGAAGAAGACCAAAGTTCTTTTGTGAATATGACACATAGTGATCACCGCCGTACGCAAAGCTGATCAGTCTTCACCGGGGACTCGCGCGGCGGACAAAACCCGAACGCCACCCCCGGCCGGAGGGTGGCGTGGATCACAGGCCCGGACGGGGCCCTTCGGGCGTGTCGGACCGTCAGACCCGGCGGATCGTGTTGATCGGCATCGCGTCGACCTTCATCACCTTCACCACGTCGCCGGTGTGCGGCGCGTGCACCACCATGCCGTTGCCGATGTACATCCCGACGTGGTGCCGGTCGGGGCCGTAGATGACCAGGTCGCCCGGCTGGGCCTGGTCCAGCGTGACCTTGGTGCCGACGTTGCCCTGCTCCTGCGAGGTACGCGGCAGCGAGACGCCGGCCTGGCCGTACGCCCAGACCATCAGGCCCGAGCAGTCGAAGGTGGTCGAGCCGGTGGCGCCCCACACGTACGGCGAGCCCTGCTTGCTCATCGCCTTGGCGACGGCCACGCCCGCGTAGCCGCCGGCCTGCGGGAGGCTGCCGAGGTCGGCGCGGTCGCTGCCGCGCGAGGCGCGGTCGTCCTGCTGCTGCTGGGCCCGCAGCGCGGCGCGGTCGGAGGCGCTGAGCGAGTTCAGCAGGTCCTGCGCGGCCTTGAGCTTCTGGTTGACGTCCGTCTTGGCCTGGTTCAGGTCCTTGGTGGTGGAGTCGAGCGAGGCCAGGACGGCGGCGGCCTCGGACTTCTCCTGGTCCAGCCGGCGCTGCTGGTCCAGCAGCGCCTTGAGCGCCTCGGACTCGCTGGCACTGGCCTGCTGGGCGCTGGACGCCTTCTCCAGGTAGCCGGACGGGTCCGAGGAGAGCATCAGCTGGACGGACGGGTCGATGCCGCCGGTGCGGTACTGCTCGCCCGCCACGCCGGCCAGGCCGGTCTGGAGCTGGGTCATCTCGTCCTGGCTGCGGGCCACCTTGTCCTGCAGCTGGTCGGACTGCTTGCGGAGCTGGTCGGCCCGCTCCTTGGCGCCGTTGTACTTCTCCGCCGCCTGCTCCTGGTCCTGCTGGAGCTGGTCGATCTGCGCCTTGACGTCGCTCTTGCTGGGCTGGGGCGCGGCGTGCGCGGCGACCTGCGCGGAGAGGGCGACCGCGGTCGCCGCGGCAGCGGTGAGCACGGAGACCCGGGCGCGGCTCGGCTGCTTGGGACGGCGGTGGGAGGCCAAGGGAATTGCTCCTTCTTCCATCGGCCTCACCCGATCAGGTGAGAATCCGGAAAATAGGTTTGACGCCACACCCTAGGGAAGATCCACGGGTTTTGCCACTCCCCCGAAGGCGTGAACTCCACTTCCCCCGCAGGCTTCACCGGATGTGCACACCGCCGCAAACCGGGCGCTGACCAGGCGTCATTCCGTCGCGGCAGCCGTCAGGGCCGCGCCAGCCGGTTCAGCAGCAGAACGGAGGCCACGGGGCGCGCGCCCGCCTTCCGCACGCCCTCCGCGACCTCCCGGTCGGTGGACACCACCACCACCGGACGCCCCTGCGGCTCGGCCCGCACCAGACGGCGGATCAGCTCGTCCGCGGTCTCGCCGGTCCGGCTGAACCGCACCCGCACCCCCCGCGGTGGCGCCATGATCACCGGAACGTCCAGGTCCTGCCCGTCGAACACGCAGGTGACCTCCGCCTGCGTGCGCTGGGCCAGCATCGCCAGCCCGCCCAGCAGCCGGATCCGCTGCTGCTCCAGCGGCAGCGTCGGATAGCCCGTCTTGGTCACGTTGTAGCCGTCCACCACCAGGTGCACCTGCGGGATCGCCAGCAACTGGTCCAGCAGCGCCGGATCGTCGTCGGCCAGACCGCGCCGGGCCACGTCGTGCGGCGAGGCCGCCCCCGGCACCACCGCCTCCACCAGGTCCCCCGGCCGGATCTGGGAGACCGGCAGCGCCAGCTCCCGCTGGAGCCCCTGCGCCGACTGCAGCACCGTGTCCAGCAGCAGCCGCAGCCGCATGTCCTCGACGCTGCGGCCCTCGCGGGCCGACCGGCGGCCCTGCTCGGCCGCCGTCTCCAGCTCGCCGACCCGGTGCCGCAGCCGCCGCGCCTCGGACTCCGCGGCGCCGCGCTCGGTGGCCGCCTGCGCCCTCGCGGCCTCCAGCTCGGCGGTCAGCCGCCTGGTCTCGGCCTGCGCCCGGCGGGTGTCGCTCTCCAGCGAGCGCACCTTCTTCCGCAGCGACTCGGCCTCCCGGCGGACGTCCTCGGACTCCGCACGCTGCCGCTCCAGGTCCGCCCGGGCCGCTGACCGCAGCTCGGCGAGCTCCGCCTGCAACTTCTCCACCAGCCGGGTGGCCTCGGCGGCCGCGCCCTCGGCGCCGGCCCGCTCGGCCTCCTCCCCGGCCTCGGCCACCAGCCGGCTCCAGCCAGCCGACCGCACCAGGTAGGCGGCGGCCGCGACGTCCATCGGATCGGCGGCGCCCGGGACGCTGCCCGACTCCAACGCCTTCACCAGGTCCGGCTGGCCCAGCCTCAGCCGCTCCGCTATCCGCACCCGGAACGCCGGCTCCGACTCCAGCGCCGCGGCCAGCGCCGTGGCCGCGTACTTGGCCCGCCGGGCCGGGGTGAACTTGACGTACTGGCGCAGGCTCTGCGGGAGCTCGCCGGGCGGCAGCCCGCCGAGCGCGTCCGAGGCCAGGCCGACCACGCGCCGGCGCACGCCCTCGGGCAGCGGCCGGTCCAGCTTCTCGGCAGCACGCTCCGCCACCGCCTCGCCGGAACCCACCGCCTCGCCGGAGCCCACCGACGCATCGGAACCCGCCGCCTCGCCGACGGCCGCGGGCCCGGACGGGGCCGCGTCGGCGGCCTGCGCCTGCGCGGCGGCAGCAGGCTGAAGCCCCTGCGCTTCGGCGGGCTCCCTCGCTGCGTCCACCACGTCCTCGGCTCCGATCCTGGTCCTACGGGGTCACGGCCCGCGGCCGCCGCCCTGTCGTCACGCTCCGCGCGTCCTGTCTGTATTGTCCCAGCGCGGCGGGCAGGCGCGCCGCGCACCCGCCCCCCGCGCCGTCGGGCGTCAACCCTGCTCGGCGGAGGCCTCCGCGCTCTCGGCACCCGGACGGGCCACCAGCTCGACCTGGTCCACGGCGTTGCACCAGCGGCAGCGCACCGACTCGATCGTCTCGCTCAGCACCTCGGTCTCCTCGACCTTGGACTCGCCGGCCAGGTCGAAGTGCAGGAACTCGGTGACCCGCGCGGTGCGGGTCACGTCGAAGCGGGTGAGGTTTCCGCACAGGGTGCAGCGCCAGCGCGTCTCGGCGGTCAGGGCGGGGACGGTCATCGGGGGTCCTCTCGGGTGGTCCCTGGGTGGGCTAGGCGCTCCCCCCGGGGCCCCGGCGTCGGCGGCGGGAGGCGGGATTGCCCGCCCCAAGCCTATTGCCTGAGGCAACCATCCCGGCCACCAGTCAGGAGAACGAGCGGGCTAGTCCACCTGCCGTACAAGGCCGTGTCACACGCCCGACACGGAGGGATGCTTGGCCGCATGGCACTGACGGCCCCCGGGCACACCGACGCGCGGGGCGAACGCCCGTCCGTGCCCGCCCCGGCGGTCACCTACGCCCTGATCGCGGTCAACACCCTGGTGTTCCTGCTGGGCCCGGCCGCCGGGCTCAATCCGCTGTACGGCACCGGCCAGTCCCGGCTCTGCGCGGAGCAGCGGTACGAGCAGCGCTGGGGCGTCATCCCCGCCGAGGTGCTGGCCGGCCGCCCGCTGACCGCCGAGCAGCTGGCCCAGGCCCCCGACCCGGCCCCGGGCTGCCCGGCCGCGCCCACCCCGGCCAAGCACCCGGCGCTGTCCGTCCTCACCGGGCTCTTCGTGCACGCGGGCTGGCTGCACCTGCTGGGCAACCTGCTCTTCCTCCACGTCTTCGGCCCCACCGTCGAACAGCGGCTGGGCCGGGCCCGGTTCACCCTCTTCTACCTGGCCGCCGGCAGTCTGGCCACGTACGGCTTCGCCCTCGCCGAGGCGCACTCCCCGGGCTCCACCCGGGTGCTGATCGGAGCCTCCGGCGCGATCTCCGCCGTCCTCGGCGCCTACCTGCGCTTCCATCCGCGCGCCCGGGTGACGACGCTCGTCCCGCTGCTGCTGTTCCTGCCGCTGCGCTTCCCGGCCTGGCTGGTGCTCGGCCTCTGGTTCGCCCTGCAGTGGTGGTCGGTCCACTCGGCCGGGCCCGGGGTGGCCTATCTGGTCCACGTGATCGGCTTCGCGGCGGGCTTCCTCTACGCCTGCACGGCGGTCAGCCACCCCCCGAGACGACCCGGCTGACGCCCGATACGCTGGCGGCACCCCACAAAGGAGCCCGAACAGTGATCACCGCCATCGTCCTGATCAAGACCAGTGTCGACCGCATCCCGGAGATCGCCGAGGCCATCGCGGCCATCGAGGGCGTCAGCGAGGTGTACTCGGTTACCGGTGGCTACGACCTGGTGGCGATGGTCCGGGTGCGCCGGCACGACGATCTGGCCGCGGTCATCCCGGGCCGGCTGAACAAGGTCCCGGGCGTGGCCCACACCGAGACCCAGATCGCCTTCCGCACCTACTCCCAGCACGACCTCGAGGCCGCCTTCGCCCTCGGCCTGGACGAGTAGGCCCCTCAGCCCTGCCGACCGGGCCCCTCAGCCCTGCCGACGCCCCCGGTCGACCTCCACGGTGGCGACGCAGCGTCCGCCCTCGTTGCGGTAGTTCCACGCGGCACCGTCCGTGACCAGCTCGCGGACGGCGGTCAGGAAGCGGTCGACGTGCTCGTCCGGGGTCCCGGCCCCGAAGCTCACCCGGATCGCGTTCAGGCTGCGCTCGCCGGGCAGCGACGGCTCGGGCGCCCCGCACTCGGAGGGGGAGACCTCTTCGTCCCCGAGCAGGGTGCGCAGCAGCGGGTGCGCACAGAACAGGCCGTCGCGGACCCCGATGCCGTACTCGGCGGACAGCGCGGCCGAGAAGTGCGAGCTGTTCCAGCCCTGGACGACGAAGGACAGCACGCCCACCCGGGCCGCCTCGGCACCGAACAGGTTCAGCACCTTGACCTGCGGGATCTCCGCCAGCCCGGCGGTCAGCCGGGCGATCAGCTGCCGCTCCCGGGCCTCCAGCGCGTCGAAGCCCGCCTCGCTCAGCGCCCGGCAGGCCGAGGCGATCGCGTAGGCGCCGATGACGTTCGGCGAGCCGGCCTCGTGCCGGGCCGGGCCGGAGTGCCACTGGACGGCCACCGAGCCGTCGGTCTCCCGGGCCACCGTCCGGGTCGCCCCGCCGCCGGCCAGGTACGGGTCGGCCGCGTCCAGCCAGTCCGCCCGGCCGGCCAGCACACCGGCGCCGAAGGGCGCGTAGATCTTGTGGCCGGAGAAGGCGATCCAGTCGACGTCCAGCTCGCGCACCGAGACCCGGTGGTGCGGGGCCAGCTGGGCGGCGTCCAGCACCACCCGGGCGCCGTGCCGGTGCGCGGTCCCGGTCAGCTCGGCGACCGGCCACAGCTCGCCGGTCACGTTGGAGGCTCCGGTGACGCAGAGCAGCTTGGGGCCCTCGGGCGCCTCGGCGAGCGCGGCGTCCAGGGCGGCGACCGCCTCGGCGTGCGAGCGCGGCGCGCGCAGGTAGTGGACGTCGAGCCCGGCGTGCGCCCAGGGCAGCAGCGAGGCGTGGTGCTCGGTCTCGAAGGCGAACACCCGGGTCCCGGCCGGGACGGCCGAGGCGAGCAGGTTCAGCGAGTCGGTGGTGGCCCGTGTGAAGACCACCTGGTCGCCCTCACGCAGGTCGAGGAACTCGGCGACGGTGCGGCGGCTCTGCTCGAACAGGTCGGTGGACAGCTGGGAGAGGTACCCGGCGCCGCGGTGCACGCTGCCGTAGTAGGGGGCGTAGGCGGAGACGTCGTCCCAGACCCGCTGGAGCGCCGGGGAGCTGGCCGCGTAGTCGAGGGCCGCGTACCCGACCTTCTCGCCGCTGGCGAGCGGGACCTGGACGTCGTGGCCGAGGACGGCGAGGGGGGCGCAGAGTTCAACACGAGGCTGCCGCGCGGAGCGCGTCGAGACAAGGGTGGCGGCGGGCGACGGGTGGGAGATCGACATGAGGATGCACTCCTTCTGGGGGTGTGGGACCCCGGGAGTACTAGTCGTCGGGCGTCCGCGCTTGCCGCACGGACGATTCGCCGAGCGACCCGGTCCTCACCCAGGGCACCCCGCCACGGACGGAGGGTTGCCGGACAGCAAGCTGGGGCTTGACGCTGTCACTCATGACCTGGCCAAGACTCTAGGTCGCGCCCAGCGAGTGGTCAAACAGGCATCCACCATCCGGACAGCCGAGGAGCCCGCGCCGACGTTGCGGCACGGGCTCCCAAGTACCGCCTCACATCCGGCTGGTGGCCTCCGACCAACGCCGCAGCAGCTCCTGCGCCGCGCCCGAATCGATGGCCTGCTCCGCCCGCGCCATGCCGGCCGCGAGCTGTTCGGTGAGCGGCGCCTCGCCCAGGTCGAGCGCGACCAGCGCCGCCGCCGTGTTCATCAGGACGGCGTCCCGTACGGCCCCGCGCTCGCCCGCCAGCAGCCGACGCGCGACCTCGGCGTTGTACGAGGGGTCCGCCCCGCGCAGCGCCTCGATGCCGACCAGCTCGACGCCGACGTCCCGCGGGTCGAAGGTGGTCTCGGTGACGGTCCCGTCCCGCACGATCCACACCTGCGAGGTGGTGGTGATGGTCAGCTCGTCCAGGCCGTCGTCGCCCCGGAAGACCAGGCCGGTCGAGCCGCGCCGGGCGAGCACGCCGGCGATCAGTGCGGCGAGCCGGGTGTCGAAGCAGCCGATCGCGTGCGAGGTGACCTTGGCCGGGTTGGTCAGCGGGCCGAGGATGTTGAACGCGGTCGGCACCCCGAGGTCGCGCCGGGCGGTGGCGGCGTGCCGCATCGACGGGTGGAACTTGGCCGCGAAGCAGAAGGTCAGCCCGACCTCCTCGGCGATCTCGGCGACCCGCCGGGCCGACAGGTCGAGGCGGACGCCGAGCTTCTCCAGCACGTCCGAGGAGCCGCTGGCCGAGGAGGAGGCCCGGTTCCCGTGCTTGACCACCTTGGCGCCGGCCGCGGCCGCGACGATCGCCGACATGGTGGAGATGTTGACGGTCTTGGCCCGGTCCCCGCCGGTGCCGACGATGTCCACGGCCGGGCCGGGGATGTCCAGCGGCTCGGCGTGCGCGTACATCGCGTCCACCAGGCCGGTGATCTCGTCGACCGTCTCGCCCTTGGCCCGCAGCGCCACCATGAACCCGGCCACCTGGACGGGGGACGCCTCGCCGCTCATGATCCGGTCCATCGCCCACGCGGTGGCCGAGCGGTCGAGGTCCTCCCCCTTCAACAGCGCCGCCAGGACGTCCGGCCAGGTGCGGACCACCTGCGCGGGTGCGGTACCACCGTTCGCAGGGTTCACGTTCACCATGGCTGACTCCAGCTGTTGTCGGGTTCCCCGCGTCGGGGGGACGTCCGTACGGATGGAGTCAGCCTATCGACCAGTCGGGTTCCCGCGGCGGCGTCTTCTCTAGTCGTGAGACGGCACCGCTCAGCGGCTGACGGGCGCCCGCTTGGCCAGCCGTGCCCGCAGCAGGGTGGCGACCGCGCCGGCCAGCGCCACCGGGTCCACCGGGCGGGAGATCGCGGCGTCGGCCCGGCTCCAGGCGGCCAGCCAGGAGTCCTGCGGCCGGCCGATCAGCACCAGCACCGGCGGGCAGCCGTAGATCTCGTCCTTGAGCTGGCGGCCGAGCCCGAGCCCGCCGGCCGGCACCGCCTCGCCGTCCAGGATGCAGAGGTCCACGCCGCCCTTCTCCAGTGCCTTCAGCACCGCCGGGGTGGTCGCGCACTCCAGGTAGGACAGTTCCGGAAGGTCCTCGACGGGCCGGCGGCCGAGTGCCGTCAGCACCTGCTCGCGGGTGTTGCGGTCATCGCTGTAGACGAGGACGGTGAGCGTCTCGTCGGTCGTGTACGCCATGGGCCCTGCTCCCTCAAGTGTGATCCGGACCACGTTCGCCTGATCCGGATGCTACTCCCGATCACCCGTCGCCGAGTCCCCCTCGCGGACCTTCCTCCTCAAGCCGCCGCGCCCGCGACTCACCCGCCCGGAGGACGGCCCGTCACCCGGACCCGTCCAGACCACCCGTACGGCCGATAAGGGGCCCGCGCATTACCCCCGGAGGCTCCGCCAAGCGTGCAACGACGCGCTGGGCAACGGGGTCGCGGGCCCCTTCGAGGAACCGTCAGAAAAGGGACACGCCGCTGCTCAGCCGCCATTGGGGTCCCCCACCGCCCCTCAGGGGGGCATACCGCACGCACCGGACACTCCGAGGGACACCCCCCGGCGTGAAGACGGAATAAGGGACCGACATAATGTCCGTCGTGGCGACAGCAACAGCAGTAGAAACCGGGCACGCGCACGGATCGGTCAACCGGCCGAACATGGTCAGCGTCGGAACGATCGTCTGGCTCAGTTCCGAGTTGATGTTCTTCGCGGCCCTCTTCGCGATGTACTTCACGCTCCGCTCCGTCAAGGGAGCCGAGTTCTGGACCGAGAAGGCGCACGCCCTCAACGTGCCCTTCTCCTCGGTCAACACCACGATCCTGGTGCTCTCCTCGCTGACCTGCCAGCTCGGCGTGTTCGCTGCCGAGCGCGGGGACGTGAAGAAGCTCCGCTCGTGGTTCGTCATCACCTTCGTGATGGGCGCGATCTTCATCGGCGGCCAGATCTTCGAGTACACCGAGCTGGTCAAGAAGGACGGCCTCTCGCTGTCCTCCGACCCGTACGGCACGGTGTTCTACCTGACCACCGGCTTCCACGGTCTGCACGTGACGGGTGGTCTGATCGCCTTCCTGCTGGTCCTGGGACGGACGTACGCAGCCAAGCGCTTCACGCACGAGCAGGCCACCGCCGCGATCGTCGTGTCGTACTACTGGCACTTCGTCGACGTCGTGTGGATCGGCCTGTTCGCGACCATCTACCTGATCAAGTAACCAGCTGATCAGGTCGCTGGCCACCGGCTTCGGTCCCCGCCCTCACCGGCGTCGGGCCGATTCTGCCGGTGGGCGACGCTCCCACCGACCGACCGCGCGCGCAGCCCTAGACAGGCAGCCTCGTGCCGGCCAGACCGGCCGCCGGGTGCACCCACCAGTCGACCAGATCCTGACACCGGGGTTATTCCGTGAAAAAGCTCTCCGCACGACGGCGCCACCCATTGGCGGCGCTGGTCGTCCTACTTCTCGCCCTGGCGGCAACCGGGGGGCTGTACGCCGCGTTCGCGCCCGCCGACAAGGCGCAGGCCGACGTCGCCGCGCAGTCGCTCGCGATCGATGAGGGCAAGAAGCTCTTCGCCGTGGGCTGCTCCTCGTGCCACGGCCTGAACGGCCAGGGCAGCAGCGACGGTCCGAGCCTGGTCGGCGTCGGCTCCGCCTCTGTCGACTTCCAGGTCGGTACCGGCCGCATGCCGGCCCAGCAGCCCGGCGCCCAGGTGCCGCGCAAGAAGAACATCTACTCGCAGGCGGAGATCGACCAGCTCGCCGCCTTCGTCGCTTCGCTCGGCCCCGGCCCGGTGACGCCGACCCCGGAGCAGTACACCTCGACCAACCCGGACGACATCTCCAAGGGTGGCGAGCTGTTCCGCACCAACTGCGCCCAGTGCCACAACTTCGCCGGCCAGGGCGGTGCCCTGACCAAGGGCAAGTACGCCCCGTCGCTGGAGGGCGTGGACGCCAAGCACATCTACGAGGCCATGCAGACCGGCCCGCAGAACATGCCGTCGTTCCCGGACACCACCATGCCCGAGGAGCAGAAGAAGCAGATCGTGGCCTTCGTCCGCCACACCACCTCCGATGAGCCCAACCCCGGTGGTCTCACGCTCGGCAGCCTCGGTCCGGTGACCGAGGGTCTGTTCGGCTGGATCTTCGGTCTCGGCACGCTCATCGCGGTCGCGATCTGGGTCGCCGCCCACACCACCAAGGCCAAGAAGTCATGAGCCACGACATGTCAGAAGAGAAGCTGCCGGAGTCACACGGCTCCGCCGGTGACGTCGCCGCACACGGCGACCCGTTCGCCGACCCGGGCCTTCCGGCCCACGAGCCCCGCCGCACCGACATCGACGAGCGGGCCGCCCAGCGGGCCGAGCGCCAGGTCTCGCTGATGTTCGTGGTCTCGATGCTCGCCACCATCGGCTTCATCGCCTCGTACGTGGCCATCGACCCGGACAAGATCGTCTACATCTTCCCGCTCGGTCACGTCAGCGCGCTGAACTTCGCGCTCGGCATGACCCTGGGCGTCGCGCTGTTCATGATCGGCGCGGGTGCGGTCCACTGGGCCCGCACGCTGATGTCGGACGTCGAGCTGCCGGCCGAGCGCCACCCGATCGAGGCTGACGACGAGGTCCGCGCGGACGTCATCGAGCAGTTCAAGACCGGTGCCGCCGAGTCCGGCTTCGGCCGCCGCAAGATGATCCGCAACACCCTCATCGGCTCCATGGCGCTGGTCCCGCTCTCCGGCGTGGTCCTGCTCCGCGACCTCGGGCCGCTGCCCGAGAAGAAGCTGAAGGAGACGGGCTGGAACGAGGCGACCCCGGCCCAGCCCCTGCAGCTCATCAACATGAACACCAACCTGCCGATGAAGGCCGAGGACATCGTCATCGGCTCGCTGACCTTCGCCATGCCCGAGGGTCTGCACGTCCACGACGAGGACTTCCAGCAGGCGATCGCCAAGGACGCCCTGATGCTGGTGCGCATCGCACCGGACGACATCAAGGACGACCGGTCGCGGGAGAAGGGCTTCGAGGGCATCCTCGCCTACTCCAAGATCTGCACCCACGTCGGCTGCCCGATCAGCCTGTACGAGCAGCAGACCCACCACGCGCTCTGCCCCTGCCACCAGTCGACCTTCGACCTGGCGGACGGCGCGCGCGTGATCTTCGGCCCGGCCGGCCACCCGCTGCCGCAGCTGAAGATCATCACTGACGAGAAGGGCTACCTGGTCGCCACCGGCGACTTCGACGAGCCCGTCGGCCCGAGCTACTGGGAGCGTGCTCGATGAGTACGAGCAGCACCACCGGTGCCGCCAAGCCCGCCAGCACGCGCGCCAAGCCCGCCAACAAGTGGGAGGCCGCTGCTGACTGGACGGACGGCCGGGTGGGGATCTACTCCCTCGCCAAGGCCAACCTGCGCAAGATCTTCCCGGACCACTGGTCCTTCATGCTGGGCGAGATCTGCCTCTACACGTTCGTCATCATCATCCTGACCGGTGTCTACCTGACGCTGTTCTTCAAGCCGTCGATGGCCGAGGTCGTCTACAACGGCTCGTACGTGCCGCTCAAGGGCATCGGGATGTCCGAGGCGTACGCCTCGACGGTGGACATCAGCTTCGAGGTCCGCGGCGGTCTGCTGATCCGGCAGATCCACCACTGGGCCGCCCTGGTCTTCGTGGCCGCGATGCTCGTGCACATGATGCGCGTGTTCTTCACCGGCGCGTTCCGCAAGCCGCGTGAGATCAACTGGGTCTTCGGCTTCCTGCTGCTGATCCTGGGCATGTTCGACGGCTTCTTCGGCTACTCGCTGCCGGACGACCTGCTGTCGGGTACCGGTATCCGGTTCATGGAAGGCGCGATCCTCGCCGTCCCGCTGGTCGGCACCTACATCCAGATGTTCCTGTTCGGGGGCGAGTTCCCCGGCCACGACATCGTGCCGCGCTTCTTCACGATCCACGTGCTGCTGATCCCGGGCATCATGCTCGGCCTGCTGGTGGCGCACCTGATCCTGGTCTTCTACCACAAGCACACCCAGTGGGCGGGCCCGGGCAAGACCGAGAAGAACGTCGTCGGCATGCCGCTGATGCCGGTCTACATGGCCAAGGCCGGTGGCTTCTTCTTCCTGGTGTTCGGTCTGATCGCCGCCATCTCGGCGATCGCCACGATCAACCCGATCTGGGCGTACGGCCCGTACCGCCCGGACCAGGTGTCCACGGACGCCCAGCCCGACTGGTACATGGGCTTCTCCGAAGGCCTGATCCGCGTCATGCCGGGCTGGGAGGTCGGCCTGTGGGGCCACACCCTGAACCTGGGTGTCTTCATCCCGCTGATGATCTTCCCGCTGGTCCTGGTCTCGATCGCGGTCTACCCGTTCATCGAGGGCTGGATCACCGGCGACAAGCGCGAGCACCACATCCTGGACCGCCCGCGCAACGCGCCCGTCCGCACCGCGCTCGGCGCCGCCTGGATCAGCCTGTACCTGGTGCTGCTGGTCGGTGGCGGCAACGACCTGTTCGCCACCCACCTGCACCTGTCGATCAACTCGATCACCTACTTCGTCCGCGTCGGCTTCTTCGCGGTGCCGGTCATCACCTTCATCATCACCAAGCGCTGGTGCCTCGGCCTCCAGCGCCGGGACAAGGAGAAGGTGCTGCACGGCCGCGAGACGGGCGTCATCAAGCGCCTGCCGCACGGCGAGTTCGTCGAGGTGCACGCCCAGCTGCCGCAGAAGGACCTGTACAAGCTCACCGCGCACGAGCAGGTCCAGCCGGTCGAGCTGCCGGCCCAGACGGACGAGAACGGCGTGGCCAGCAAGGCCGGCCTGATCGGCCGCACCCGGGCCAAGCTGTCCCGCGGCTTCTACGGCGGCGGCGCCCAGATCCCCAAGCCGACCTCCGAGGAGCACCACGAGATCACCAGCGGCCACGGCCACCACTGATCCCGTACGCCCCGCAGCGTCACACCCGAGGGCCGCTGACCAGAGTTCTTCTGGTCGGCGGCCCTCGGGCTTTCCCGTCCCCCGTCCGCACCCTCCAGGAGCTCCCGTGCAGCTGTCCGTCGACCCCGCCGCCGCCACTCCCCCGTACGAGCAGATCCGGGCCCAGATCGCCGAGCGGGCCCGTTCCGGCGAACTGCCTACCGGGCTGCGGCTGCCCACCGTCCGGGCCCTGGCCGAGGAGCTGGGGCTGGCCGCCGGGACGGTCGCCCGGGCGTACCGGGAACTGGAGGCGGACGGCGTGGTGGAGACCCACGGCCGGCGCGGCACGCTGATCGCGGCCACCGGCGACACCGCGCACCGGCTGGCCGCCGCGGCCGCCGCCGAGTACGCCGAGCGGGCGACCCGGCTCGGGCTCCCGCGGGCGGACGCGCTGGCCGCCGTCGACGCCGCCCTGCGGCTGGCCTACCAGGAGGCCTGAGGAGGCGCTCCAGGGGCCCTCAGGCCTCCGGGCGGATCATCCCCGAGGCGTGGGCCTGGGAGGACGGCACGGTGGTGCTGACGGGCTGTCCGAGGGCGCTGTGCTTGATCCAGTCCGTCCAGGAGATGTTCCAGTCCCCGAAGCCGTTGCCGAAGGGCTCCATGGTGGCGCCGCGGCTGTTCACCACCGTCACCAGGTCCCCCACCCTGGTGTTCTGGAAGTACCACTTGGCGTTCTCGGTGCTCATGCCGGTACAGCCGTGGCTGACGTTCTCCAGGCCCTGCGAGCGGACCGACCAGGGCGCCGCGTGGACGTACTCGCCGCTCCAGGTGACCCGGGTGGCCCACTCCACGTTGAGGTCGTAGAACTCCGAGCTCCCGGCCTTTATCCCGATCGTCTCGCCGTTCATCCGGACGGACCGCTCCTGGCCGAGCACCACCTTGACGCCGTTGCGGGTGTCGAATCCGGGCTTGCCGGTGGTCACCGGGATGCTCCGGAGCAGCTCGCCGTCACGGCTGAGGGTGAGCAGGTGGGCGGCCGCGTCGACCACCGTCTCGACCCGTGCGCCGATCCGCAGGCCCAGCGTGCTGCGGTCGCCGCCGTAGAGGCCGTCCGCGATCCGGACGCCGGTGCCGTCGAAGGCCAGCGAGACGGTGGTGCCGGCCGGCCAGTACTCCTGCGGGCGGAAGTGCAGTTCCTTGTCGCCCACCCAGTACCAGGCGCCGGTGACGGCGGGCTGGGAGCTGACGGTCAGGACGCGCTCGACCTCCTGGCGGGCCTGCGGGTCCTGCACCGCCTCGGAGAGCTGCACGGTGAGCGGCTGGCCGACGCCGTAGATGCCGCTGCCGGAGGAGTCCGGGCCCAGCTTGGCGGTGAGCAGGCGCTGGGCGGCGAGGGTGCTGAAGTCCGCCGTGGTGTCGCCGCGGCCGCCCTTGCCGTCGTCGGCGGCGATCCGCACCGAGTAGTCGGTGTCGGCCTTCAGCCGGCCGGTGGTCTGCCAGCTGCGCTGGTCCTCGGCGAGCTGACCGGCCACCACCCGGCCGTCCGGGCCGGTCACGGTGACGTCGGTGAGCCGGCTGCCGGGCACGGACGTCACCGTGACCGGTTTGGAGGGGTCGACCTTGCCCTCGCCCTCGGCCGAGAGATGGACGAGCACGGCCGCGTCGATCCGGTGGGGGCCGACCGCCTCGCCGCCGCCGGACGAGCAGGCGGCCAGCGGGGCCAGTACTGCGAGGGTCAGCGAGATGCCGCCGATACCTGCGATTCCGCGCCTGTCGGCCATGAAACGCCTCCGAGGGTCCGCACGATTGCTCAGATCGTAGGAACGAGGCCCGCCGAAGCGACATCGGAGCGCCCCCGCGTTCACCCGGGTGAGTGAGTTCGTCACCCTGGAGACGCAACGGGGCCGGTCCTCCCCGTGCGGGAGGACCGGCCCTGTCGTCGTCGGCGGAACCCGGGAACCTACTGGTTCTGGTTCTCGCCCCGGTAGAACTCGAAGACCCAGCCGAAGAGGCCGATCAGGATGATCGGGATCGACCAGAACAGCAGCCACCAGCCGAAGATCACTCCGAGGAACGCCAGCGAGCCGCCGATCGCCAGGGAGAGCGGCTGCCAGCTGTGCGGGGCGAAGAAGCCCAGCTCGCCGGCGTCGTCCGCCACCTCGGCCTCGGGGTTGTCACCCGCGCCGCTGTCCACCCGGCGGGCGGTGAAGGCGAGGTAGTACCCGATGAAGGCGCAGAGCGCGAAGGCGAGGAACAGCGCCGTGGTGCCGGCCGCCTCGATCCCGTGCTCCGAGTGGTTGGTCCACAGGCCGTAGGTGACGGCCATCGCGAGGACGAAGACCGCCAGCCCGAGGAAGATCTTTCCCTGTTCCTTCATCAGGCGTCGCCCTCCTTCTTGCCCTTGTCCAGCTTCGGGGCGTCGTACTTCGCCGGGGTCACGCCGGCGAGGTGCTTGGCCGGCTCACCGTGGTTCTCCAGGTAGTCCAGCGCGGCGATCTCCGGGTGGTGGAGGTCGAAGGCCGGGGATTCGGAGCGGATCCGGGGCAGGGTGAGGAAGTTGTGCCGCGGCGGCGGGCAGGAGGTCGCCCACTCCAGCGAGCGGCCGTAGCCCCACGGGTCGTCGACCTCGACCTTCTCGCCGTACTTGGCCGTCTTCCACACGTTGTAGAGGAACGGCAGCATCGAGGCGCCGAGCACGAACGAGCCGATGGTCGAGACGGTGTTCAGCGTGGTGAAGCCGTCCGAGGCCAGGTAGTCGGCGTAGCGGCGGGGCATGCCCTCCGCGCCGAGCCAGTGCTGGACCAGGAAGGTGGTGTGGAAGCCGAAGAACAGCGTCCAGAAGGTGATCTTGCCGAGGCGCTCGTCCAGCATCTTGCCGGTCATCTTCGGCCACCAGAAGTGGAAGCCGGCGAACATCGCGAAGACGACGGTGCCGAAGACCACGTAGTGGAAGTGGGCGACGACGAAGTACGAGTCCGAGACGTGGAAGTCGATCGGCGGGGAGGCCAGCAGCACACCGGTCAGACCACCGAAGAGGAAGGTGACCAGGAAGCCGACCGTCCAGAGCATCGGCGTCTCGAAGCTCAGCGAGCCCTTCCACATGGTGCCGACCCAGTTGAAGAACTTCACACCGGTCGGGACCGCGATCAGGAAGGTCATGAAGGAGAAGAACGGCAGCAGCACCTGCCCGGTGACGTACATGTGGTGCGCCCACACCGTCACCGACAGACCGGCGATCGCGATGGTGGCCGCGATCAGGCCGGAGTAGCCGAACATCGGCTTGCGGCTGAAGACCGGGATGATCTCCGACACGATGCCGAAGAACGGCAGCGCGATGATGTACACCTCGGGGTGGCCGAAGAACCAGAACAGGTGTTGCCACAGCATCGCCCCGCCGTTGGCGGGATCGAATACGTGGGCCCCGAATTTACGGTCCGCCTCCAGGGCGAACAGCGCGGCGGCCAGGACCGGGAAGGCCAGCAGGACCAGCACGGCGGTCAGCAGGACGTTCCAGACGAAGATCGACATCCGGAACATCGTCATGCCGGGGGCGCGCATGCAGATGATCGTGGTGATGAAGTTGACCGCACCGAGGATCGTGCCGAAGCCGGAGAAGGCCAGGCCCATGATCCACATGTCGGCGCCGACGCCCGGCGAACGGACCGCGTCCGACAGCGGGGAGTAGGCGAACCAGCCGAAGTTGGCCGCGCCGTTCGGGGTCAGGAAGCCCGCCACCGCGATGGTCGAGCCGAAGAGGTACAGCCAGTACGCGAACATGTTCAGACGCGGGAACGCCACGTCCGGGGCGCCGATCTGGAGCGGCATGATCCAGTTCGCGAAGCCGGCGAACAGCGGCGTCGCGAACATCAGCAGCATGATCGTGCCGTGCATCGTGAACGCCTGGTTGAACTGCTCGTTCGACAGGATCTGGGTCCCGGGACGAGCCAGCTCGGCGCGCATGACCAGCGCGAGGATGCCGCCGATCAGGAAGAAGGCGAACGACGTGCCCAGGTACAGGGTGCCGATCGTCTTGTGGTCGGTGGTGGTCAGCCACTTGATGATGGTCGAACCCGGCTTGCGGGTCCGCTGCGCCCCGACCGTGACGGCCCCGGCGCCCCCGCCGGCCGCGGCGGGCTCGTTGAGGATGGTCACTTCTCTTCACTTCCCATGGTCGTGATGCCGGAGGGCAACGCGCCGGTCTGGCCCTTGGCCCGGAGGTCCGCCAGGTGCTTGTCGTAGTCGGCGCGGTCGACGACCTTGACGTTGAACAGCATGCGCGAGTGGTCGACGCCACAGAGCTCCGCGCACTTGCCCATGTACTCGCCCTTGACGGTGGGGGTGACCTCGAACCTGTTCACCACGCCCGGCACGACGTCCATCTTCATCATGAAGTTGACGGGCCAGAAGTCGTGGATGACGTCACGCGAGGTCAGCCGGAACTGCACCGACTCGTTGACCGGCAGCCAGAGAGTCGGAACGTCCCTGGGCGTACCGACGTCGTACGCGGCGTCCTTGTTGGCCGGGTCGGGGTTCTCGGTGTTCTCGTAGTTGAACGCCCAGCTCCACTGGAAGCCGACCACGTTGACCGTGTGCTGCGGCTTCTCGGAGACGGCGATCAGCTTCGACTCGTCGCGGGCGACGAAGTAGAAGAGCACCGACACGATGATGATGGGGACCGCGGTGTAGAGCGCCTCGATGGGCACGTTGTACCGGGTCTGCGGGGGGACCTCCACGCCGGTGCGGCTGCGCCGGTGGAAGATCACGCTCCAGATGATCAGACCCCACATCAGTACGCCGACCACCAGCGCCGCGATCCAGGAGCCCTGCCACATCTGGAGGACCATCGGCCCTTCCTTGGTGACGGGGCTCGGGAGGCCAAGCCTGGGGAGGTCGTTGGCCGAGCAGCCGGTGGCGGTCGCGATGACGAGGCCCAGTGCCAGCGCCTGAGGCAGCTTCCGCCGCATCGTGCGCCGCGGCGAGCGGTCGGAGCCGTTGGGACTCACGTAGCGCCTTCCCGAAGTCTCGCCCGCCTTCGCGTCGCCCCGCGGAGGATTGTGAGCCTCCCCGGCGACCCGTCCACGGGCACGGTTTGAATGCTTATGCGGGCCAAACCCTACTCCAGCCTTATGCGCTCCTGACGGGCAGCCCCCGGTAACGCGCCGCCCGGTCGCCCGATCAGGCCCGGCAGGGGCTGCGTCGCAGGTCATCGTAGGCATTCGAGGTCCTTACGCCCGATCGGGGGATGACCTCGAACTACGCGGGTGACGGTCCGTCGGACGCGGACGAAGCGGACATTCGGGGTGATCGACTGACGGCCGGTAAGCGATGTCGTCGGACCGGAACGGCTCCGGGTGTGTCGTTAAATGTGACCGTGTACTTCGATGCGGCCTCGACGGCTCCTCTGCACCCCGTCGCACGGCAGGCGCTGACCGCCGCCCTGGACGAGGGCTGGGCCGATCCGGCCCGGCTGTACCGCTCCGGCCGGCAGGCCCGGATGCTGTTGGACGCCGCCCGCGAGACGGTGGCCGAGGCCCTGGGCGCCCGGGCGGACGAGATCTCCTTCACCGCGAGCGGGACGCAGGCGGTGCAACTCGGCATGCTGGGCGCGCTGGCCGGCCACCGGCGGCGCGGCGGCCACCTGGTGCACTCGGCGGTCGAGCACTCCAGCGTGCTGCACGTCGCCGAGCGTCAGGAGGCGGGCGGGGGCACCGTCTCGGTGGTGCCGGTGGACCGCGCCGGCCGGGTCGACCCGGACGTGTTCGCCGCGCTGCTGCGCGCGGACACCGCGCTGGCCGTCCTGCAGAGCGCCAACCACGAGGTGGGGACGGTCCAGCCGGTCGGCGAGGTCGCCGGACACTGCCGCGAGGCCGGTGTCCCGCTGCTGGTCGACGCGGCGCAGAGCGTCGGGCGGATGGACGTCCCGGCCGGCTGGTCGCTGCTGACCGCCAGCGCGCACAAGTGGGGCGGGCCGCCCGGCGTCGGGGTGCTGGCGGTGCGCAAGGGCGTCCGGTACGCCTCGCCGCTGCCGGCCGACGAACGCGAGGGCGGGCGGGTGCCCGGCTACGTCAACGTCCCGGCGATCGTCGCCGCGGCCGCCTCGCTGCGGGCCGTCCGGGCCGAGGCCGCGCGGGAGAACGCCCGGCTCCACGCGCTGGTGGAGCGCATCCGGGCCCGGGTGCCGCAGCTGGTGCCCGAGGTGGAGGTGGTCGGCGACCCGGTGCGGCGGCTGCCGCACATCGTCACCTTCTCCTGCCTGTACGTGGACGGCGAGGTGCTGCTCACCGAACTGGACCGGGCGGGCTTCGCGGTCTCCTCCGGCTCCTCCTGCACCTCCTCCACCCTGACGCCGAGCCATGTGCTGGCCGCGATGGGGGTGCTCACCGAGGGGAACGTCCGGGTCTCGCTGCCGCCCGGGACGGCCGAGGCCGACGTCGAACGCTTCCTCACCGTGCTGCCGGAGCTGGTCGCGGGCGTCCGGGCGCCGCTCGGGCTGGACCTGCCGGCCCCGGAGCCGGAGCCGGCGGCCGGGCCCCTGCTGGTGATCGACGCGCTGGGCAAGCGCTGCCCGCTGCCGGTGATCGAGCTGGCGAAGCGGATCGGCGAGGTGCCGGAGGGCGGCACGGTCGCCGTGCTCGCGGACGACGAGGCGGCCCGGCTGGACATCCCGGCCTGGTGCGGGATGCGCGGTCAGGAGTACGCGGGCGAGGCCCCGGCCGCCGACTACGGCGGCGACCGGGGCTCGGCCTACCTCGTCGTCCGGCGGACTACTTGACCAGGTGCGCGCGGACGTCCGCGGCGGCCTCGGCGCCGTAGGCGTCCTCGAAGCGCTTCAGGAAGGCGGTCGGGCGCAGCTCGTACTCCTGGGTGCCGACGGTCTCGATCACCAGGGTGGCGAGCATGCAGCCGAGCTGGGCGGCGCGCTCCAGGTCGAGCTGCCAGGACAGGCCGGTCAGGAAGCCGGCCCGGAAGGCGTCGCCGACGCCGGTCGGGTCGACCTTCGCCTCCTCGGCGGCGCAGCCGACCAGGATCGCCGCCTCGCCCTTGCGCTCGATCCGCACGCCCTTGCTGCCCAGGGTGGTGATCCGGGTGCCGACCCGGGTGAGGATCTCCTCGGCGTCCCAGCCGGTCTTGCTCTCGATCAGTGCGGCCTCGTACTCGTTGGTGAAGAGGTACGCGGCGCCGTCGACGATGTCGCGGATGTCGTCGCCGTCCAGGCGGGCCAGCTGCTGGGAGGGGTCGGCGGCGAAGGCGAAGCCCCGGGTGCGGCACTCCTGGGTGTGGCGGACCATGCCCTGCGGGTCGTCGGCACCGATCAGGACGAGGTCGAGGCCGCCGACGCGGTCGGCGATCGGCTTGAGCTCGATGTTGCGGGCCTCCGCCATGGCACCGGTGTAGAACGAGGCGATCTGGTTGTGGTCCTCGTCCGTGGTGCACATGAAGCGGGCGGTGTGCCGGGTCTCGGAGATGTGGACGGAGTTGCAGTCCACGTTGTTGCGCTCCAGCCAGCTGCGGTACTCGGCGAAGTCCGCGCCGGCCGCGCCGACCAGGATCGGGCGGAGCCCGAGCACGCCCATGCCGAACGCGATGTTCGGCGCGACTCCGCCGCGGCGGATGTCCAGGGTGTCGACCAGGAAGGACAGCGACACGGTGTGCAGCTGCTCGGCGACGAGCTGGTCGGCGAACCGACCGGGGAACGTCATCAGGTGGTCGGTGGCGATCGAGCCGGCGACGGCGATACGCACGGGAGGTCTCCTCAGGATGGCTGCGGGGCCAACGGGCAAGCACGGGTGAACCCACACACGGTACCGGGCTCGGGGCGGGCGGCAGCAAGACCGCCGCAATCCGCCGGCCCGCAGTGCCATCGTGGCACCCGTCACCGTCGAACGTGTACTACCTCCGGGTAGCACTGGTGGGTGGGCCGAACCCCGGCCTAGGGTCGGCAGCAGGGGCCCCGCCGAGCCGGGCGGGCCCCGTCGTCGACCGTGGCAGTGCGGCCACGGCCATGGATCGGAGCGATGCCCGATGATGCCCAGCCACGCCCCGCTGTCCGCCCTCCGGACCGAAGCCGACGGCGAGAGCCTCGACGCGCTGGTGAGTTCGTCCCGGCGGCTGCGCCGGTTCTGGCCGCTGCTGGCGACCGGTCCCGAGCCGGCCGCGCCCGCCCGGGAGGGGTTCCGGGTGCCGTCCGACGCGCAGCGGCTGGTCGCCGGGATGGCCGAGTACGGCATGTGACCCGGCGCCCGCCCCGGCCCGGGGCGGGTGGAACCGGATCCGACCGGGTCACGTCACATCCGCGCGGAGCGGCCGAGCGGGCGGCACCGCTGAGCCCTCGGGAGGATGTGCAGATGGACCTGGAGACGATGCCCCGGCGCGGTCGGCGGGCGGTGGCCCTGGCGGGCCTGGCGCTGGCGGCGGTGGTGACGGTGGCCGGGTGCAACGGGGACGGCAAGACCTCCTCGGACGCGGCGGCGGGCGGCGCGGCCACGACCTCGGCGGGCGCGAGCGCCTCCCCGGAGGCCCCGGCGTCCTCCGGCGCCCCGTCCGCGCCGGCTCCGACGGCTCCGGCGGCGAGCCCGTCGGCCACGTCGGACCAGCCCGGCCAGACGCCGCCGACCAAGTGGGCCCCCACCCCGGCCTCGCCCGCCCCCGGGCAGCCGTCGACGGCCGGCTCCGGGGGCACTCCCCCGGGCCCCGGGATCGCGGTGGGCGAGCCCGACCCGGCCGGGTCGGGGGCGCGCCCGGCGGTCTCCTACCGGGTGGACGGCAGCAACGGGCTCACCGTCTACTTCTTCGGCGGGGTCTGCCAGAAGTACGCGCTGAAGGCGGACGAGTCGCACCCCGGCCGGGTGGACGTCAGGATCGTGGTGGCGGCGCCGGTGCAGCCCGGGCAGGTCTGCAACGCGCTGGCCAAGCGGCAGTCGGTGACCGCCGATCTGCGCTCGCCGCTGGCCGGGCGGACGGTGACCGACCAGTCGAGCGGCCAGAACGTGCCGCTGGAGGCCGATCCGCACATGGGGCCGGACCCGGTCACTCCGGACGTCGCCGGCCAGTAGCCGCGACGACCCAGTAGCCGCGACAACGGTGTGGAACGCGGAGGCGGGGGCGGGGGGGGGGGCCTGGGGTGGCTTCGTCGCCGGTGGGTTCGCCGGTGTGAGGGGGGGGTGTTTGTTTCGGATCTGACGATAGGATCAGCAG
>NZ_JBHVWW010000009.1:110454-183529 GCF_042882025.1 Kitasatospora sp. NPDC058243
GCATAGGCGGGTACGCAAAGGTGTAACGGCAGAGGACACAAAAAACCAAGGAAGCCAGGACATGTGTGGGGACGCGGGGCCCCCCCCCCCCCCCCCCCCCCCCCCCCGCCTCCGTACCGCGGCTCGAACGAGCGTCGAGCGGTGCTGCTCAGGCCTAGCTGAACGAGTCGCCGCAGGCGCAGGAGCCGGTGGCGTTCGGGTTGTCGATCGTGAAGCCCTGCTTCTCGATGGTGTCGACGAAGTCGACGGTGGCGCCGCCCAGGTACGGGGCGCTCATCCGGTCGGTGACGACCTTGACACCGTCGAAGTCCTTGAGCACGTCGCCGTCGAGCGAGCGCTCGTCGAAGAACAGCTGGTAACGCAGGCCGGAGCAGCCACCGGGCTGGACGGCGACGCGAAGTGCGAGGTCGTCGCGGCCCTCCTGCTCCAGCAGGCCCTTGACCTTGGCCGCGGCGGCATCGGTAAGGAGGATGCCACTCTCGACGGTGGTCTCGTCCTGGACGGTCATCTGCTTTCTCCCGGTCTTTGACGACGGTTTGCCCCCAGTGCCAACCAACGGCCGTCCGGATTCATTTCCCGAACGGCGATTGTCTTCGTCGGCTTGCTGGTGGCGGAATTTCCGTGGGCCGGGTGTGCCACCCGTGTCCCCTACGCTCCCCATGCTCGCACAACCCGGGAGGGCGGGTCACCGCCCGAGCCGCGGAATCCGGGGAACCGGCCCCGGGCCGGGCCGGCGGACGCCAGGATGGTGGCCATGATCCTGCGCCAGGTCAGGGACACCGCCGCCGACGCGGAGGCCGTCCAGGAGCTCTCCCTCGCCGCGTTCGCCGATCCGGCCCTGCCCGGTCCGGCGGCCGTGCCGACCCCGCTGCAGCTGGCCCGGACGAGACATCTGGCGCGCACCGACCCGGAGGGCTGCTGGCTGGCGGAGAGCGGCGGGGAGCCGGTCGGCGCGGTGCTGTCGATGCGCCGGGAGGGCCTGTGGGCGCCGTCCCTGTTCGCGGTCCGGCCGCAGGCGCAGGGCAAGGGCGTCGGGCGGCTGCTGCTGGAACGGGCGGCGGCGCACTCGCGGGGCTGCCTGCGCGGGATGGTCTGCGCGTCGGCGTCCCCGGCGGCGGTCCGCCGCTACCGGCTGGCCGGGTTCACCCTGCACCCGGCGATGCGGCTGACCGGGCGGGTGGACCGGGCCGGGCTGCTCGACCCGGGGGACATCCCGGTGCACCGGGGCGGCGCCGTCCACCGGTACCTGCTGGACTCGGTGGACCGGCGGCTGCGCGGGTCCGCGCACGGCCCGGACCACGAGCTGATGCTGGGCCACTTCGAGGAACTGCTGATCGCCGACGCGCTGGCCGGCAGCGGCTACTGCTACCGGGACGGCGGCGAGGTGAAGCTGCTGGCGGCCACCACCAAGCGGATCGCCGCCCGGCTGCTGCGCGAGGCGCTGGCCCGGGTGCCGGACGGGGTCGAGGCGCGGGTGGAGTTCCTGACCGCCGAGCAGGAGTGGGCGCTGGACGTCGGCCTGGAGGTGGGGCTGACCCCGCAGAGCCGGGGCTTCGTCGGGCTGCGCGGGATGCGGCCGCCGGCGCCGTACCTGCCGAGCGGCGCCTTCCTGTGAACGACGGGACGACGGGACGGACGACGTGGCCCCCGCCGGCTGCCTGCTCCGGCGGGGGCCACGGGTCACCGGGGCCGATCAGGCCATGGTGTCGAGGATCTCCCGGACCATGTCCATCGTCGTGCCCGGGTGCAGGAAGGCGAAGCGGGCGACCGTCTCGCCGTCCCAACCGGTGGGGGTGACGAAGCCGATCTGGTCCGCGAGCAGCTGCTGCGACCAGCGGTAGTAGTCCTCGTTGGTCCAGCCCTTGCGCTTGAAGCAGACGGCCGAGAGCTGCGGGTCGAACAGCAGCTCCAGGTGGTCGGTGTCGCGGATGAGCTGGGCGGTGTCCCTGGCGAGCGTGAGGCCGGCCTCGATGGCGTCGGTGTAGGCCTGGGTGCCGTGGACGGCGAGGGAGAACCACAGCGGCAGGCCGCGGGCGCGCCGGGTGAGGTGGTAGGCGTAGTCGGTGGGGTTCCACTCGTCGCCCTCGGTGTGCAGGACGTCGAGGTAGGAGGCGTCCTGGGTGTGCACGGCCCGGGCGAGCTGCGGGTTGCGGTAGATCAGCGCGGCGCAGTCGAAGGGGGCGAACAGCCACTTGTGCGGGTCGACGACGAAGGAGTCGGCGTGCTCGATGCCGTTGTAGCGCTCGCGCACCGAGGGGGCGAACAGGCCCGCGCCGCCGTAGGCGCCGTCGACGTGGAACCACAGGTCCCGCTCGCGGGCGACCTCGGCCAGGCCCTTGAGGTCGTCGACGATGCCCTCGTTGGTCGTCCCGGCCGTGCCCACGACCGCGATAACGGTCTCCGGGTTCGGGTCGGCGGCCAGCGCGGCGCGCAGCGCCTCGCCGGTGAACCGGCGGTTCACGGTGGGGACCTTGAAGGCCTCGACGCCGATGATGTTGAAGGTGTTCTTGACCGAGGAGTGGACCTGGTCGGCGACGGCGATCCGCAGCCGCGCCTCCGGCCCGACGCCCAGCTTGCGGCGGGCGGTGTCGCGGGCGACGACGAGGGCGGAGAGGTTGCCCGCGGAGCCGCCGGAGACGAAGGTGCCGCCGGCCGAGGCGGGCAGGCCGGCGCGGTCGGCGATCAGGCGCAGCACCTGGTTCTCGGCGGCGATCGCGCCGGCCGCCTCCAGCCAGGAGATGCCTTGCAGGGACGCGCAGGAGACCACCATGTCGAAGAGCAGCGCGGCCTTGGTCGGGGCGCACGGGATGAACGACAGGTAGCGCGGGCTGTCGGCGGAGATCACCGCGCGGGACAGCTCGTGGTCGTAGAGCTTGAGCACGTCGGCGGGGGCGTTGCCGTCCGCGTTCAGCAGACCGGCCAACTGGGCGCGCAGGTGCTCGCCGTCACCGGGGTGGTCGAGCGGGACGGGGTCGTACTGCAGCCGGTCCCGCATGTAGTCGAAAACCAGGTCGACCAGTTCGTTGTCGGGCCGGTGCATGCGGTCGGGGGCTGCGGACACGGCTGTCCCTCTCGGCTGTGGGATGTCGGGGGATGCCCGGTCGGCGGGGCGGTTCACCGCGTGGACCGGACGTGATCAGCGTAGGCAGCGGGAGGGGTTCGCCGCGCGTCGGAACCCGGCTGGTCAGGCAGCTTTCGGGCGTCTTCGGGCCGGTCCGCGCAGGATTCCTGCGCACCGGCCGGAGGGGGCCGGACGGGCGCGCCTCAACCGATGAGCTGGGAGAGGACGACCGAGGAGCGGCTGCGCTGGACGCCGGGCTCGCGGCGGATGCGCTCGATGACGGCCTCCAGGTGGCGCATGTCGGCGGCGCGCAGGTGGACCAGGGCGTCCGGGTCTCCGGTGACCGTCCAGGCGGCGATCACCTCGGGGAACTGGCGCAGGCTGGCGAGGATCTCCTCGGGGGCGGTCCGCTCGCGGCAGTAGACCTCGACGAAGGCCTCGGTCTGCCAGCCGAGCACCGACGGGTCGAGCACCACGGTGAAGCCCCGCACCACGCCGCGCGCCCGCAGCCGGTCGATCCGGCGGCGCACGGCGGTGGCGGAGAGGTTGACCTGGAGGCCGATCTCGGCGTACGAGGCGCGGCCGTCGCGGCCGAGCCGGGCGAGCAGGAGCCGGTCGGTCTCGTCCAGGTCGGCCCCGACCACCTCGTGCGCTCGGCTGCTGGTCATCGGTGCGGGGCTCCACGGGTCGTACGGGTCGGTTGCGGCCTCGGGCGGCGGCCCTCGGACGGAGGGCGGTAGGGGCGGCTGCCGAAACGGTTCGCCAACCATTCTGGCGGATGTCAGGAGCGAGTTCACCGCTCGCAGATGACGGCCGGTGGTCCGCCGCCGGTCGGCAGCCGGTCCGCCGTCAGTCGGCCAGCAGGACGATCTTGCCCCGGGTGCGGCCCTCGGCGCTGAGCGCCTGGGCGGAGGCCGCCTGGGCGAGCGGGAAGGTGGAGGCGACGGTGACGGTCAGCCGGCCGTCGTCGGCCAGCGCGGCCAGTTCGGCGAGGTCCGCGGCGTCCGGGCGGACCCAGACGTAGTGGCCGCCGAGGGCCTTCACCCCGAAGTCGGTGATCGAGGCGATCCGGCTCTGGTCCGCCACCAGGCTCGCCGAGAGCGGGACGGCGCCGTGGCCGACCAGGTCGAGGGCCGCGTCGACCCCGCCCGGGGCGAGCGCCCGGACCCGGTCGGCCAGGCCCTCGCCGTAGAGCACCGGCTCGGCGCCGAGGCCGCGCAGGTAGTCGTGGTTGCGCTCGCCCGCGGTGCCGATCACCCGGGCGCCGAGGGCCCGGGCGATCTGGACGGCCAGGTGCCCGACCCCACCGGCCGCGGCGTGCACCAGCAGGGTCTCCCCCGCCCGCAGCCGCAGCGCCTTGAGGCTCTGCAGCGCGGTGAGCCCGGCCAGCGGCAGGCCGCCGGCCTGGGCCCAGTCCAGTGCGGCCGGCTTGCGGGCGAGGGTGCGGACCGGGGCGGAGACGAGTTCGGCGTAGGTGCCGTGCTCGACGGTGTCCTTGCGGACGTAGCCGTAGACCTCGTCGCCGGGCGCGAACTCGGTGACGCCGCCGCCGACGGCGCGGACCACGCCGGCCAGGTCCCAGCCCATGACGAGCGGGAAGTGCACGTCCAGCAGGCCGTCCAGGGCGCCGTCCCGGATCTTCCAGTCCACCGGGTTCACCCCGGCCGCCCGCATCTGCACCAGGACCGAGTCCGGGCCGACCTTGGGGTCGGGCAGGTCGGTGTACTCGACGACTTCGGGGCCGCCGTAGCGGTTGATCGCGATTGCCTTCATGGCCTCAGCCATACCCGGGCCCGGCCGGATATCGATTCGGCCACGCGAGGACCACCCCAAAACGGTCATCCGGCTCCGCCGGGGGTCCGATTCGGCGAGCGGTTCTCGTCACATCGACAGGATGGCCATCGTCACTCTGACGCTAACCGGTTATCATAGATAGCGTCAGATAGACGAAAAGGCTTCAGGCTTGATCGGCCGCACAGAAGGGCACCCGCCCGTGACCACCACCATCACCGAGACCCACGGCGTCGACCCCACTCCGACGCCGCTCGCTCTGCTGCTGCTCGGCCGCGAGGCCGACCCGAACAGCGAGCGCGGCGTCGAGTGCCCCGGCGACCTCCCCCCGGCCTCCGACCCGAACCTCGTCGAGCGCGCCCGCGCCGCCAAGGCCGCGCTCGGTGACCGGGTCTTCATCCTCGGACACCACTACCAGCGCGACGAGGTGATCGAGTTCGCCGACGTCACCGGCGACTCCTTCAAGCTCGCGCGCGACGCGGCGGCCCGCCCGGAGGCCGAGTACATCGTCTTCTGCGGCGTGCACTTCATGGCCGAGTCCGCCGACATCCTGACCGGCGACGCCCAGCAGGTCGTCCTCCCGGACCTCGCGGCCGGCTGTTCGATGGCCGACATGGCCACCGCCGAGCAGGTCGCCGAGTGCTGGGACGTGCTGACCGACGCCGGCATAGCCGACGTCACCGTCCCGGTCTCGTACATGAACTCCTCCGCCGACATCAAGGCCTTCACCGGCAAGCACGGCGGCACCATCTGCACCTCCTCCAACGCCGAGCGCGCCCTGGAGTGGGCCTTCGAGCAGGGCCAGAAGGTGCTGTTCCTGCCCGACCAGCACCTCGGCCGCAACACCGCGGTGCGCGATCTGGGCCTCTCGCTGGACGACTGCGTCCTGTACAACCCGCACAAGCCGAACGGCGGCCTGACCGCCGAGCAGCTGCGGGACGCCAAGATGATCCTGTGGCGCGGCCACTGCTCGGTGCACGGCCGGTTCAGCGTGGACTCGGTGAACGACGTGCGCGCGCGGATCCCCGGCGTCACCGTGCTGGTGCACCCCGAGTGCAAGCACGAGGTCGTCTCGGCCGCCGACATGGTGGGCTCGACCGAGTACATCATCAAGGCGCTGGACGCCGCCGAGCCCGGCTCCAAGTGGGCCATCGGCACCGAGCTGAACCTGGTCCGCCGCCTGGCCAAGGCCCACCCGGACAAGGAGATCGTCTTCCTGGACCGGACGGTCTGCTTCTGCTCCACCATGAACCGGATCGACCTGCCGCACCTCGTCTGGGCGCTGGAGTCGCTGGTCGAGGGCCGGGTGCCGAACGTGATCACCGTCGACCCGGAGACCGAGAAGTACGCCAAGGCGGCGCTGGACCGGATGCTGGCCCTGCCGTAGCCGGCCCGGCCCGACCCGGCCGCCGGAACACGGCGACACGACGAAGGGCGGGTCCCCTCCCACCGGAGGGGACCCGCCCTTTCGTCTGGCACCGGCCGCGGCGGCTACTCGGGGTAGCCCGGGATCACACCCTCGCCGTCGGCCATCAACATCTCGCGGACCTCGTCGATCGTCGCCTCGGCGCTCGGCAGGATCAGCTCGGACGGCGCCAGTGAATCCAGCGGCACCGGAGTGCCGAACTGCTTCACCGCGTCCAGCAGCTTGCCGTAGGCGCGACGGAAGTGCTCCTCGTCCCCCGACTCCACTGCGGTGACGAGCTCGGAGTCGAGCTCGTTGAGCAGGTTCAGATGGGCCTCGCCCACCTCGTACTGCCCCTCACCCATGACCCTCATGATCATGCCGTGCGTCTCCCTGGTTCGTGGGATGGAGCTCAGATCACTTGTTGTAGTTGATGCGCGGGGTGTCCTGCTGGGGGTGGGCCTGCGGCTGCTGCGGCTTGCCCTGCTCGATCGCGGCCGGACCGGAGGACGGGCCCCCCAGCTCGGCCTTCATCCGGGCCAGCTCCAGCTCGACGTCGGTGCCGCCGGCCACTCGCTCCAGCTCGGCCTCGATGTCGTCCTTGCGGCCGAGACCGCTCGCGTCATCGAGCGCACCGGACGCCAGCAGCTCGTCGATCGCACCGGCCCGGGCCTGCATCTGGGCCGTCTTGTCCTCGGCCCGCTGAATGGCCAGGCCGACGTCGCCCATCTCCTCCGAGATCCCGGAGAAGGACTCGGCGATGCGGGTCTGCGCCTGAGCGGCGGTGTACGTGGCCTTGATGGTCTCCTTCTTGGTGCGGAAGGCGTCCACCTTGGCCTGCAGCCGCTGGGAGGCGAGCGTGAGCTTCTCCTCCTCGCCCTGGAGGGCCTGGTACTGCGTCTCCAGGTCGGTGATCTGGGACTGCATGTTGGCCCGGCGGGTCAGCGCCTCGCGCGCGAGGTCCTCACGGCCCAGGGACAGCGCCTTGCGGCCCTGGTCCTCGTACTTCGCCGACTGCTGCTGGAGCTGGGTCAGCTGGAGTTCCAGGCGCTTGCGCGAGGTCGCGACGTCCGCGACGCCACGCCGTACCTTCTGCAGCAGTTCGAGCTGCTTCTGGTAGGAGTAGTCGAGCGTCTCTCGGGGATCCTCCGCCCGATCCAAGGCCTTGTTCGCCTTGGAGCGGAAGATCAACCCCATACGCTTCATGATTCCGTCGCTCATGGGCCTCGGGTGCCCCCTTCTCCGGCCTGCGGTCTCTATCTCGATACCAGACACGACGAGTGTATGTGCAGCGAGCCCGTCGCCGCAGTGCACCTGCCTGCTACAAGACTGCTACAGCGACCAGCGGAGTTCCTCCTCCCCCGGGTGGATCCGCCTCTCATCCCCTCCATAGTCCATCCGATTGATCCCCTACGGGAAGGGGCCGGGAAACCCCGGCGGGCGGCCGACCTCGCGGATCGATACGCGTTTGGGTCCGAGGGGACCCCGAGAAGCCGCCCGGCACCCCGTACGCTGGTGGTGTGTTCCGACGCCGTTCAGATGATGCAGCCGCCTCCGCCACCGTGCTGGAGAAGCCGGACGAGACCCGCCACCCCCAGGCCAAGAAGGGCCGGCCAACGCCCAAGCGCAGTGAGGCCGAGGCCCACCGGCGTACCCGGGTGACGGTGCCCAAGGACCGCAAGGAGGCCGCCCGCCAGGCCCGCGAGCGGATGCGCTCCGAGCGCGAGAAGCAGCGCACCGCGCTGATGGAGGGCGACGAGCGCCACCTGCCGGCCCGTGACAAGGGCCCGGTGCGCAAGTTCGCCCGCGACTACGTGGACGCCCGCTGGTCGCTCGCCGAGTTCTTCCTGCCCGCCGCCGTGGTCATCCTGGTGCTGAGCATCATCAAGGTGCCCGCCATCCAGCTGCTGTCCACGCTGCTGTTCCTGCTGTTCTTCGTGCTGGTGATCCTGGACTTCGTCCGCCTCGGCTTCGGTCTGCGCAAGCAGTTCGCCGAGCGCTTCGCCGGCCAGAACACCCGCGGCGCGGTCGCCTACGGCCTGATGCGCATCCTGCAGATGCGCCGGCTGCGACTGCCCAAGCCGCAGGTGCGGCGCGGGGAGAAGCCCTGACCGCCGAACCGGTGGACTCCGGCTGGGCCCCGCCTTCCTGGGAGGGGCCCGGCCTGTACGCGTTGCCGGGGCAGGGGGACGGCGGCCACGACCGGATCGGCCAGGAGCGCCGGCTGCCCTCGCGCAGCGGCTCCTTCGCCGGCGGTACCGGCGCCTGGCTGGACCGGCTCGGCGGACTGCGCAACTTCGTCCGCCAGGAGCTGGTCTCCCGGCAGCTCGCCGAGCAACTGGCCGGCCGCACCGCGCAGCGCGTCCTCGACATCGGCTGCGGCCAGGGCACCCAGGCGCTGCGCCTGGCCCGGGCCGGCCACTACGTCACCGGCATCGACTCCGACCCGGTCGCGCTCGGCGTCGCCCAGGGGGCGCTCGCCGAGGAACCGCCGGAGGTCGCCGGCCGGCTGCAACTGCTCAGCGGCGACGCCCACCAGTGCGGGCGCTGGTTCGGCCCGCGCAGCTTCGACGTGGTGCTCTGCCACGGCGTCCTGATGTACCTGCCCGCCCCCGACCCGATGATCGCCTCGCTGGCCCGGCTGCTGGCCCCGGGCGGGCTGCTCTCGCTGCTGGTCCGCAACCGCGACGCGCTCGCCCTGCGGCCCGCCGCCGCCGGGGACTGGCGGGCCGCCCTGCACGCCTTCGAGAGCGACCGGTACTACAACCGGCTCGGGCTGGCCGCCCGCGCCGACCGCCTCGCCGACCTCACCGTCACCCTCTCCGAGGTGTCGGTGCCGCTGAAGCACTGGTACGGCGTACGGGTCTTCACCGACAACGCGCCCGACGACGCGGCCCCGCCGGTGGACGGGCGGCAGCTAGCCCAGCTGCTGGAGGCCGAGGACCGGGCCGGCCGCACCGACCCGTACCGGCAGGTCGCCGCGCTGCTGCACGTGGTCGGGGCCAAGTAGCGGCCCCGCGACGGCGGTTACGCCTCGTGCAGGCTCATCGAGTAGATCACCCGGTCGTCGTCCAGCAGGACCGCCGTGTCGATGCCGTCCTCGGCGAGCTGCTTCCAGGACTCCCCGATCCAGGTCTCGGCGTCCCCCTGGCCCGCGAACTCCTCCTGCGCGCCCTCCGGCACCACCGCGGTGCCGTCCGCCTTCTCGTACCGCCACGTCCAGACCATGCCCGGCTCCTCCCACCGACGACGCTGCCTGCGTGCTGCGCACCTTAGCCTGCCCGGCCCGATCTTCCGTATGCCTGGCCGGACGCTCCGGATGCCCGGTCGGGCAGGATGGGCGGCATGGCGATCCACCACCCGCTCCCCCGCACACTGCTGCTCGGCGGCGCCCGCTCCGGCAAGTCCACCCGGGCCGAGCAGCTGCTCGCCGACCACCCGGACGTCCTGTACGTGGCCACCGGCGGCACCCGGGACGGCGACGCCGAGTGGGCCCAGCGGGTCGCGCTGCACCGCGAGCGGCGGCCGGCGAGCTGGCGCACCGCCGAGACCTGCGACCTGGAGGCCGTGCTGGCCGACCGGACCGACCCGGCGCCGGTGCTGGTCGACTGCCTGGCGCTGTGGCTGACCGCCGTGATGGACGAGTGCGGCGCCTGGGACGACGCGGTCTGGGCGGCGGGTGGGGAGGCCGCCGTCCAGCGGCGCTGCGAGGCCCTGGCGCGGGCCTGGGCGGCCACCGGGCGCACGGCCGTCGCGGTCAGCAACGAGGTCGGGATGGGCGTCGTCCCGGCGACCGCCGCAGGCCGGCGCTTCCGCGACACCCTGGGCCGGCTGAACATGGCCGTGGCGGACGCCTCCGAGCGTGTGCTGCTGGTCGTGGCCGGGCAGGTTCTGACCGTCAAGCCAGCCGCCGCCTGAACATCTGCGGCGTGTAGCCTTCCGGACGATGGACACGACCGTGGATCTCGATACGTTCTCCTCGCTCGTCGAGCGCCCCGACGAGAGCGCCCGACGGGCCGCCGAGGAACGCTGGCAGGAGGCCGGCCGGCCGCGCGGCGGGCTCGGCAAGCTGGAGGAGCTGGGTAGCTGGCTGTCGTCCGTACAGGGGCGATCCCCCGTGCGGCCGGTGTCGGCCCCCAAGGTGCTGCTGTTCGCCGCCGACCACGGCGTGGCCGCGCTCGGGGTGTCCCGGCTGCCCGCCAAGGGCGGCACCGCCGCGCGGGTGCGCGCCGTCCTGGACGGCACCGCGCCGGTCACCCGGCTGGCCCGGCGCTACGGCGCCGAGGTGCGGGTCGTCGACGTCGCGGTGGACGCCGACCCCGCCGACTTCCCGGACGACGTGGTCACCCACCGGATCCGGCGCGGCTCCGGCCGGATCGACGTCGAGGACGCGCTCACCCCCGCGGAGACCGCGCGGGCCTTCCGGGCCGGCATGGCCGTCGCCGACGAGGAGGCCGACGCCGGCACCGACCTGGTGCTGCTCGGCGACCTCGGCGTCGGCGCCACCACCGTCGCCGCCGTCCTGGTCGGCGCGCTGTGCGGAACGGACGCGGCCGCCGTCACCGGGCGCGGCTCGGGCGTCGACGACCGGGTCTGGATGGTCAAGTGCGCCACCATCCGCGACTCCCTGCGGCGGGCCCGGCCCGTCCTGGGCGACCAGCTGGCGCTGCTCGGCGCCACCGGCGGGGCCGACTTCGCGGCGATCACCGGCTTCCTGCTCCAGGCCGCGGTGCGACGGCTCCCGGTGGTGCTGGACGGCGTCGTCTCGGCGGCCTGCGCGCTGGTCGCGCAGCGGATCGCCTTCCGGGCGCCGGAGTGGTGGCGGGCCGGGCAGTCCAGCGGCGAGCCCGCCCAGGCCAAGGCCTACGACCGGCTCACCCTGACGCCGCTGCAGGACCAGGGGATCACCATGGGCGAGGGCCTCGGCGCGCTGCTGGCCCTGCCGCTGCTCCAGGCCGCGGGCGACGCGCTCGCGGACGAGGCCCCGCGGCCGTTCGTGCCGTCGGCGCCGAAGGAGCAGCCGAAGCTGCCCTCGGCGGCGGACCTGCTGCGGCGGATGTAGCAACCCGCGGCAACCTGTGGCACCAGGATCATGGCGCCCCGTCCGGCACATCGGACGGGGCGCTTCCGTTCGGAGGGAAACACGTCGTGCAGGGCGCCAGTTGGGCCGAGGGGCTCCGGTTCGGGTTCGGGACGCTGTCCGTGCTGCGGGTGCGGGTGGAGCGGTGGGACCGGGCCGCGGCGGCGCGGGCGATGACGGCGGCCCCGGTGGTGGGGCTGGTGCTCGGCGCGGTGGCCGCCGGGGCGGGGTCACTGGTGGCCTGGCGGGCCGGCGGGCTGCTCGGGGCGGTGGCGGCGGTGGGGGTGCTGGCCGCGCTCACCCGGGGGCTGCACCTGGACGGCCTGGCGGACGTGGCCGACGGCCTGGGCAGCGGGAAGCCGGCCGAGGACGCGCTGCGCATCATGAAGCAGTCCGACATCGGCCCGTTCGGCGTCCTGACCCTCCTTCTCGTGCTGCTGGCCCAGATCGCGGCGCTGGCCGGACAGTTCGCCGAGTCGACCGCACGCGGCGCGCTCGCGGTGCTGGCGTCGGCGGTGACCGCGCGGTGCGCGCTCGCCTGGGGCTGCCTGCGGTCGGTGCCGGCCGCCCGGCCGGGCGGCCTGGGCGCGATGGTGGCGGGCACCGTGGCACCCGCCGGAGCGGTCGCGGGGACGGCCGCCGCGGCGCTCGCCCTGGCCGCCCTCGGACTGTTTGACGGATCGTCAACCCTTCGTCTCCCCACGGCCGTTGTGCTCGGCGTGGGCTGCGCCCAGCTGCTGCTCCGGCGCTGCGTACGGCGGTTCGGCGGAATCACCGGGGACGTGCTCGGCGCGATGGCGGAAACCGCCGCGACCGCTTCGCTGTTCGCCCTGGCGTTGCTCGGCTGACACCGGGCGGCGCGTGATCCCACCATGCGGACTACCATGCGGGGAGCACCGCAGCCCTGCACCGTCGCAGGTCCTGCCCGCCCGGCCTGACCCGAGGAGCCGGGGCCTCTGGTGTGCGTGGCCGCGACCTGCGCGGGTGCGCGCGCCAGGGGGCCCGGACCCGGGGCGTGCCGGGCGGTCCGGCCTGCGACGGCGGGTTGCGCCGGTGCGGCAGCCTCGCCGCAACCGGCCGTGGACCGCGAAAGAACAGGACGCATTACGTGACTGCATTGTCTGTGAGCACCTCCTCCGCCGCCTCGCTGCGCGCGGACGCCCTGGTGGTCGGTGTCGCCAAGGGCCCCAAGGGCATCGTGCTGGCCCCCGGCTCCGAGGCCGTGAACGAGGCGTTCGAGGGCAAGCTGACCGAGGTCCTCAGCACCCTGGGCGCGACCGGCGCCGAGGGCGAGGCCGTCAAGGTGCCCTCCCCCGCCGGCCTGAAGGCCGCGCTCGTGCTCGCGGTCGGCCTCGGCGAGGCCGCCGAGACCGGCTACCAGCTGGAGGCGCTGCGCCGCGCCGCTGGTGTCGCCGCCCGCACCCTGGCCGGCGCCAAGAAGGCCGCGCTGGCCCTGCCGGCCGAGTCCGCGGACGAGGTCGAGGCCGTCGCGCTGGGCGGCCTGCTCGGCTCGTACGCCTTCGGCACCTACAAGGCCGACGGCAGCGGCAAGGAGCCGGTCGGCGAGCTGGTCGTGCTGGCCCCCCGCAAGGGCAGCAAGGACGCCAAGGCGGCCGTGGAGCGCGCCGCCGCGGTCGGCGAGGAGATGAACCGGGCCCGTGACCTGGTCAACACCGCGCCGAACGACCTGAACCCGAAGAGCTTCGCCGCGATCGCCCAGGCGGCCGGCAAGGAGCACGGCCTCAAGGTCGAGGTGCTCGACGAGAAGGCGCTGCTCAAGGGCGGCTTCGGCGGCCTGCTGGGCGTCGGCAACGGCTCGGCCAACCCGCCGCGGCTGGTGAAGGTGGCCTACACCCACCCGAAGGCGAAGGCCACGCTGGCCTTCATCGGCAAGGGCATCACCTACGACTCGGGCGGCATCTCGCTGAAGCCGGCCGGCCACAACGAGACCATGAAGTGCGACATGGCCGGCGCCGCCGCCGTGTTCGCCGCCGTGGTGGCCGCCAAGCGCCTGGGCCTGGCCGTCAACGTGACCGGCTGGCTGGCGCTGGCCGAGAACATGCCGTCCGGCTCCGCCACCCGCCCCGGCGACGTGCTGCGCATGTACGGCGGCAAGACCGTCGAGGTGCTGAACACGGACGCCGAGGGCCGTCTGGTGCTGGCCGACGCGATCGTGCGCGCCGGCGAGGAGAACCCGGACGTCATCGTCGACGTGGCGACCCTGACCGGCGCCATGGTGCTGGCCCTGGGCAACCGCACCTTCGGCGTGATGTCCAACAACGACGAGCTGCGCGCGACCCTGCACACCGTCTCGGGCGAGGTCGGCGAGCAGTCCTGGCCGATGCCGCTGCCGGCCGAGCTGCGCAAGGGCATGACCGAGTCGACCATCGCCGACCTGGCGAACATGGGCGAGCGGATGGGCGGCGGCCTGGTGGCCGGCCTGTTCCTGAAGGAGTTCGTGGCCGAGGGCATCGACTGGGCGCACCTGGACATCGCCGGCCCGGCATTCCACGAGAGCGCTCCGTTCGGCTACACCCCGAAGGGCGGCACCGCGAGCGCGGTGCGCACCCTGGTCCGGTTCGCCGAGCAGACCGCGGCGGGCGGCAAGGCCTGATCAGGCACCCGAGTCGACGGGGGTCCGGCGCGCGTGCGCCGGGCCCCCGTCGGCGTTCGCGCGCGGGTCCGCCGCGGGTCCGCCGTGGGTCCGTCGCGGGTCCGTCGCGGGTCCGTCACGTTCCGGCGCCGGTTACCCGCGAGTAGGCCGGGACCCCGACCCGCACCTCTGTTCGCTGCGGGCGAAACTTTGTTCCACCCTGCGGAAGACGCGGCGCCGCAGGGCCGCCCCGACGCCCGTCCGGCGGCTGTCAACCCCGCGTTGAGCTGCAATGATGCCCTTCCGTCGGGGGTATTCCCGCCCCGGTGACCGCTCTGTGGGACACCCCTGGGGTGGACCCGGACATCAGCCACCGCGAACAAGTGCGAAGATGTATTTCCGGCACGACTGGGCGCCTCACAAAGGCTTCCGACCCACCGGACCGCGACCGGCCCGGCGACCCACCCCATTGCATGGAGGACGTGACGTGGCGAACGACGCCAGCACCGTTTTCGACGTAGTCATTCTCGGAGGCGGAAGCGGCGGTTACGCCGCGGCGCTCCGCGCCGCTCAGCTGGGCCTGAGCGTCGCCCTGGTCGAGAAGGGGGAGCTGGGTGGCACCTGCCTGCACCGCGGCTGCATCCCGACCAAGGCCCTGCTGCACGCCGCCGAGATCGCGGACGAGACGAAGGAGGCCGCCGAGTTCGGCGTTCTGGCCACCTTCCAGGGCATCGACATCAACGGCGTCCACAAGTACAAGGACGACGTCGTCGCCGGCCTGTACAAGGGCCTCCAGGGCCTGGTCGCCTCCCGCAAGGTCACCTTCATCCAGGGCGCGGGGAAGCTCTCCTCGCAGACCTCGGTGGACGTCAACGGCCAGCGCATCGAGGGCCGCCACATCGTCCTGGCCACCGGCTCCGTGCCGCGCTCGATCCCGGGCCTGGAGATCGACGGCAACCGCGTGATCTCCTCGGACCACGCGCTCAAGCTCGACCGCATCCCGAAGTCGGCCGTCATCCTCGGCGGCGGCGTGATCGGCGTCGAGTTCGCCTCCGTCTGGAAGTCCTTCGGCGTCGAGGTCACCATCGTCGAGGCGCTGCCGCACCTCGTCCCGCTGGAGGACGAGAACTCCTCCAAGCTGCTGGAGCGCGCGTTCCGCAAGCGCGGCATCAAGTTCGAGCTGAAGGCCCGCTTCTCGGGCGTCGAGTACACCGAGGCCGGTGTCCGCGTCTCCACCGAGAACGGCAAGCAGATCGACGCCGACCTGCTGCTCGTCGCCATCGGCCGCGGCCCGGTCTCGTCCGGCCTCGGCTACGAGGAGAACGGCGTCGCGATGGACCGCGGCTACGTCCTGGTCGACGAGTACATGCGCACCAACGTGCCCACCATCTCGGCCGTCGGCGACCTCGCCCCGACCCTGCAGCTGGCCCACGTCGGCTTCGCCGAGGGCATCCTGGTCGCCGAGCGCCTGGCCGGCCTCAAGCCGGTGCCGATCGACTACGACGGCGTCCCGCGCGTGACCTACTCCAACCCCGAGGTGGCCTCCGTCGGCATCTCCGAGGCCAAGGCCGTCGAGCTGTACGGCAAGGAGAAGGTCGTCACCCTCAAGTACAACCTGGCCGGCAACGGCAAGAGCAAGATCCTGAAGACCGCCGGCGAGATCAAGCTCGTCCAGGTCAAGGACGGCGCCGTGGTCGGCGTCCACATGGTCGGCGCCCGCATGGGCGAGCAGGTCGGCGAAGCTCAGCTGATCTACAACTGGGAGGCCCTGCCGGCCGAGGTCGCGCAGCTCATCCACGCGCACCCGACCCAGTCCGAGGCCCTGGGCGAGGCGCACCTGGCGCTGGCCGGCAAGCCGCTGCACGCGCACGACTGATCACGCCACCACCCCCCATTTCCAGTACGCAAGACTTGATAGGAGTCGCTGAAACCATGGCGGTCTCAGTAACACTGCCCGCGCTGGGCGAGAGCGTTTCCGAGGGCACCGTCACCCGTTGGCTGAAGGCCGAGGGTGAGCGTGTCGAGGTCGACGAGCCGCTGCTCGAGGTGTCGACCGACAAGGTCGACACCGAGATCCCGTCGCCGGCCTCCGGCATCCTGGCCTCGATCAAGGTCGGCGAGGACGAGACCGTCGACGTCGGCGCCGAGCTGGCGATCATCGACGACGGCTCCGGTGCCCCGGTCGCCGCTGCGGCCCCGGTCGCCGAGGCCGCGCCCGTCGCCGCCCCGGCCCCGGTCGTGGAGGCGCCCGCCGCCCCCGCCCCGGTCGCCGCTGCCGCCCCGGCGGCTCCGGCTGCCGACGCCACCCCGGTCCTGCTGCCCGCGCTGGGCGAGTCGGTCACCGAGGGCACCGTCACCCGCTGGCTGAAGGCCGAGGGTGAGACGGTCGAGGTCGACGAGCCGCTGCTCGAGGTCTCCACCGACAAGGTCGACACCGAGATCCCGTCGCCGATCGCCGGTGTCGTGGTGAAGATCCTGGTCGGCGAGGACGAGACCGCCGAGGTCGGCGCCCAGCTCGCGCTGATCGGTGCCGCGGGTGCCGTCGCCGCCGCTCCGGCCCCGGTGGCCGCTCCGGCTCCGGTCGCCGCTCCGGCCCCGGTTGCCCCGGCCCCCGTCGCTCCGGCAGCCCCGGTCGCTCCGGCTGCTCCGGCTCCGGTTGCCCCGGCTCCGGTCGCCGCCGCCCCGGCCCCGGTGGCCCCGGCCGCGCCCGCTCCGGTCGCCGCCCCGGCTCCCGTCGCCCCGGCCGCGCCGGCTGCCCCGGTGGCCGACGCCGGTGACGCCTACGTCACCCCGCTGGTGCGCAAGCTCGCCGCCGAGCACGGTGTCGAGCTGTCCTCCGTCGCCGGTACCGGCGTCGGCGGCCGCATCCGCAAGCAGGACGTCGTCGCCGCCGCGGAGGCCGCCAAGGCCGCCCCGGCCCCGGTCGCCGCCGCCGCTCCGGCCGCTGCGCCGAAGGCCGCCGCCGCGCCGTCCGCCCTGCGCGGCCAGACGGTCAAGATGACCCGCATGCGCAAGGTCATCGGCGACAACATGCTGAAGGCCCTGCACGAGCAGGCCCAGCTGACCAGCGTGGTCGAGGTGGACGTCACCAAGATCATGTCGCTGCGCGGCAAGGCCAAGGAGGGCTTCCTCGCCCGCGAGGGCGTCAAGCTGTCCCCGATGCCGTTCTTCGTCAAGGCCGCCGCCCAGGCGCTGAAGACCCACGCGGTCGTCAACGCCCGGATCAACGAGGCCGAGGGCACCATCACCTACTTCGACACCGAGAACATCGGTATCGCGGTGGACTCCGAGAAGGGTCTGATGACCCCGGTCATCAAGGGTGCGGGCGACCTCAACATCGCCGGCATCTCGAAGAAGACCGCCGAGCTGGCCACCAAGGTCCGCGACAGCAAGATCACCCCGGACGAGCTGTCCGGCGCCACCTTCACCATCAGCAACACCGGCTCGCGCGGTGCGCTGTTCGACACCGTGATCGTGCCGCCGAACCAGGTCGCCATCCTGGGCATCGGCGCCACCGTCAAGCGCCCGGTGGTCATCGAGGCCGACGGCGGCACCGCCATCGGCATCCGCGACATGACCTACCTGTCGCTCTCCTACGACCACCGCCTGGTGGACGGCGCCGACGCCGCCCGCTACCTGGTCGCGGTCAAGGAGATCCTGGAGGCCGGCGAGTTCGAGGTCGAGCTCGGCCTGTAAGGCACCACTGCCGGTCCGCGGTTTCGGCTGCACGGAGCCCCGCGTCGTCCCTGGACGGCGCGGGGCTCCGCCGTTGCCGGTGTGTCCGCCTGCCGTCCGCCTGCTCCTGGCCGCGCCTGGCCGCCTCCGACCCGCGCCCGGCTGCGTCGAACATCACCAGCGTTTCGCCGGGCCATGGCATGCGCGGGGGCTGGCGAACGGGGATGCTGGAGCGGTGATGGACGAGACCGACTTCTGGCAGATGATCGACGAGACCCGGGAGGACGCCGACGGCGATCCGGACGAGCAGGCCGACCGGCTGGTGGAACGGCTGGTCCAGCTGACCCCGGACGACGTCATCGACTTCGCCCGGCTGTTCGAGGCCCGGTTCCAGCGGGCCTACCGCCACGACCTCTGGGGCGCCGCCTACCTGCTGCTGGACGGCGCCTCCGACGACACCTTCGACTACTTCCGCTGCTGGCTGATCGGCCAGGGCCGGGACGTCTTCGAGGGCGCTCTGTTCGAGCCGGACGACCTGGCGGACCTGCTGCCCGAGTTCGACGAGGAGGAGGACGGCGAGGCCGAGGACCTCGGCTACGCCGCCGACGAGGCGTACGAGCAGCTGACCGGGCTGCCGCTGCCCGAGGTGGGCGGGCGACAGTCCGGCCGACCGGCCGGGGCCGCGCTGGACTTCGACGACCCGGACGTCATGGCGAAACGGTTTCCCAAGCTCTGGGAGCGCTACGGGGATTAGGGCGCGTCAGACACGCCCACGGCGTGAGCGGCGCCGGACGCGTCAGGCGGTGCTGCCGCCGCCGGACGTGCCGTCCTGCTTGACGCCCTTGAGGATCTGGTCCAGCACGGACGCGTCCGGCGCGCTCGGGGTGTCGTCCACCCCGCCCTCGAACACCACGAAGCCGCCGCCCTTGGCCGGGACGGCGGCCAGCAGGACGTAGCCCTGGGTACCGTCCGCGGTGCGGATGTGCCAGCGCACGGCGTAGCCGGACACGCCCGCGACGGTCGTGTAGCCGGAGCCGGAGTCGGTGTGCGAGCTGATCCCGGTGAAGATCTGGCCGGCGTACGCCGGCATGGTGGCCTCGGCGGCCGTCTTGGCGGTGACGCCCTGGACGGTGTCGGTCTCGACCGAGAACTGGCCGCGGATGCAGGAGTTGCCGTCCGGGCAGGTGTAGCGGCCGGTGCCCAGGTAGACCGTGGAGTGCGGGGAGTTGGGCGCCACGTCCCAGCCGTCGAGCACCGGGACGGTGATCGCGTGCTGGGCGTCCGGGACGGTGCTCCTGACGGTCGGCGCCGGTTTGGGCGCGGGCGTCGGGGCGGGCGTGCCCGCCGTGGGGCTCGGGGCGGGGCCGGCGCCCCGGGTGATGGTGACCGTCGGGTTCGGGGCCGGGTCGGCCTGCGGGGAGCCGCCGCCGCTGAGCACGATCCCGGCGACGATCCCGCCCACGGCCAGGACGGCGACCGCGATGCCGACGACCAGGCCGGGCCTCATCCGGCCGGGCGCCGGCTGCTGCGGCGGGTAGCCCGGCGCCGGGTAGCCGTAGCCCGCGCCCTGGGCGGGGTAGCCGTCCTGGGCCGGGTAGTAGCCGTCCTGGCCCGGGTAGCCGTAGCCCGGGGCGGGGGCGCTGCCCGGGTAGCCGTGGCCGGGGGCGTCCTGCGGGCCGCCGTAGCCGTACCCGGGCTGCCGGCCGGGGGGCTGCCAGCCCTGGGTGGGGGCGTCGGCGAGTTGGCCGGCGCCGCCTTGGAGCGGGCGCACCTCGCTGGTCCAGGCGTTGCCGTCCCACCAGCGCTCGTGACCGGGGGTGCCGTCCGCACCGGGGACCGGGTACCACCCGGGGGGCGTCGAGTTGCTCACGGCCGTACGGTACCCGGCGGGGTGCTGGTCCAGACAGAGCGGATCGGTCACGACTCTGCACCGCCCGCCGACCTGACTGATCGTCAGTTTCGGCGGACGGAAAGGCCGGTCGGGCTTGTCAGTGCGCCAGGCTGCGGGCCATCAGGACGTCGTCCACGTACGACCCGTCGATCAGGAACTCCTCCGCGAGCGAGCCCTCGACGACGAAGCCGCAGCCCTCGTAGAGGCGGCGGGCCGGGGCGTTCCAGCCGAGCACCCGCAGGGTCATCCTGCGCGCGCCCGCGGCCCGGGCGGCCTCGCAGGCCGCCTCGACCAGGCGCCGGCCGACACCCCGGCCGCGGGCCGTGCCGTCGACGACCAGGCCCTGGATCTGCCGGACGTGCCGGTTGCTGGCCAGCGGGGTCGGCGGGACCTGGCGGACGTAGCCGACCACCCGGCCGTCCAGGAGGGCGAGCAGGTACTGCTCCGGGGTGTGCCGTTCGTCGAAGACGCCGTCCCCCTCGGGCGGCTGCGGGGAGACGTCGGCCAGCGGGGACCAGGCGGCACGGTTGAGAACGGCGAGTTCGACCTCGTCCTCGGGCTGAGCTGGGCGGATGATCAGATCGTCCTCGTGCATGCGCGTCATGCTAGTGAGGCGCATGCCGACATGACAGGGCTTTGGGAACTGGGAGGATGGACGCATGCGCATCGCTGTCACAGGCTCCACGGGATTGATCGGCTCGGCTCTCGTCCGCTCCCTGCTGGCGGACGGCCACGAGGTGGTCCGGCTGGTCCGGCGCCGCTCCAGGACGGGCCCGCAGCCCGACGGCAGCACGGCCATCGGCTGGAACCCGCTGCTCGGCCAGGTCGAGCAGGACGGGCTGGCCGGGGTCGAGGCGGTCGTGCACCTGGCCGGCGCCGGGGTCGGCGACCACCGCTGGACGGACGCCTACAAACGGGAGATCCGGGAGAGCCGGGCACTCGGCACCGAGACGCTGGCCGTCGCACTGGCCGCGCTCAAGGAGCCGCCCCGGGTGCTGGTCAGCGCCTCCGCCGTCGGCTGGTACGGGCAGACCGGCGACCGGGTGATCGACGAGGACTCCCCCGCCGGCGACGACTTCCTGGCCGAGGTCTGCGTGGAGTGGGAGGCGGCCGCGCGGCCGGCCGAGCTGGCCGGCATCCGGGTCGTCCACCCGCGCACCGGGATGGTGCTGTCCGCGGCCGGCGGGGCCGGCGCGCGGCTGTTCCCGCTGTTCAAGCTGGGGCTGGGCGGGCGGCTCGGCGACGGGCGGCAGTACTGGAGCTTCATCTCGCTGGCCGACCAGGTCGCCGCGCTGCGGTTCCTGATCGACCGGGACGACCTCTCCGGCGCCGTCAACCTCACCGCGCCCGATCCCGTCACCAACGCCGAGCTGACGGCGGCGCTCGGGCGGGTGCTCCGGCGGCCGACCCCGTTCCCGGTGCCGGAGGCGGTGCTCAAGGTGGTGCTCGGCGAGCTGGCGGTCGAGGTGGTCGGCAGCCACCGGGTGGTGCCGCGGCGGCTGCTGGACGCGGGCTTCCGCTTCGCGCACCCGGACGTGGACGCGGCGGTACGCGCGGCGCTGTAAGTGGCGCCGTGCGTGGCGGTGGGGGCGACCGGTGGCGCGGAACCCTGCCGTCCGCCGCGGGTTTCCGGCACGGGCTGCACGGCGGGGCTCCGGTACGTCCCGCTGCGTACGGCGGCTACGGCATTCGCGCTGGCCAGGGGCATATGCCGGGCGGAGATCGGGTGGGGGTCGGACGGGGCTCCGGGAGGGGGCGCATGGGAGCACACACCGGGCGCGTCGCACGCCCCCGGTGACCGTGCGCGCCCGCCAACCCCGGAACCCGGCCCCAACGGCGCACTGTCCGTGACCGCGCTCCCGCCCGGTGCCGCACGCCCCCTCTCGACCCTTGGATCGGGCCCGATGCGCTTGTCTGATGCTCACACTGACTGGGCATCACACCGTCGGACCGTGTCCCGGCACCCCGCTGCCTGCGTCGGCCGGAGCCCCGGGACCAGGGAGGGAGCACGCCAGTGCCCACATACGACTTCACCCGCCGCGCCCGCCGCCCGTCCGACCCTGACGTCATCGTCATCGGCGCCGGACTCGCCGGCCTGGCCGCCGCACGCACGCTCACCGGCCGCGGCCTCACCGTGCAGATCCTTGAGGCCACGGACCGGATCGGCGGCCGGATGGCCACCCGCGAACTGGACGGATTCCGGCTCGACGACGGCAGCCACCTGCTGAACACCGCCTTCCCCGAACTCCGCCGCGTCCTCGACCTCGACCGCCTCGACCTGCGCCCGCTCGCCCCCGGAGTCCTCGTACACAGCGGCGGCCGCCGCTACCGCACCGGGGACCCGCAGCTCACCACCGCCCGGCAGGCCGCCACCCGCGCCCCACTCGGCAGCCCGCTCGACAAGGCCCGGCTCGGCAGCTGGCTCGGCCGGCTCGCCACCACCCCCGCCAGCCGGCTCAAGGCCCGCCCGGAGACCACCACCGCCCGCGCGCTGGCCGGCCACGGGCTCGCCCCTCGCACCCTCGACGGCTTCCTGCGGCCACTGCTCAGCGCGCTGCTCAGCGATCCCGCCCTCGGCACCAGCAGCCGGATCGCCGACCTGGTCCTGCGCTCCTACGCGCGCGGACGGCTCTGTCTGCCCGCCGGCGGGATCGCGGCCGTGCCGGCCCAGCTGGCCGCCACCCTGCCCGCCGGCACCGTACGCACCGGGGTGCAGGTCACCTCGATCACCGCCGACGGCGTGGAGACCGCCGCCCACGGGCGGATCGGCGCCCAGGCCGTCGTCCTCGCCACCGACGCCCGCTCCGCCGCCGAACTGCTGCCCGGGCTACGGCTGCCGGACTTCCACCCCGTCACGACCTTCTACCACGCGGCCGACCGCACCCCGCTGGGCGAGGCCGTCCTGCTGCTCGACGGCGACCGGCCCGGCGGGCAGCCGCCGCTGGTCTCGCACTCGCTGGTGCTCAGCGAACTGCACCCCGCCTACGCCCCCGCCGGACAGGCGCTGATCGCCACCACCGTGCTCGGGCGGCGCTCCTTCGACGCGGGCGGCCCGGCCGGACTGGAACCGGCGGTCCGGGCCCGGCTCGCCGAGCTGTACGGCGCCTCGACCACCGGCTGGCAGTTCCTGAACGTGCGGCACGTCCCGGACGCGCTGCCCGCGATGCCGCCGCCGCACAACCCCCGGCGCCCGGTGCGGGTGCTGGCCGGGCTGTACGTCGCCGGGGACCACCGGGACACCAGCACCGTGCAGGGCGCGCTGGTCTCCGGGCGGCGGGCCGCGCAGGCGGTGCTGCGCGACCTCGGCGTCCCGGCCAACGCCCGGGAGGCCGAGGCGGCGGCCTGAGCCCGTCGGGGTCGGCCCGGCGGGCTCCCGGCCTGGTTCCCGGCCCGGCTCCCGGCCCGGCGGGCTCCCGGCCTGGCTCCCGGGACACGCTGGCGGCCCGCCGGTGGGTGACGGACCGGCGGCATGCCAGGATGCCGACATGACCGCTCATCGGATGATTTACACCGTCCGGCCGGTTGCGCGGTGAGCGCCGCCGTCCAGCCGGTGGCCCTGATCCTGATCCCCGCCGCGGCCGTCGCCGCGCCGCTGCTCGCCGACCGCCTGCTGCGGTGGATCGCCGTCCCGACCGTCGTGTTCGAGATCCTGCTCGGCGTCCTGATCGGCCCCGACGTCCTGAACTGGGCGCGCGTCGACGACCTGGTCAACGCGCTCTCCCAGTTCGGCCTGGCCATGCTGATGTTCCTGGCCGGGTACGAGATCGACTTCGCCAAGCTGCGCGGCGGCCCGCTGAAACGGGCGGGCACCGCGTGGCTGGTCTCGCTCGTGGTGGCGCTCGGCGTGGGCGCGCTGGTCAACCGGGACCCGCTGAACGGCGCCTTCGCCGGGCTCGCGCTCACCACCACCGCCCTCGGGACCATCCTGCCGATCCTCCGCGACTCCGGCGAACTGCCCACCCCCTTCGGCTCGTTGGTGATGGCCACCGGGGCGGTCGGCGAGTTCGGGCCGATCATCGCGATCGCCATCCTGCTCAGCGGCAACTCCCCGGTCCGGACGGCCGTCATCCTCGGCGCCTTCGCGGTGATCACCGCCGTCGCGGTCCTCGGCGCACGCCGCCCCCGGCCCGCCTGGGCCACCCGGCTCATCGAGCGCACCCTGCGCACCTCCGGGCAGTTCGCCGTCCGGGCGGTGATCCTGGTGCTCGCCGTCATGGTGGCCGCCGCGATCTGGCTCGACCTGGACATGCTGCTCGGCGCCTTCACCGCCGGGATCGTCTCCCGGCTGCTGCTCTCCGACATCCGCCGGGCCGAGGAGGAGGTGATCGAGGCCAAGCTGGAGAGCATCGGCTTCGGTTTCCTGGTGCCGGTGTTCTTCGTGGTCAGCGGGATGAACTTCGACCTGTCCGCCCTGCTGGACGACCCCGGCACGATACTGCTCGTCCCGGTGTTCCTGCTGCTGCTCCTGGCCGTGCGCGGACTGCCCGCCGGGCTGCTCGCCCCGGCCGGACTCGGCCGGCGGGACCGCACGGCGCTCGGGCTCTACGGCGCGACGGCGCTGCCGCTGGTCGTGGTGATCACCACCATCGAGGTGGACGACGGCCACCTGCCGTCCTCGACGGCGGCCGCGCTGGTCGGCGCCGGCATGCTCTCGGTGCTGGTGTTCCCGCTGGTGGCGCAGCGGGTGCGCGGCGGTGTCCGGCCGCCCTCGCCGGAGGCCGGGCAGCCGCGCGTCCGGGCCGAGAGCTGGTGACCCGCTTCGCTCCCGCCCGTCGCCGAGGTGCTCGGAGCCGTCGCCGGGATGCTCCAGCCCGTCACCGGGGCGCCCGGAGCCGTCGCCGGGGCGCTCGGAGCCGTCGCCGGACGGATGGGCCCTTCGGCCCGGGGCGGACCCGGGCCGGACGGGTTTCCAGGGCCGCCGGGGCTCGCCCGACCGGCCCCTCTGCGACAGGTCCTCAGATCACGCCGGCCTGGCGGGCCGTCTCCTCGAAGGCACGGGCCACCGGGCTGCCCCGGTAGGGGGTGAGGCGGCGGTGGAAGTCCCGGACGTACTCCAGCGAGCGGGCCGAGCGCATCTCCCCCGCCGCCCGCAGCGCGTCGGTGGCCATGGTGCAGGCCTCGTCGAGGTCCCCCATGCCGAGCCGGGCGGTGGCCAGCACCAGCCGGCAGAAGATCCGGCTGCGCGCGTAGGCGGGTGAGCGCAGCCGCAGCGACTTCTCGGCGTGCTGCGCGGAGGTGCGCCACTGCTGGAGGTCGCGGTAGCAGTGGGCGAACTCGTCGGAGAGCTGGGCCTCGTCGAAGTACCGTGCCCAGGAGGGAAGTTCGTCGCCGACCCGGGCCGCGGCCAGTGCCCGCTCGGAGCGCACCAGGGCGGTGGTGCAGGCCCGGACGTCGCCCAGCAGGCCGTGCCCGCGTGCCTCGGCGGTGTGCATCAGCGACTGGACCACCGGCGGCACGGCGGTGCCCACGCCCTGCTGGGCGACCCGGGCCAGTTGGACGGCCTCCCGGCCGTGGCCCAGGTGGACGGCCTGCTGGCTCATCGTCACCAGGACGTACCCGCCGAGCGCGCGGTCCCCGGCGGCCTGGGACAGGCGCAGCGCCTGGACGAAGTAGCGCTGGGCGAGGCCGTGCGCGGCGATGTCGAAGGACGTCCAGCCTGCCAGCCTGGTCAGGTCGGCGACGGCGCCGAACAGCGCCCGGCCGATCTGCTCGCCGTAGCGGCCGCGCAGCATCGGCTCGGCCTCGCTCTCCAGGTAGCGGACCAGCGCCTGCCGGGCGTGCCCGCCGCCGTAGGCGTGATCGAGCGCCCGGAAGAGGTCGCCGACGGCGCGGATGGCGGCGATGTCGCCGCGGCCGACCCGCAGGGCGGGGCGCGACTCGCGGGCCGGTTCGGTGTACGGCGGCTCGACGGCGGTCGGCGGGCGCCGGCTCTGGGTGGGCACCCGGCCGATGGTGGGCCCGGCGGGGCCGGCCGCGCCGGGCCCGGGGCGGATGCCGGGGGCCCCGTGGTGGGCCTGGCCGCGCGCCGGGCTCGGAGGGGGAGCGCCGGGCGCGGGGGGCACGCTCTGGGCGGGTGCGGAGGGTGCTCCGGATGCCGCCGTCACGGCGGATGCTGCGGTGCCGGCGGTACCGGCAGCGGCGGCGGACGGACCGGTGGCGGCGTCGGGGCGGACCATCGTCGAGCCGTCCCGGGCGACGCGCTCGTCGGTACGGCCGATCAGCCAGTCCCGGCTGGGGACGACCAGGCCCGCCGGGGTGAAGGCGATCCGGCGCAGTTCGGACTGCGGGCCGTTGTCCTTGCGCCACATGCTCGCCACGATGTCCACCGCCTCCTGCGGGGTCTCGGCGAACTCCAGGCCCGCGTACACCGGGGCGCAGGCGTCCAGGCCGAGGTCCTGGGCGGTGAGGCGGCGGCCGAGGCGGCGGGTGAAGACCTCGGCGATCAGCGCGGGGGTGGCGCCGCGGGGCTGCTGGCCGCGCAGCCAGCGGGTGACCGAGGTCTTGTCGTAGCGCAGGTCGAGGCCGTGTTCCAGGCCGAGCTGGTCGACCCGGCGGGCCAGGCCCGCGTGCGAGAAGCCGGCTTCCTCGATGAGCGCGGCGAGTTGGCCGTTCTGCGGGGACGGGCCGGAGTGCCCGGAGTGGCCGCCGACCGGCCCGGGCGCGGGGACGGCGGGTTCGTGCCGGTCGGTTGTGGCCTGCGCGGGCAGCCGCAGTTCGTCGGCGGTCGGGGCGTCGGCGGTCAGGGCGTCGGGGGCGTCCGGCAGGGTCCGGCCGACCGGGCCTCGGTGGTGGCCGAGCGGGTCGAGCGGTCCGTACGCCGGGCTGTCGGTTGCAGGCCGTTGGGGCATGTCAGTCAACACCTCTCGGACGTCGCACCGGGCTCTACCAGCACTTCGGCTGCCTGGGGCGGCGCCCCCTGTCGGGAATCGGCGTGAATGTAGCGAGCATTCGGGCGCTATGGGTGGATCTGACCGAGCAATCCTCCGAACGGGTGAAGCAATCGCGCCCATTGTGGGGAAGCGCGGGCGGCGCGGGTTTGGCCTTTCGCGGTCGAACCGTCGACCGACCATCGTGGCGGTGAACACCACAGCCCACCGGGATGCTGTGGTGGACCACCACATGGGAGCCGGGCCCCCGGGTTTCCTAGCGTTCTCGGCCATGGACACCACTACAGCCCGCCCGCTCGACGGCCGGACGGCCCTGGTCACCGGGGCCGCCTCGGGCATCGGCCGGGCCTGTGCCGAGGCCTTCGCCGGGGCCGGCGCCCGGGTCTACGTCGTCGATCTCGCGGCCGGTCCGGCCCGGGAGCTCGCCGAGCGGATCGGCGGCCGCGCCGTCGTCGCGGACCTCGCCGACCCCGAGGCCGTGGAGGCCCTGCCGGCCGACGCCGACATCGTGGTCAACAACGCCGGCCTCCAACACGTCGCGCCCGTCCACGAGTTCCCGCCCGACCGCTTCACCCTCATCCAACGCGTCATGGTCGAGGCGCCGTTCCGCATCCTGCGCCGCACTCTCCCGCACATGTACGAGCGGGAGTGGGGCCGGGTGGTCAACATCTCCTCCGTCCACGGCCTGCGGGCCAGCGCCTTCAAGTCCGCCTACGTCACCGCCAAGCACGCGCTGGAGGGCCTCAGCAAGACCGTCGCCCTGGAGGGTGCCCCCTACGGCGTCACCAGCAACTGCATCAACCCGGGCTACGTCCGAACTCCCCTGGTGGAGAAGCAGATCGCGAGCCAGGCGCTCGCCCACGGCATCCGCGAGGACGAGGTCGTCGAGCAGATCATGCTCGAACGCACGGCCGTCAAGCGTCTCATCGAACCCGAGGAGATCGCCCAACTCGCCCTCTGGCTCTGCTCCCCGCCCGCCTCCTACATCACCGGCGCCAGCCTCCCCGTCGACGGCGGCTGGACGGCGCACTGAGCGGCGGCACCTGGCCGCCCTCCCCAGGCCGACCCCCGGGACTATGTGGGTGGCCCACATAGTCCCGGGGAACGCGCCTCCCTACCTTGTGGCGACGTCCCTTGGGGCGGCGCCCCTTGTGGCGACATTCCTCGGGGCGACGCCTCTCGGGGCGACGCCCTCCCCCCGGCCCGGAAGTGGTGACCATGAACGCCTCCGCACCAGCCACGGCAGCCACCCGCTCACTCCCTCGGGTCGTGGCCGCCAGTCTCATCGGGACCACCATCGAGTGGTACGACTACTTCTTGTACGGAACAGCGGCCGCGCTGGTGTTCAACAAGCTGTTCTTCCCGAACACCGATCCGCTGACGGGGACGCTGCTGTCCTTCCTCACCTACGCGATCGGGTTCGCCGCGCGGCCGGTCGGGGCGCTGGTGTTCGGGCACTTCGGGGACCGGGTCGGGCGGAAGAAGCTGCTCGTCGTCAGCCTGCTGCTGATGGGCGGGTCGACCACGCTGATCGGGGTGCTGCCCACCTACAGCTCCATCGGGGCGGCGGCGCCGGTGCTGTTGACGGTGCTGCGCCTGGTGCAGGGCTTCGCGCTCGGCGGGGAGTGGGGCGGGGCGGTGCTGCTGGTGTCGGAGCACGGGGACCAGCGGCGGCGCGGGTTCTGGGCGTCGTGGCCGCAGGGCGGGGCGCCGGCCGGGAACCTGCTGGCGGCGGGGGTGCTGTCGCTGCTGACGGCGGTGCTGTCGGAGGACGCGTTCCTGTCGTGGGGGTGGCGGGTGCCGTTCCTGCTGTCGGCGGTGCTGGTCGGGGTCGGGCTGTGGATCCGGCTCGCGGTGGACGAGTCGCCGCTGTTCAAGCAGGCGCTGGCGGCCCAGCAGCAGCGGAAGACCGTCGAACAGCCGCCGCTGGTGGCGGTGTTGCGCAACCACTGGCGGGAGGTGCTGGTGGCGATGGGCGCACGGATGGCGGAGAACATCTCGTACTACGTGATGACCACGTTTGTGCTGACGTACGCCGTCACCCACGCGCACTTCTCCAAGCAGACCGCGCTGAACGCCGTACTGATCGGCTCGGCGATCCAGTTCGCGCTGATCCCGCTGTTCGGAGCGCTGTCCGACCGGGTCGGACGCAAACCGGTGTACCTGGTGGGCGCGGTCGGGGTGGGCGTCTGGGCGTTCGTCTTCTTCGGGCTGGTGGACACCAGGTCGTTCGGACAGCTGGTGGTCGCGGTGACGGTCGGACTGGTCTTCCACAGCGCGATGTACGCACCGCAGGCGGCGTTCTTCTCCGAGCTGTTCGCCACCCGGATGCGGTACTCGGGCGCCTCGATCGGGGCCCAGTTCGCCTCGGTGGCCGCCGGCGCGCCCGCGCCGCTGATCGCGACCGCACTGCTCAAGGACTACGGCAACGCCACCCCGATCTCGGTGTACGTGGCGATCGCGGCGGCGATCACCGTGCTGGCGGTGCTGTGCGGGCGGGAGACCAGGGGCAGCGACCTGGCGGACGTCGAGGCGGCGGTGGAGGCGGAGGGCGCCGCCGTGGCGGCCAAGCCCGCCACCGCCTGACGGCCGAGCCGCTACGATCGCGCTTCCGCCGGACCCGACGCCGATTGGCGGCACGCACCATGAACCACCCTCACGAAAGCGCCGCGCCCGCGCTGCGGCGGCTGCTCGACCTGCTCGCCTCCGGCGCCGCCACCGAGGACTTCGCCGACGTGCTGGCCGACGCCCGCCGCCGCGGGGCGCCGGCCGCCGTCCTCGCCGAGATCGACGACGCCACCTGGCAGGCCCTGCGGGTGCACCGCACGCTGCGTCAACACCGGCGCCGGGAAGCCGAGTTGACCGCCCTGTTCGACACCGCCGGGGACCTCGCCGCCTCCCGGGAGCTGGACACCGTGCTCCAGGCGATCGTCCGCCGCGCCCGGATGCTGCTCGGCACCGACACCGCGTACCTGACCCTGCCGGACGAGGCCGCGGGCGACACCTACATGCGGGTCACCGACGGCTCGGTCTCCGTCCTGTTCCAGACCCTGCGGCTCAGCCTCGGCCACGGCCTGGGCGGCCTGGTCGCGCAGACCGCCCGCCCGTACGCCACCCCCGACTACCGCACCGACGAACGGTTCCACCACACCGGCACGATCGACGCGGGCGTGCTCGACGAGGGCCTGGTGGCGATCATCGGGGTGCCGCTGCTGCTCGGCGGCGAGGTCATCGGGGTGCTGTTCGCCGCCGACCGCTCGCCCCGCGCCTTCTCCCCCGACGAGGTGGCGCTGCTGTGCACGCTGGCCGCGCACGCCGCAATCGCCCTGGACACCGCCAAGTCGCTGGCCGACACCCGGGCCGCGCTCGCCGAACTGAACAGCGCCAACAAACTGGTCCGCGCCCACTCGGCCGCCGTCCAGCGCGCCGAGCAGGCGCACGACCGGCTCACCGACCTGGTGCTGCGCGGCGCCGAGGTGCCGGACGTCGCCGCCGCCGTCGCGGCCCTGCTGGGCGGCGAGATAGCCGTCCTCGACGCCGAGGGCGAGCCGCTGGCCGGGCGGTCCGCACCCGCCGGCGAACTGGCGGAGGCGGTCGCCGCGTCCCGGGCCGAGGGGCGGTCCGTCCGGCACGGCGAGCTGTGGGTGTGCGCGGTGCTGGCCGGGCACGACGCGCTCGGCACCCTGGTCCTGCGCGGACGCCCCGGCCTCGACGACGCCGACCGGCGGCTGTTCGAGCGGGCCAGCGTGGTGACCGCGCTGCTCCTGCTGCTGCGCCGCTCGGTGGCCGAGACCGAGAACAGGGTCCGCGGCGAACTGCTCACCGACCTGCTCACCGCCCCCGACCGCGATCCGGCCGGGCTCACCGCGCGCGGCCGCCGGCTCGGCGTCGACCTCGCCCGCCCGCACCTGGTCCTGGTCGCCGAACCGGCCGAACCCGCCGGGCCCCCCGTCCCCGACCGCGGCCGGCTGGCCGGCGCCGCCCGGCGGTACCTGTTCGGCTCCCGGGGCGTCAGCGCCGAGCACGGCGAGGCGGTGGTGCTGCTGGTGCCGGAGGCCGGCGACCCGGAGGAGGCCGCACGGCAGGCCGCCGAGCGGCTGGCCCGGCTGGCCGGGTTCCCCGTCACCGTGGGCGCCGGCCGCCCGGCCGCCGGCCCGCCCGCGCTGGCCGCCTCGTACGCCGAGGGCCTGCGCTGCGTCCGGGCGCTGCGGGTGCTCGGCCGCGCCGGGGAGGGCGCCTCGGCCCGCGCGCTGGGCTTCCTCGGGGTGCTGCTCGGCGACGGGCACGACGTGGACGGCTTCGTCGGCTCGGCGCTCGGCCCGCTGCTCGCCTACGACGCCCGCCGCGGCACCGAACTGGTCCGCACCCTGCGCGCCTACTTCGACTGCGGCGGCAGCCTCACCCGCGCCAAGGACGAACTGCACGTCCACGTGAACACCGTCGTCCAGCGGCTGGACCGGGTCGAGGCGCTGCTCGGCCCGGACTGGAACCACCCCGAGCGCTCACTCGAACTCCAGCTGGCGCTGCGGCTGCAACTGCTGGCGGGGGGCTGAACGGGTCCTTGCGGGCGCGGTCCCTACGGGCCGCCCGTGCGGGCGGTTCAGCCGTGCGTACGGGCCGTACGGGCGGCTGAACCGCCCGCACGGGCGTGGGCGTACAGTGGCGAGGTTGGTCTCGAACGCCTGGCAAGGAGCGGCAGCGGTGAGCGAGAACGTGCGTTTCGTTCGAATGGGGACAGGCGAGGGCGCCATCGCCTACCAGGAGGCCTGGGAGGAGCAGCAGCGCCTGCACGCGCTGCGGGTCGCGGACGAGATCCCCGACACCGTGCTGCTGCTGGAGCACCAGCCCGTCTACACGATGGGCAAGCGCACCAACCCCGCCGACCTGCCGCTCGACGGCACCCCGGTGGTCGAGGTCAACCGCGGCGGGGAGATCACCTGGCACGGCCCCGGCCAGCTGGTCGGCTACCCCATCGTCAAGCTGCCCGACCCGATCGACGTGGTCGCCTACGTCCGCCGGCTGGAGGAGGCGCTGATCCGCGCCTGCGCCGGGTTCGGCGTCGGCACCACCCGGGTCGAGGGCCGCAGCGGCGTCTGGGTGCTGGGCGACTCCATCCCGGACGCCGTGGTGGACCCGGCGCAGGTGGTGGACATCGGCAAGCTGACCCTGCGGATGGGCCTGCCGCTGGGCATCGACCCGCGGCTGGCCGGCCCCGAGTACGCGCCGTCCAACGCCGGCCAGCGCGGCGACGACCGCAAGCTCGCCGCGATCGGCGTCCGGGTCGCCCGCGGGGTCACCATGCACGGCTTCGCGCTCAACTGCGACCCCGACATGACCTGGTTCGACCGGATCGTGCCGTGCGGCATCCGGGACGCCGGCGTCGCCTCGCTCGCCGGCGAGCTGGGGCGCGACTTCACCGTCGGCGAGGCGCTGCCGGTGGTCGAGCAGCACCTGGCGGACGTGTTCGCCGAGCTGCCCGAACCCGCGCTCACCCGCTGACCCGGGCCCGGGTCCTCGCCCGGGCTCTTCCCCGGGCCCCACTCCGGATTGCCCCCCGGGAATCTACCGGCCAGTAGCGCTGTTGCCCTGCGATTGCGGGGCAACAGGCCGCGCGAAGGCCTTACAACCACAGGCGTACCCTGGGGGTACCCCGTCTAGTTCTAGGAGTCGCACGTGTCCGCTGTCGCGCCCGACGGCAGGAAGCTGCTCCGCCTGGAGGTCCGCAACAGCGAGACCCCCATCGAGCGGAAGCCCGAGTGGATCAAGACCCGCGCGAAGATGGGGCCGGAGTACAACGCCCTCCAGTCGCTGGTGAAGAAGGAGGGGCTGCACACCGTCTGCCAGGAAGCCGGCTGCCCCAACATCTTCGAGTGCTGGGAGGACCGCGAGGCGACCTTCCTCATCGGCGGCGACCAGTGCACCCGCCGCTGCGACTTCTGCCAGATCGACACCGGCAAGCCCGCCGATTTCGACCGGGACGAGCCGCGCCGGGTCGCCGAGTCCATCGTCACGATGGACCTCAACTACGCCACCATCACCGGCGTCGCCCGCGACGACCTGCCGGACGGCGGCGCCTGGCTGTACGCCGAGACCGTGCGCCAGGTGCACGCGCTGACCGCCGACCGCGAGAGCGGCCGCACCGGCGTCGAGCTGCTGATCCCCGACTTCAACGCGGTGCCCGAGCAGCTGGCCGAGGTCTTCTCCTCCCGCCCCGAGGTGCTCGCGCACAACGTCGAGACGGTGCCGCGGATCTTCAAGCGGATCCGCCCGGCCTTCCGCTACGAGCGCTCGCTCGACGTCATCACCCAGGCCCGCGCGGCCGGGCTGGTGACCAAGTCAAACCTGATCCTCGGCATGGGCGAGACCCGCGAGGAGGTCAGCCAGGCGCTGGCCGACCTCGTCGGCGCCGGCTGCGAGCTGATCACCATCACCCAGTACCTGCGCCCCTCGCTGCGCCACCACCCGGTGGAGCGCTGGGTCAAGCCGCACGAGTTCGTCGAGCTCCAGCAGGAGGCCGAGGAGCTGGGCTTCGCCGGGGTCATGTCGGGCCCGCTGGTGCGCTCCTCCTACCGGGCCGGGCGACTGTACCGGCAGGCGCTGGAGCGGCGCGCGCAGGCCGCGGTCTGATCCGGCCGGGTCGGCTGGGTCGGCTGGGCTGAATGAGCCGGCAGATTCTGATGATCCTGCTGATCCGGTGCTTTTGAGCCATCCGGTGCGCGAGCGAAGGGCGGAGCCTCGGCTCCGCCCTTTCGGTTTCACCGCACTTTGACTGCCTGGTCACCGCCTGGTAACACGGGATGGTGACGATGGACTCGTTGCGATCGTTCGATTCTTCTCAGCCACGAGGGGAGCTGTTCGGCATGCGGATGCGCATCCGGTCGGTGGGGGTCGCGCTGCGGCTCGCCGAGAGCGTCCTGCTGGCGGGTGGCCAGCAGCAGGCCCGGCGCAACGCCTGGGCGGCGGTCTGCGAGAACCGCCGGTACGCGGCGGACCGCCGACACGACGCGCGGGCGGCGACGACGTCACCGCCACGACGGTGACGTCCTCGACGGTTCTCAGCGGTTCTCAGCGGTTCTCGATGGTTCTCAGCGGTTCTCGACGGTGACGTTCTCGACGCGGCCGCGCCGGGGGCCGTTCGCCGCGACCGACGGTCGCTGTGTGCGACGGCACAGGGCACACGAGTCACGGATCGAGGCGAACGGGTACCCGGGCTTGGATATCCCGTACCCGTGCCACGTACCATGAGCGTTATGGCGAGGGAAACATCCGAGAACCCCGGGCGACTGAAGCAGATCCGCCTGGCTTACACCATGACCAAGAAGGTCGACACCAAGATCGGCCTGATCATCGCCGGCGTCGGCCTGCTGACCTTCGGCGTGTTCCTCGCCATCGGCTTCGCAATCGACCACCCGATCTACCTGGGCATCCTGGGCTTCATCGTGGCCTTCCTGGCCATGGCGATCGTCTTCGGGCGCCGGGCCGAGCGCGCGGCGTTCGGACAGATGGAGGGGCAGCCGGGCGCCGTTGCGGCGGTGCTGAACAACATCCGACGCGGCTGGAGCTCCAACTCCACCCCGGTCGCGGTCACCCGCAACCAGGACGCGGTCTACCGCGCGGTGGGCCGGGCCGGAATCGCGCTGATCGGCGAAGGCAACCCGAACCGGGTGCGCCAGCTGCTGGCCTCCGAGAAGAAGAAGATGGCCCGGGTCGTCGGCGACGTGCCGGTGCACGACATCGTGGTGGGTACCGGCGAGGGCGAGATCCCGCTCAAGAAGCTGCAGATCCACCTGATGCGACTGCCCCGCGCCATCACCGCGTCCCAGGTCACCGAGACCAACGACCGTCTGCGCGCCCTGGGCGACCTGCTCTCCAAGGCGCCGATCCCCAAGGGCCCGATGCCCAAGGGTGCCCGGATGCCCAAGGGCGGCCAGGCCCGCTGACGCTCCCCCGACCACAACACTGAACGGCCCCGCCGCGGAGATCCCGCAGCGGGGCCGTTCAGTGTTGTGCGGCAAGGCCGTCCGGCCCTGGATCCAGGCTGGGTTCCGGACTGGATCCGGACCTCGACAGATCCGGACTAGATCCGGACCTCGACGGTGCCGACCGCCTTGTCATGCAGACCGCGGGTGTCGCGGTCCCAGACCAGCGGCGGCACCACCAGGCAGAGCAGCAGGGTGCGCAGCAGCACCTGCGGGATGGTCGCGCGGCCGCCGTCCAGACGGATCACCCGGAGGCCGAACAGCCGCTTGCCGACGGTCGTCCCGGTGGTGGCGAGCAGCACCGCCGCGACCAGGAAGTAGAGCGGGCTGGTCCACAGGTTCGCCTCGGCCGGGCTGCCCTTGCCGATCAGCCCGTAGGCGATCAGGGCGACCAGCCAGCCGTCCACGAACAGGGCGCCGATCCGGCGGCCCGGGCCCGCGATCGAGCCGGGGCCCTCCTTGGGCAGGCCGAGGCGCTCGCCGCGGAAGCCGAAGTCGGCTCCCATCTTCTCGGCGGCCGCCTTCGGGCCGTCGATCCACGATCCCAACGCTTCTCTGGTGTCCACGAATCCACACTAACCGGGCGACCCGTCCGCGCCGCCACCGGCTCCCCCGAACGCCACGGGCGGGTGAATCGTGCCGCCGGAGCTTTCCAAGTGGTCCAGACCACTTGTGGAGAGCCGAGCCTGACGGCGGTGCGTTTTGCCCCGTCCCGTACATCTTTGCCACCCGATCGGCGGGCGTGGTTAACATTTATGAAACGACCGGGTCACCGGCCGGAAACGGCCCGTTCCTAGGGTGAGCCCCATTCGCACGCCGAGGAGGATGGATGTTCAACAACGCCGCCGAAGTGAAGCAGTTCATTCAGGACAACGACGTGAAGTTCGTCGATGTCCGCTTCTGCGATCTGCCTGGCGTCATGCAGCACTTCTCCGTACCTGCGGCGACCTTCGACCCGTCCGAGATCCTGATGTTCGACGGCTCGTCGATCCGCGGCTTCCAGGCCATCCACGAGTCCGACATGGCCCTGGTCCCGGACCTCGCCACGGCTCGGCTCGACCCCTTCCGGGTCGAGAAGCACCTCAACATCAACTTCTTCATCCAGGACCCGGTCACCGGCGAGGCCTACAGCCGCGACCCGCGCAACGTCGCCAAGAAGGCCGAGGCCTACCTCGCCTCCTCCGGCATCGCCGACACCGCATTCTTCGGGCCCGAGGCCGAGTTCTACGTCTTCGACTCGGTCCGCTTCGAGACCAGCGCCAACGCGTCCTTCTACCACATCGACTCGGAGGCCGGCGCCTGGAACTCCGGCGCCGCCGAGGGCGACGTCCGCGGCTACAAGGTCAAGTACAAGGGCGGCTACTTCCCCACCCCGCCGGTGGACCACTTCGCCGACCTGCGGGCCGAGATGTCGCTCGAACTGGCCAAGTCCGGCCTCGAAGTCGAGCGCCAGCACCACGAGGTCGGCACGGCCGGCCAGGCCGAGATCAACTACAAGTTCAACACCCTGCTGCACGCCGCCGACGACCTGATGCTGTTCAAGTACATCATCAAGAACGTCGCCTGGCGCAACGGCAAGACGGCCACCTTCATGCCCAAGCCGATCTTCGGCGACAACGGCTCGGGCATGCACGTCCACCAGTCGCTGTGGACCGAGGGCTCGCCGCTCTTCTACGACGAGCAGGGCTACGCCGGGCTCTCCGACACCGCCCGCTACTACATCGGCGGCCTGCTCCGGCACGCCCCCTCGCTGCTGGCCTTCACCAACCCGTCGGTGAACTCCTACCACCGCCTGGTCCCGGGCTTCGAGGCGCCGGTCAACCTCGTCTACTCCCAGCGCAACCGCTCCGCCGCGATCCGCATCCCGATCACCGGCTCCAACGCCAAGGCCAAGCGCATCGAGTTCCGCGCGCCCGACCCCTCCTCCAACCCGTACCTGGCCTTCGCCGCCATGCTGATGGCCGGCCTCGACGGCATCCGCAACAAGATCGAGCCGCTGGAGCCGGTCGACAAGGACCTCTACGAGCTCGCCCCCGAGGAGCACGCCAACGTCCCGCAGGTGCCCGCCTCCCTCCCGGCCGTCCTCGACGCCCTGGAAGCCGACCACGAGTACCTGCTCGCCGGCAACGTCTTCACCCCGGACCTGATCGAGACCTGGATCGACTTCAAGCGCACCAACGAGATCGCCCCCATCGCCCTCCGCCCCCACCCCCACGAGTTCGAGCTGTACTACGACCTGTAGGGGCGCCTCCGACCTGCGGAAACGCAGTTCGACCTCTCATCGTTTCCGCAGGTCAGACGAGGTTCTGACCTGCGGAAACGCCTGGAGAGGGGTCGGCTGCGACACCCCTGGGGCTCGCGATGTGGAATGAGAGTGCACTGGGTTCGATCTCCGCAGGAGTTCTGTGTAGTGCCGGCGGCTCGGGCAGCGCCGCCTCGTTCTTCTGATCCTGTCCCTACCGTCTACGCGGCATGAGTCCGGCTTCGAAGGCGACGATCGCCAGGTGGACGCGGTCCCGGGCTTCGAGCTTGGCGAACAGGCGCGCGACATGCGTCTTCGCGGTCGCCGCGCTGATCACCAGCCGCTCGGCTATCTCAGTGTTCGACAGTCCCTGTCCGACCAGTGCCAGCACCTCGCGCTCCCGGTCGGTGATCCCCGCGAGGAGACGTGGGTCCGCAGCGGGCTCGGCGTCCGGTTCGGGGGCCGCGGGACGGGACGTCCCGGCGAAGTCCGCGATCAGCCGTCGGGTCACGCTCGGTGCGATCAGCGCGTCGCCCGCGGCCACCACACGGATCGCTCCCAGGATCGCGTCCAGGGCCATGCTCTTGAGCAGGAATCCGCTGGCCCCGGCGCGCAGTGCGCCGTAGACGTACTCGTCGTCGTCGAAGGTCGTCAGCACCAAGACCTTGGGCGGGTCCGGTTCGGCGGTCGCCTGCCGGGTCGCCTCGATCCCGTCCATATCCGGCATCCGGATGTCCATCACCACGACGTCCGGCCGCAGTTCACGCACCAGGCGCACCGCCTCGCGGCCGTCGCCGGCCTGGCCGACCACCTCCAGGTCGTCGGTGTCGCCGATCAGGATCCCGAGCCCGACCAGCATCAGCGGCTGGTCGTCGACCAGCAGCACCCGCACGCTCATGCCGGGAGCCTCGCAGCCACCCGGAATCCGCCCTCCGAACGCCGGCCCGCGCTGAACTGGCCGGACAGCAACGTCACCCGCTCGCGCATGCCGAGCAGGCCGAAGCCGCTGCCGCCGGCCCCCGCCGTGAACCTCGGACGGCCCGGGCCGCCGAGACCGTCGTCCCCGTCGTCCACCACCTCGATCGTCACCCCTTCCGGCTCGTAACCGACCGCGACCCGGCACGTCCGCGCACCGGAATGCCGCACCACGTTCGTCACCGACTCCTGGACGATCCGGAACGCCGACAGTTCGATCTCCGGCGGCAGTGGACGCCGCTCGCCCCGCCAGGTCACGTGGACCCGCACCCCGGCGCCGGCCGTGCGTTCGGCGAGCTGCGGGACGTCGGCCAGGCTGCTGGCCGGCGCCAGCGGAGCGGCCTGCGGCATGGCGTCATCCGGCTCGGCGCGGCGGAGCGCCCCGAGCATGCGCTGCAGCTCCAGCAGCGTCTCCCGGCTGGTGGTCTCGATGCCGGTCAGCGCCTGCCGCGTCTGCTCGGGCTTGGTCTCCACGACCCGCGCCGCCGCTCCCGACAGCACCGTGATGATCCCGATGCTGTGCGCGACGCTGTCGTGCAGCTCGCGGGCGATCCGCAGCCGCTCGGCCAAGACGACGCGGGCCGCGGTCTGCTCCTGCAGGGCTTCGAGGTATTCACGGCGTTTGCGATACACGCCCCCGAAGACCCACGCGACCGCGAACCACAACGCGAACCCCCCGGCCCACTGGACCGCGTCGCTGACGGACTGCTCGCGGGTGTGGATGTCGTTGACGAGCGCGGCCGCGACGCCCGCGACGGAGCCGACGGCGGCAGCCTTCGGCCGCCGGACGGCGAGGTACCCGCCCAAGCCGACGAGCAGGACGAACACGATCGAGGGCCGCGCGCCGAAGGCGTCGCCGAGGACTGTTTCGCCCAGGACCGCCGCGAAGACCGCCGCCGGCAGGCGGCGCACCAGCAGAACCGGCAGGGCGAGCACGATGTACAGACCGATCATCTGGGCGGGCTCGAGGTCGGGGAACCGGAACAGGCCGTTCTCAGGGGTCGGCATCGTCAAGGGGAGCATCAGCGCGTACAAGCAGGCAGTGGCCAGTACCACGGCCTGTGACGTCAGCCAGGTCACGCGCTTCGATGTCGAGAGACGCTGGAGAAGCTGTTCCATACGGAGATCGTATTCAGTGGCATCGGCTCTGCGCGTCGCCCCGGGGATGTACGCCGGATACGCCCCCGGGCCGATGACCTGGGAAGAGGTGACATCCGCCGGCCGACGCGGTGGATCGTGGTCCGTTCCTAGGTTCATGGCCATGACGAATGCACCGATGATCGACCTCCGCGACGCGACGAAGAAGTACGACGACGGCCCGCCCGCACTGGCCGGCGTCACCTTGTCCGTGGCGGCTGGTGAGTGCGTGGCGATCCTCGGCCATTCCGGCAGTGGCAAGTCCACGCTGCTGAACCTGATCGCGGGTCTGGACAAGCCTTCCAGTGGCACCGTGACCGTCGACGGCACCCGCGTCGACCAGCTCGGCGAGGCCGGTTCGGCGAAGTACCGCCGGGCCTCCATCGGCATGATCTTCCAGTTCTTCAACCTGCTGGACGACCTGACCGTATTGGACAACGTCATGGTTCCGGCGCAGCTGGCCGGGATGGGCAAGCGCGAAGCGCAGCGGCGGGCCGTCGAGCTGCTCGGCTCGCTGGACATCGACCGGCATGTCAATGCCTATCCGCAGCGGCTGTCCGGCGGGCAACGGCAGCGGGTGGCGGTGGCCAGGGCCCTGATGAACGAGCCGGCGCTGCTGCTGGCCGATGAGCCGACCGGCGCCCTGGACTCGAGCTCGGCCGAGGACGTGCGCCAGCTGCTGCTGGAGCTGAACAGCGATGGCCAGACCATCCTGCTGGTCACCCACGACGTGCAGTTGGCCGCGAGCACCGCGCGCCGCACGATCGAGTTGGTGGACGGCGCGGTCGAGCGGGACGTGGTCAACACCGCCGGCGGCGCCACCGTCAACAGCTCGGCGGGAGCGGTCCGGTGAGCGCCCTGGGCAAGGTCGTACGTTCCGGCGTGGGCCGCCGTCGGGTCCAGTCCATCGTCATGGCCCTGACCACGTTCGCCGCGGTGACGTCCTCAGTACTCTCCCTCGGTCTGCTGACTGTCGTGCAGGCCCCGTTCGAGCACGCTTTCAGTGCCCGGAACGGGGCGCACCTGGCGGTCCAGTTCGACAGTTCGAAGGTCACGGCCGCGCAGGCCACCGCCACCGCGCACGCCGCCGGCGTCACCGAGGCGGCCGGGCCGTACCCGGTCGCCGCCGCCCTGGACACAACCATCGGCACGGACTGCCCCAAGAACGATTTCGCCGGTACTGACAACCATCCGATCACCGTCACCACCCGGCCCGACCTGGGCAGCACCTCCGGGATGGACCAACTGGCGCTGACCCAGGGGCGCTGGCCGACGAGCCCGGACGAGATCGCCCTGCCGTGGCAGCACTATGCCACCGACTGCTTCGGCAGTTCAGTGGTGTTCTCCTCCCTGCCGGGCAAGCCGTCGTTCAAGGTCGTCGGCTTCGGCGGCTCGGTGACCGACAGCGCGACCGCCTTCGCCACCGCCGACGGTTTCGCGCGGCTCACCGCCGCCGGTGCCAAGTCCGACGAGCAGATGCTCTACCGGTTCGCCGAGGCCGGGACCGCCACCGACATCGCCACCGACAAGCAGGCGGTGGCCGCCGCCGCGCCGGCCGGCGCGGTCGAGGGCGGACAGTCGTACCTGACCACGGAGCAGCAGGCGACCGGCAACGCCAAGGCCTACGTGCCGTTCCTGATCGGCTTCGGGATCCTCGGGCTGTTCATGTCGGTGCTGATCATCTCGATCGTGGTCAGCGGGGCTGTGGCCTCGGGAATCCGGCGCATCGGGATTCTGAAGTCGTTGGGCTTCACCCCTTCGCAGGTGGCCCGCGCCTACACCGCGCAGGCCATGATCCCGGCGACACTCGGCGTGGTGCTCGGCACGGTTTTCGGCAACCTCCTGGCTGTGCCGATCCTGGACGGGGCCACCAAGCAGCTCGGCGCGGCCCGTACCACGATTCCGTCGTGGGTCAGCGCCGTGGTGTCGCTGGGCACCCTGCTGATCGTCGGCGTCACAGCTTTGATCCCGGCACTGCGAGCCGGCCGGATGTCGACGGTGCGGGCCCTGGTGGTCGGCCGCGCCCCCAAGGCCGGGGGCGGTCAGGCGGCGCAGCGTCTGGCCTCGCGGCTGCCGCTGCCCCGGGCCATGTCGCTGGGGCTGGCCCAGCCGTTCGCCCGGCCGGCCCGGGCCGTCCTGGTCGGTACGGCGGTGCTGTTCGGCGTGGTGAGTGCCACGTTCGCGGTGGGGCTGGGGACCGGGTTCAACAAGTACCTGGACGCCAGCACCTCAGGCTTCAACGTCGCGTCGGAGATCGTGATACCCACAGCCGACGTGGGCGTGCCCTGGGGTCTCTACGGCCCCAACGACCCGCGCACCCCGCACCTGGACGCCGCCGAGGTGGCCGCCGCGCTCGCCGGAATCCCGGGCACGAAGGCCGCGTTCGGCTGGGGCGAAAGCGGCGCGGCCATGGTCGGCGCTCCGCCCGGCGGCGAACCGCCGAAGGTGTTCACGGTCACCGGCGACTTCTCCTGGACGCACCTGGAGCTGGTGTCCGGCCGCTGGTACTCGGCGCCCGGCGAGGCCGTGGTCGGCGACAAGCTGGCCACGACGGCGGGGATCCACGTCGGTGACGACGTCACCGTGACGCAGCAGAACAAGCAACTGCCGCTGAAGGTCGTCGGCATCAACTTCGACACCAACCAGGGCGACTACACCGTCATGACGGATGCGGCCACCTTCACCGCCGCCGGTCTGCCCCCGCACATCGACCAGTTCAACGTCGAGCTGACCGACAACGTCAACGGATCGGACTGGTCCACCTCGGCCGCCGCCGCGCTGACCCCGCTGAACGCCTCGGTCCAGTCGAACTCGAGCTCGGGCAAGAACATCGTGGTGCTCACCATGGGCGCCCTGGTGGCCACGCTCACGCTGATGATGATCGCGGTCGCCGCGCTCGGGGTGCTGAGCATGGTGGTGCAGGACACCCGGGAGCGGGTCCATGATCTGGGGATCCTCAAGGCCCTCGGGATGACACCCAAGCAGACCATCGCGATGGTCCTGACCTCGGTGACACTCACCGGCCTGATCGCCGGGCTGATCGGGGTCCCGCTCGGGGTCGCGGTGGAGAAGGCGACGCTGAACCCGATGGGGAACGCGATCGGCCGGCACCTGCCGCCGAGCGTGACCCACACCTACACCGCCGGGCTGCTCATCCCCCTGCTGGCCGGCGGGATCGTGATCGCCCTGCTCGGGGCACTGCTGCCGGCCGGCTGGGCGGCCCGGTCACGGACCGCCACCGCGCTGCGGACCGAGTAGGACCGAGTAGGACCGAGCAGAGCCGCTGGTCGCCGCGGCAAAAGCAGTGCTGGGCACTGCACGGCGCGGCAAGAACGCCAATGCCGACCTCCCCCGGTTGACACCCTCGAGAGGTCGGCATTCCGGCGTTTCGCCTCAACACAGAGGCACTGGATGACGCGAGCAATGTGGACGGCGCATACGAGCCGGTTCGAAGTTCGGTAGCACTGCGTAGCGCCCTGCAGCGACCAGCCAACGCGATCCCTCGTCACTGCTCCGCATTTCTCGACTCATCTCATCCGCTGAAGCCCCCGCGTGTGCACTGGTTGTGAAATGATCTTCCATGCGACCATCATTTGCGCAGCTCAGAGGCATTTTCGAGCTGCACTACGACCTCTAAATCGCGGTTGCCGGTGCGGGCATGGAGCCTGTTCAGGGCCCCGGCGCGCTCTTTTCGGGCGCGACGGGGCCCTGTCGGCGGGTGCGGCCGATCGGGTGGAAGTGGGGGGGTGTGCGTTGCGTCGGGGGAAGGACGGTCGGGCGGTCGGATGAACTTCCCAGATGCGCATTCACTTCCGGACCGGGCGGATCGCCTCGGTGCTGGCCCTGCTGGCCGGTTCGCTGCTCGGCAGCAGCGTGCTGGCGCCGCCGGCCCAGGCCGCGATCTCTTTCACCAAAACCGTCGACAAGGCGACCGCCTCCCCGGGGGAGAACGTCACCTACACCCTCCGGTACACCTGCTCCATCACCGAGTGCACCAACGGGCGGATCGCCGACACCCTGCCGTCGAACATGCAGTTCGTCGGCTGGACGCCCGACCCCTCGTCGGTGGACCAGGCCGCCTCCACCGTGCCCGCCGCGGGGGCGATGGGCGGCGCCATGGACATCAGGCTCAAGGACCTCAGTCCGGGCACCACCGCCACCATCACGGTGACGATGAAGTACCCGAACTTCACCACCCCCGACGGGGCGGCCTCCACCAACTCGGCCACCATGACGGCCACCGGTGAGCCCAGCCAGACCGCCTCCGCCGACACCAAGGCCCAGGTGCAGCCGCAGTACACGGTGACCAAGGGCATCCAGACCTCCAGCGGCGACGGGCGCACCGTCACCTACCAGTTCAGCGCCTGCGCCACCGACCTGGTGCCCAACGTCGACCTGGACACCAGCCGGCTGCTGGACACCCTGCCGCCCGGCGCCGTGGTGGACACCGGCCGCTCGCCCGGCTGGAGCCAGGTCGCGCCCGGCCCCAACACCTGGGGCTACGACATCGGGGAGTTCCGCTCCGGCAACGGCCGCGGCGGCTGCCGGCTGCCGGGCGTGCTGGTCGTCAACTACCCGGAGGCCGACTTCCCGGACGGGACGACCTCCGACAACACCGTGGACCTGTACGGCGACCCGATCGGGCCGGACGCCGAACGCAAGCTCGACACCGCCGGCACCACCACCGGCCAGTTCCGGCCCCCGGCCACCGGTGTGACGGTGACCGCCAGCAAGGTGTGGCGCGACGGCGTCACCTCCGGTGACATCAACTCCTTCAGCCTGTCGGCCACCAACACCTCCGGCCCGGCCACCAGCCTGACCATGACCGACCCCGGCGCCGGCACCACCGACGGCCTGTACAACTGGCTCTTCCCGCAGTCCCTCCAGCTGGAGCCGTGGAACCCGACCAGCATCGGGCTCACCCTGCAGTACCGCCTCGACGGCGACCCGACCTGGCTGACCTTCAGCCCGTCCAGCCCGCTGGACGGCTCCAGCACCCGCCGGATCACCTTCGTCCAGGGCGCCGGCGACCCGGCCCGCGACGAGCTGGGCATCCCGGCCGGCCGCCGGCTCGACGGCCTCAGGTTCACCTGGGACGGCCCCATCCCGACCGGTTGGAGCCCGGGCAACTCGGTGCAGGTGATCGCCCAGGTCGTCACCCCCGGCCACGACGGGCGCCCGGCCCCCAGCCCGCTGACCAACTGTCTGGACACCACCGCCGGCGACGGCACCAGCACCTCCGCCGCCAACGCCTGCGCCTCGACCACCGTCACCGCCGCCACCAACCTCGGCGCGGCCAAGACCACCGTCGCCGGCGAGCTCTCCGCGCCCGGCGGCATGGCGACCTTCCAGGTGATCCCGTACAACCGCAGCGGTCGCGACCTGACCCGCCCGCTCGTGCTGTACGACGTGCTCCCGGCCGGTGTCGTCTACGTCGAGGGCTCGGCCCGGCCCGACCCGGCCTACCCGGACGCCAAGGCCCCCCAGTCGATCACCGTCACCCCCGGCCCGGACGGCCGCCAGATCGTCCGGATGGAATGGCCGCCCGGCGCGCCCGACATGATGTACCTGCACGACGCGCTGGCCTACCGGATGCTCTTCGACGTCCAGGTCGCCAGCAGCATCCGCTCCGGCGAGCTGACCAACGACCTCTACGTCACCGTCGACCACCCGACCGCGCCGGTCGCCTGCATGTTCTCCGGCTCCGACAGCGGTGTCCCGGACCTGCTGGACCTCAACGGCAACGGCGACACCTCCGAGCTCATGTGCCACGACTCCTCCCGGATCCAGGTGGACGTGCCGAGCGTGCTGCGCTCGTACAAGGAGGTCATGGGCGACCTGGACGCCGACTACGTCAGCATCGGCAGCGCCACCCCCGGCGGCCGGATCTCCTACCGGATGACCGTCCGCAACGACTCCCCCGACCCGGTCACCGACTTCATCGCCTACGACAGGCTCCCCACCCCGGGCGACAACTACGTCCTCACCCAGGACGCTCCGCGCGGCAGCGCCTGGACCCCGTCGCTGAGCCAGCCGATCACCACCAGCGACCCGACCGTGGGGATCGAGTACACCACCGACCCCAACCCGTGCGTCGACGCCGCCCTGGTCAACCGGACCGGCTGCAACGCCGGCGCTACCTGGAGCAGCACCTTCCCCGGCCCGGGAACGGCCACCTGGTTCCGGGTCCGCCGCCCCGGCAGCCTGGCCTCCGGCGAGGCCTTCACCCTGACCTGGCCCATGGTCGCCTCGGTGGACGCCCCCGACGGGGAGTACGCCTGGAACAGCTTCGCCTTCACCGCCACCGACGCCGGCGGCCGCCAGCTGCTGCCCGCCGAGCCGGCCAAGGTCGGCGTCGCCGTCAAGCAGATCAAGCCCTCCGACAACGCGCTCGGCGACTTCGTCTGGCAGGACGTGGACGGCTCCGGCATCCAGAAGCCCGGCGACCCGGGCATCGCCGGCGTCACCGTGAAGCTGCTCGACGGCAACGGCCAGCCCGTCCGCGACAAGAACGGCAAGCCGGTCACCACGGTGACCGACCAGAACGGCCACTACCTCTTCGACCACCTGCCCGACGGCAGTTACGCGGTGCAGTTCGACCTGTCCACCCTGCCCGCCGGCGCCACCGTCACCAAGCGGGGCGTCGGCACCGATCCGGCCAAGGACTCGGACGCCGACCCGGCCACCGGCATCACCCAGACCGTCACGCTCAGCGGAGGGCAGCGCGACCTCGACCTCGACATGGGCGTGATCCTGCCGACCACCCCCACCGGGTCACCGTCCCCTTCCCCTTCCCCGTCGCCGTCCTCCTCGCCGTCCCCGACGTCGTCCCCGTCCCCGTCCCCGTCGCCGACGTCCTCGCCCTCGCCGACGCCGTCGGCGTCCCCCTCGCCGACCGCGACCCCGTCCGGCAGTACGACCCCGACCGCCGGCCCGACCCACAGCGCGAGTTCGTCGGCGAGCGGCGGGACGCTGCCCAACACCGGCAGCTCGGCGCCCGACGCGTTGATCGCAGCCCTCGGCGCTCTCGCCGTCCTGGGCGGTGTGGCGCTGTGCGCGATGGTCTACCGCCGACCCGGACGACACAGCTGACACCGACGACGGACAACTGAACACCCGACCGACACCAGTGGCGCCGCCCCCAGCGGCGCCACTGGCGCGTTGTCGGAAGCGGGCAGGCGGGCAGGCAGGCAGGCAGGCAGGGCTGGAACCGGGGGCTCGGGCTGCGGGAGTTCACCCGGGGAAGGCCTACGGGCGCTCCGGGGTGAGCGCCAGGACGGCGAGGTCGTCGGCGAGCAGGCCGGCGTACTCGTGGACGTCCTGGGCCAGGAAGGAGACCAGCCGGTCGGGCGAGGTGGTGCCGAGGGCGGCCAGCCGGGGGGCCAGCGGGTAGAAGGCGCCGGTGGCGTCGCGGGCCTCGCTCACGCCGTCGGTGTAGAGCAGGACGGTGTGGCCCGGGGGCAGGGCGACGGCGGTCGGCTTGCCGCGCTCGTCGGGGGGCCCGAGGTGGGCGAGGCCGAGCGGGAGCTCGTCCGCGCAGGACACCGGGGTGATGGTGTGCTCGGTGAGCAGCAGCGGGGTGGTGTGGCCCCGGTTGACGATCTCCACGCAGTCGGAGCCCGGCCGGTACTGCAGCAGGACGGCGGTGACGAACAGCTCGTCGTCGCCCCGGTCGGCGGCGTCGCGCAGGACGGCACGGTCCAGCTGGTCGGCGAGGTCGACCAGGTCGGGGGTGTCGTGGGCGGTCGCCCGGAAGGCGCCGAGCACGTCGGCCACCGTACGGACGGCGCCGAGGCCCTTGCCGCGGACGTCGCCGAGCAGCACCCGGACGCCGAAGCGGGTGTCGCACACCTCGTACAGGTCCCCGCCGACCAGGACCTCGGCCTGGGCCGGGCGGTAGAGGCCGGCCACCCGCAGGCCGCCCGCCCGCTCGGGCACCGGGCGCAGCACGGTGCGCTGCAGGGTCTCGGCGACGGTACGGGCGTGCAGCAGGGTGCGGTTCTGCCGGGTCCGCTGCCAGGACAGGGCGGTGCCCATCACCCCGGAGAGCAGCGTGGCGATGTAGACCCAGACGTGGTGCTGCTCGTTGATGTGGCCCGCCCGCACGGCCAGCACCAGTTGCAGCGCCAGGGCGCCGACCGTGGTGGTGGCGGTCAGCGCCGGGCCGTAGCTGAACGCCGCCACCACGGGCAGCGCGGTCAGCAGGAAGCCGGCCGCGACCGCGTCCGGGACGATCGCCTCGGCGGCCAGGTCGAGCAGCAGCAGGAGCACCGGCAGCCAGGGCACCCAGCGCGGTGCCCGGGGTTCCACGGCCGCCGGATGCTCCGGGCGGGGTGCTACGGGCACGGTGGAGTCCTCCTGCCCGACCGGTCCGGTATGACCGGTTCGTCCCTCCATGCTCTCCTACGGAGGACCCGGCCACGAATGGCCGAACGTCCCGGTTTCCGGGGCCGACCGGGCCCGGAAGCGGGGCGTCAGGGCCGGTCGACGGACGGTGACGGAACCCGCCCCGGCCGGCGGGCGGGGCGGGCGGGCCGACTGGCGGTCAGCGGCGAGAGGGTCGTCAGCGGACGATCACCGGCAGGGTCTCGAAGCCCCGCAGGACCAGGCGGTCCCGCCGGGCCGGCACGCCGCCCGGGGCGAGCCGGGGGAAGCGGTCGAGCAGGGCGGGCACCGCGACCTCGGCCTCCAGCCGGGCCAGCTGGGCGCCCAGGCAGTAGTGCGGGCCGCCGCCGAAGCTCAGCGGCTGGCTGTCCCGCCGGGTCGGGTCGAACACCTCCGGACGGTCGTACCGGGCCGGGTCGTGGTTGGCCGCGCCGAGCAGCAGGAGCGCCACGTTGCCGACCGGCACGGGCAGCCCGTCGACGGCCAGCCCCTCGGCCAGCGCCACCCGGGAGGTGAGCTGGACCGGGGAGTCGAAGCGCAGCACCTCGTCGGTGAAGCCCGCCGGGGTGATCGCGCCGCTGCGCAGCCCGGCGGCCGCCTCCGGGTGGCGGAACAGCAGGGCCAGGCCGTTGCCGAGCAGGTTGGTGGTGGTCTCGAAGCCGGCCACCAGCAGCAGTACCAGGTTGGCCAGCAGCTCCCGGGCGGGCAGCCGCTCAGGGTCGTCGGCGGCGATCCGGGCCAGGTCGGTGACCAGGTCGTCCTGCGGGCGGGCGAGGCGCTCGGCGGCCAGCTCGGTGAAGTAGCCGGCCAGTTCGTCGGCGGCCTGGTCAGCCTTGGTGAGCTCGGAGCGGTCGTCGATGAACTCCAGGGCGACGGTGAGGTCGGAGGCGAGGTCGCGGAAGCGGTAGCGGTCCTGCTCGGGGACGCCGAGCAGTTCGCAGATCACCCCGACCGGCAGCCGGAAGGCGAAGGCGTCCATGAAGTCCACCGGCGAGCCGTCGGCGCCCTGCTCGGCCATCTCGTCCAGCAGCCCGGCGACCGCCGCCTCCACCGCCGGGCGCAACGCGGCCACCCGGCGGGCGGTGAAGACCGAGGCGATCAGCGAGCGGACCCGGGGGTGGTCGGGCGCGTTGCGCTGCAGGATCGAGCGGCCGAACAGCGCCATCGACGGGTGCTCGGCGAATTCCGGGGTCAGCTCCGCCATCATGTCGGCGGTCGCGACGGCGAAGGCGGGGGTGCGCAGCACCTTGTCGGCCGCGGTGTGGCCGGCCACCAGGAAGGTGTCCGGCCCGGCGGGCACCGCCGCGCCCAGCGTGTGTGCCCGCGCGTACAGCGGGTACGGGTCGGCCCGGCCCTCGCTGGTCAGCAGTTCCTCGATGATCGCCGCGCCGTCCATCCGGTGCTCCCCTCCCAGAGGCCACGTTCCTGCTGCGTGAACCACCGGAGGGTGCAGCGGAGTTCCCGTCCGGCGGGGGTACCGGGCCGGGCCGGGGGCTCGCCCGGCGTCGGCCCGGGTGCGCGTCCGGCGGGGGCGCCGGGCCGGGCGGGTTGGCGCCCGGCCGTCGGGCGGCTCGGTAGGGTTGCCGGTATGGAGATCTGGATCAACCCGCGCTGCGGCAAGTGTCGGTCGGCGCTCGGCGCGCTGGAGGCCGTCGGGGCCGAGTACACCGTGCGGCGCTACCTGGAGGATCCGCCGACCGCGGCAGAGCTGGAGCAGGTGCTGGAGCGGCTGGGCCTGGAGCCGTGGGACATCACCCGCATCGACGAGCAGGTCGCCAAGGACCTGGGGATGCGGAAGTGGACCCGGGAGCCGGCGGACCGGGATCGCTGGATCGCGGCGATGGCCGAGCACCCGATCCTGATCCAGCGCCCGATCATCACCGCGGACGACGGCCACGCCGTCGTGGCCCGGACCCCCGAGGCGGTCAAGTCCGTCCTGCCGTAGCAGCGCCGCGTCCGGAGCCTCCGACGTGTCCGAGGCGTCCGAGGCGTCCGGGGCCGGTCAGTGCAGTTGGATCCGCTGCACCGGCCGGCCCGGGTGCCAGTTGAGGATCCACAGGTGGCCCTCCCCCACGGCGGTGTGCACCACCTGCTCCAGGTCCAGCCGGAAGGCGTGGAAGGCGGTCGGCGGCGGCTCGGGCAGATCGGCCGCGTAGGCGGACAGTTCGGCCTCGTCGGTGATCTCGACCGCGCGGCCGGAGACCTTGGAGTCCCCGCCGGCCATCGTCTCGTCCCCCGGGTGGGCGTGCAGCGCGAAGCGGGCGTCCCGCTGGAGGTCGCGCGCCTTGGCCGAGCCGTACATCGACCCGAGCATCAGGTCGGCGCCGACGAAGCCGACCTCCGTACCGCTCACCCGGGGCGAACCGTCCTTGCGCAGCGTCGCCAGGACGTGGTGCTTCTCGGCTTCGAACCGGGCCCGCACGAGGGGGGCCAGCTCGGGTGCCTGCTGCTCGAAATCCTGCCAGGTGACCATGGCGCCAGTCTGGCACCGGGCACCGACAACCGCCGGGCGCCAGGGGCGACCTCCGGGTGTCAGGGGCCGGTGCCAGACTGGCGGGGTGACCACCACGACCACGTACATCGCGTTCCTGCGGGCGATCAACGTCGGCGGCCGGACGGTGCGGATGGAGCGGCTGCGGGCGCTCTTCGCCGAGTTGGGGCTCGGGGGCGTGCGCTCCTACATCCAGAGCGGCAACGTCTTCTTCACCACCGACGAGCCGGACCGCGCCGCCCTCACCCGGCGCATCGAGGAGCACCTGGAGCGGTCCCTCGGCTACCCGGTGCCCGCGCTGCTGCGGACGGTCGACGAGGTGGCCGCGCTGCTGGCCGCCGAGCCGTTCAAGGGCGTCGAGGTGACGCCCGACGTCCGGCTGGTCGTGGCCTTCCTCTCCGAGCCGCTGCCCGCCGACCTCGCCGTCCCCCGCCTCTCGCCGAAGGGCGACCACGAGGTGGTCGGCGCCGACCCGGGCGCCGCGTACGTGGTGGTCCACCTGCGGGACGGCAAGTGGGTCACCGGGGAACTGTTCGGCAAGGCCTACCGGGGTACGGTCACCTCCCGGTTCCTGCACACCACCGAGAAGATCCTGGCGGCCGCCCGGAAGGGCTGACCCCCTGACCCCCTGCCCCTCGCTCTGCCCACCCCGGCACCCAGGCACCCGGCCGCCCGGAACCGCGGTGGCGCACCGGGCGTCTGGAGTGCAGTGACGTACTCACCGTGCGCCGGCACCCGGCGTGATCTGGACAGTCCGAGCCGGCCGAGCCGACAATCGGGCCATGACGTCTCCTGAGTTCCGCACCGGCGCCGTCCGGCCCTCCGGCGCGGTCCGCCCCTCGGATGCCGAACGGGACCAGGCGCTCGGGGTGCTCAAGGACGGAGCGGGCAGCGGACGGCTGTCGCACGACACCTTCCTCGGCCGGATGGAGATCGTCCTGCACGCCACCAGCCGGGGCGAGTTGGACGAGGCGATGACCGGGCTGCCGACCGGGAGCCCGGTCGAGCGCTTCCTGCTGCGGACGGTCGGCCGGGTCTCCGCGTTCGGGGACCGGCTGCGCCGGGCCTGGCGCACCGAACGGCTGCCCGGGCTGAGCCTGCCGGAGACCGGGGCAGGGCAGTTGACGATCGGTCGGTTCCCCGGCTCGGGGCTGCGGCTGCACGACGCCTCGGTGTCGCGACGGCACGCCGAGCTGCGGCGCGAGGGCGGCGGCTGGATGCTGTACGACCTGGGCTCGACCAACGGCACGCACGTGAACGGGCGCCGGATCGCGGGCGGGGTGCGGGTCCGGCCGGGCGACCAGGTCCGGTTCGGGAACCTGGAGTTCCGGCTCGCCTCCGACTGAGCCGCACCCCCGGCCGGTCGGTACGGCCTGAGCGGGCGCCGGGGAGGCGTCGGGCGGGCGGGCGTGCAGGCGGGCGGGCGGGCAGTGTCAGCCGTGGGTGACGTGCAGTTCGGCGTAGCGGTCACCCTTGTCCGCCTTGCGCAGGGTGACCTTCGCCGTGCCGACGGCGGTCTCGGCGCCCTTGCCGACGGTCTTCCGTTCGTCGCCGACCGCCACCTCGACCGTGCTGTCGGTGATGTGGCCGACCGTCATCTTCACGGTGCGGTCGCCGCCGAAGACCTGGAGGGTCTTGAAGGCGTCGGCGCCGTCGGTGCGGACGACGACGTCGCAGCTGTCGTCGTCGAGGCAGAGCGCAACACCGCCGTCGCAGGCGGTCAGTCCGGCGCCGAGGGCCAGGACGGCGCCGGCGGCGAGGAGCGCCCGGCGGTGGACGGCGGGCCCGAAACGGCGCCGGGCAGGGGTTCGGTGGGAGTTCGGGGTGCTCGCTGTGGTCATGGCGTCGACGGTAGGCGCCCGGACGCGCCCCGCCATCGGCCGTCGGCGGTACGCACCCCCTGGCCGGCCCCGGAGCGCCCGAACAGCCGCGACCCCGAGGGCGATGGGTCGAATCCCCTAGGGGACGAGGGGAGTTGGAACTGCGGGTGTCGGATTCCGGAGAGGCTCGGCATATGCCTCAGGGGTATGCCACGCGCGTAGATCGACGGGCCGCGAAAAGGACCGGCGGTCAGTCGGCGACACCGCCCAGGTCGCTGCCCAGCGCACCGGCCGGGCCCCACAGCGGCGCCATGCAGCGCTGGTAGGTGGCCTGCCAGTGCGGCCAGTTGCGGGCCACGTCGTCGTCGCACTCGGCCAACAGCCGCTCCACCAGCGCCGGTTCCACGCCCTCCAGCAGCCAGGCCAGCGCGTCCGCCGTCCCCGGGCCGTCCGCCGAGCGCAGCAGGTCCATCAGCTCGCCCAGGCCGCCGAGCCGGGAGCCCTCCGGGACCACCCGCTCCATCCGGGGCAGCAACTGGCGCTCCTCGATCCGCAGGTGCGTCTCCAGCCGGGCCGCCAGGTCCTCCATCGCGTACGCCACCGGCCAGGCGCTGCCGGTGTCCCGGCTGGCGATCCGCACCAGCGTGGTGACCCGGGTGAACGAGTGGTCGAGGTTGTGGTGGTCCGCCTCCAGCCAGTTGAGCAGCAGCCGCAGCTCGGGGGCGAAGCGGCGCACGATCGGCCAGATCCGGCTGTCCTGCTGCTCGTGGTGGCAGGTCAGCATCGCGGTCACGAAGCTCCAGTGCCGCAGCAGCGCCTCGCCGGCGTCGTCCTCGCCGGGCTGGAGCAGCCGCAGGGCGTTGGGCAGCCGGGCGAGGTCCCGGCGCAGCGCGGCGTGCACCAGCCGCAGTCCGGCGAAGCGGGCCGTCACCGGCTCCTCGCCGACGGCCCGCACGGGCACGGCCGCGCCCCGGGTGTCGACCCCGGACCCCGCCTGCTCGGGCACGGAGGGGGACGGCTGAGGCAGTAGATGGATCGGCATGGCACTCTCTTCACGACGTCGTGGGGCGGGCGGGGCCAGCCGGTGGAGCGGCCCCATCCAAGGTGCTCACAGTCGATCAAAAGTGAATCAATGTCCGATTGACGCGCAGGTCACAGGCATGCGCGCGGGGGAAACGGCGCTGCGCGGGAGCCGCCCCGCGCTCGCCCGCCCGGCCTCCGGACGCTGCCGGAACGCCGTGGGGGAGGGGGGGTGCGGGGGGTGGAGAGCGCAAAGAGGAGCTGGAAGGAGCCCCCCCTTCGTCCCCCCCCTCCGTCTTGGACCGTCGGCAGACGCCCTGGGCCCGGGGCCCCTCTTCTTCCCCCTCCCCCACGGCGTGCGGGTCGTCGTGCGGGTGGCTGTACAGACGGCCGTACGGCTTGTCGCGCCGCTGGGATCAGTCGGCCTCCGGGCCCGCCAGGTTCTTGGTGAGCCACTGCAGCGTGTCCGGGATCATCTTCTTGAAGTCCGAGGTCAGGTGCTTGCCGCCGGGCTGCTCGTAGTACTCCAGCGACACCGGCGGGGCGGCCTTGGCGACCCAGCCCTTGACCAGCTTGGTCTCGTACGGGTTGGCGCCGCCCGCGGTGACCAGCATCTTCACGTCGGCCTTGCCCTGGGCGACCAGCACGTCGGGGTTGTTGGCCTGCCGCTCGGCGTCGTGGCCCTTCCACAGCCCCGAGTCGGGAACGTAGTAGCCGTCGATCGGGACGGCGGCCTTGTAGACGTCCGGGTGCTGGAGGGCGAGCTTGGCGCTGCAGAAGCCGCCGGTGGAGGCGCCCATCACGCCCCAGCCGTCGCGGCCCTTCACGGTGCGGAAGTTGGCGCGGACGAAGTCCGGGAGGTCCTGGGACATCCAGGTGCCCATCTTGGGCTGGCCCGGGATGTCGGAGCAGTCCAGCGCGTTGTGCTCGTCGCTGTTGAAGTTCTGCACCGGCATGATCATGATGAACGGGTGGGACTTGCCCGCCTTGACCAGCTGCTCGTTCTCCTCCTGGATCGGCAGCTGGTTGTCGGTCCAGGTGTTGTAGCCGTTGCTCTGGCCGCCCGCGAAGAGGGTGAGCACCGGGAAGCCGGTCTTGGCGAACTTGGGGTCGTTGTACTCGGGCGGCAGCCAGACCCAGACCTTGCCGGAGACGCCGGACTTCGCGCCGGTCACCGTGGTCATCATGATCGGACCGGCGGACGTGTCCCGGGCCTTGCTCAGGTTTGCGGCCGGACCGGTGGGCATCAGCACCTTCCCGGTGGCGGCCGCGGGCTCCGCGGTGGTGGGCGCGGGCGTACCGCCGCCACCCGCGCCGGGCGAGCCGCCCGTGGCAGCGGTACCGGTCGCACCCGGGGTGCCGGCCGCCTTGCCGCCGTCCCCCTTCCCGCCGCCGGAACTCCCGCAGGCCGCGAGCGAGGCGGCCAGGGCGAGCACGGCGGCGCCGGTCAGGACGGCGCGGGAACGGGACGACTGCCTAAGCACGGTGAGGACTCTCCGACCGATGACACGCCCGGTCCGTCTGACCGGGCTGTGGCCCCCCGGTGGGGCCGGACAGACCCGGGGGCGCGGCGCTGGTGCGGTCCCCGGGGTGGCGGCGCGTCCTCCCTCGCGGTGGCGCGCCTTCCTGCGATCTTATGACGTGGACCGGGGTGGCCCGGTTGCGCGGTGGCCACCGGAAATCCAATGTTTGTTCGCGATCAGGTAAAGGCCTTCACCACTCCCCCCGAACGGCGGGGGCCGGACGGCGGGGAGCACGGTCCGCGGCCTGTCCGGGGGTGCGAATTTTGGGGCCTTCGACCAGTGACGGCGGCCCCCGCATCCGCAACGATCGGCTCACGCCCGGAGCGAGCGGACCCCACCCCGGGGAACCCGAGCCCAGCCGAAACCGAGCAGACCCAGGAGAACGCCATGCCCCAGCAGATCGCCGTCGTCACCGGAGCCGGGAGCGGAGTGGGCCGGGCCGTGGCGGTCGAACTGGCCGCGGCCGGCTGGCGGCTGGTGCTGGCCGGCCGGCGGGCCGAGCCGCTGCGGGAGACCGCCCGCCTGGGCGGCACGCCGACCGCGGTGGTGCCGACCGACGTCACCGACCCGGCGGCGGTGGACGCGCTGTTCGCCGCAGCCGTCGAGCGCTTCGGCCGGGTGGACCTGCTGTTCAACAACGCCGGCACCTTCGGCGCGGCCGTGCCGGTGGAGGACCTGGAGGTCGAGGCCTGGCGGGCGGTGGTCGACCTCAACCTGACCGGGGCGTTCCTCTGCGCCCGGGCCGCGTTCCGGCAGATGAAGGCGCAGGACCCGCAGGGCGGCCGGATCGTCAACAACGGCTCGATCTCGGCGCACGTCCCGCGCCCGCACTCGATCGCCTACACCGCGACCAAGCACGCCGTCACCGGGCTGACCAAGTCGCTGTCGCTGGACGGCCGCCCGTACCGGATCGCCTGCGGGCAGATCGACATCGGCAACGCGGCGACCGACATGACAGCCGCGATGAGCACCGGGGTGCGGCAGGCGGACGGGCGGCTCGCGGTCGAGCCGACCATGGACGTGGCCGACGTGGCCCGCACCGTCCGGCACATGGCCGAACTGCCGCTGGAGGCCAACGTGCAGTTCGCCACCGTGATGGCGACCGCCATGCCGTACGTCGGACGAGGTTAGAGCCTGCCGTCGGGCCCCCGCCGTTAGCCCGCCACGGACTCGCGCAGCCGCTTCTTGTCCGGCTTGCCCACCGCCGTCAGCGGGATCGCGGCCACGACGTGCAGGGCCTCCGGCGCGTAGATCCGCCCCTTGCGGGCCGTGACGAACGCCTGGACGTCCGCCAACTCGGGCTGCTGCCCCGGAGCGGGAACGACGGCGACGTGGACGTGCTCCGCCTCCTGCGCGTCGCGCACCCCGAAGACCGCGCACTGCGCGATCGCCGGGTGGGTGAGCAGCAGGTCCTCGACCTCGGACGGGTAGACGTGCCCGCCGACCACGATGATCTTGTCCTTGAGCCGGTCGGCCAGGTAGAGGTAGCCGTCCGCGTCGAAGTAGCCGATGTCGCCGGTGTTCAGCCAGCCGTCGCGCAGCACCTCGGCGGTCAGGTCGGGCCGCTTCCAGTACCCGGCCATGACGGTGTCCGAGCGGACGTGGATCTCGCCCTGCTCCCCCGTCGACAACTCGGTGCCGTCGGCGGACCGGATCGCCACCTCGATGCCCGGGAGGGGGCGGCCGACCGCGATCTGGCCGCCGTGCCCGACCCGGTCGTGCTCGTGCGGGGCGAGCATGCAGATGTTCTGCGCCTCCGACTGCCCGTAGCCGCTCCACAGGACCGGCCCGAACACCTTGAGCGCCTCGCGCACCCGGGTGGGCGAGGCCGCGCAGCCGCCGTACGAGACCCGGCGCAGGCTGGACAGGTCGGTGCGGCCGATCGCCGGGTGGTCGAGCAGCTGGTAGAGCAGCGGCGGCAGCACCCACAGGTCGGTGATGCGCTCGCGCTCGATCGCGGCCAGCACCGCGCCGGGGTCGAAGGACCGCTGGAGGACCACCGTGCCGCCGTGGTGGAGCGTCAGGTCGGAGAAGAGCCCGGCGAGGTGGGCGAGCGAGGTGGCGGCGAGGAAACGGGGTGCGTCGCTCTCCATGCGGCCGGGAGTGTCGAAGACCTTCCGGTAGGCGCCGTGCAGGCTGCGGATGCCCTTCGGGATTCCGGTGGTCCCGCCGGTGTGCCGGATGCCCCAGTCGTCGTCCGGGCCGACCCGGACGGCCGGCGGCTCGGCGGGCCGGTGGGCCGCAGCAGCGATCACGTCCTCGCCGATGGCCGCCGGTCCGGGGCCGAGACGGAGGACGGTCGGCACGTCGATCAGGGGCAGCAACTCGGCGGCCACCGGGTACCGTTCGGCGTCGACGAGCAGGACTGCGGTGTCGACGCTCGTCGCGATCTCGGCCAGGGTCGAGGCGCTCATGCCGTCGTAGAGGTTCACCACCCGCGCACCCGCGAGGCCTGCCGCGTAACGGCCGCTCAGCGCCTCGGCGGTGTTGCCCGCGAGCAGGGTCACGGTGTCGCCGCGCACCACGCCCCGGGCGATGAGCTCGTGGGCGAGGCGGTAGGTGGCGGCGGCGAAGTCACCCGCGGTGAGTTCGATGCCGTCGGCGGTGGCGATGGCCCGCCGGTCGGGGTCGGCGGCGAGGGACTGAAGAATCAGGGCGGGAGCGCTGACGAACTCCGGTTCGTTCACGGCCACTTCTTCCTTGCAGTTCGCAACCATGTCCCCACCCTAACCCAACCCCACGTCCAGGGACGGGAGTTAGATCCCGTGGTGATCACTCGTCGTGCGAGTGGCGGTAGCGGAGAGGACGAGGGGAGTGGTTCTCATCCCGCGATCGTGTCAGCGCCGCCTCGCCGGCCGAGGTTTGAACCGGCACGGCCACCCGCACGAGGGACCCCCGTCAGGCCAGGCCGACGGGGGTCCAGGGGCGGCCCGAGGGTGGCCGGACAGGGCCTACGGCCGCCAGGTGTCGTTCAGGGTGGCCAGGCCCGAGGCCGGCGCGGTCGCCGTCCGGTTGGCCCCGGACTCCCAGGTCACCGCGCCGCTCGCGTCCTTGCGGACGTACTTGTACTGGAAGGCCGTGCCGGCCGGCAGCGTGAGCGACAGCGACCAGACCGGGTAGCCGGCCGAGGAGAGCGGCAGCGCCTTGGCCGGGTCCCAGCCGCCGAGCGCGGCGACGTCGCCGACCACGTAGACGTTCTGGCCGTTGACGGTGGTCGCGTTGACGTTGAACGAGGCGCCGGAGGTGCTGGCCGCCCCGCCCGGGACGTACAGCGCGATCGCGTCGCCCGCGCCGACCGTCGCGGTGAACTGCCCGTTGGCGCCCACCTGGTAGGTCGGGCCGGTGCAGCCGCCGCCCGGCTGCGGGTCGCCGTGCTGGACGTCGCAGTAGGTGCCGGCCGCGAGCCCGGTCTGGAAGGTCCGGGTGATCGGGCCGCTCTCGTGGTTGAGCGCGACGTAGCCCTTGTTGCCGCGGCCGAAGGCGATCGCGTTGTTGCCGTTGGACCACCAGTTGGTCACGCCGGTGCCCGCGACGGCGTTGCGGAAGCCGACCATGTTGGCGATCTGCCGCCAGGCGTGGGTGCAGTTCCAGCCGTCCTGGTAGCAGGCGTTGACGGTGCCGCCGTTGGGCGGGCCGTCGTCGTTGTTGGTGAAGGCGTAGCCGGAGTAGACGTTGGGCGCGCCGTACGGCGAGGCGAGCAGGAAGACGTTGGCCAGCGTGTAGGTGTTGCCGTAGGTGTAGTTGAGGGTGGAGCCGTTGCGCTCGGTGTCCCAGTTGTCGATGAAGGAGCGCGCCTGCCCGCTCGGCAGGTACCCCCAGGAGGCGCCCCAGCCGGACAGGTTGGCGAGCTTGTCGCTGGTGAACATCCGCTTGAGGTCGGTGCCGACGCGGAACTCGTCGACGTCGCCGGTGCCGGTGTACTCGCTGGGCTGGACCGGTTCGCCGGCGCCGTAGATGACCTCCTGCACCCAGTAGGCCTTGGGGTTGGCCGTCTTCGCCTTGATCGCGGCGAGGTCGCCGGCGGCGATGTGCTTGGCGGCGTCGATCCGGTAGCCGTCGACGCCGAGGGAGCCCAGGTCGTCCAGGTAGCGGGCGATGGTCTGCTGGACGTACGCGCTGCCGGTGTCGAGGTCCGCGAGGTTGACCAGCTCGCAGTTCTGCACGTTGGAGCGGTCCTGGTAGTTGGTGATCGGCTGGCGGCAGGAGTGGAAGTCCTGGTCCTGGTAGGTGCCGGGGTAGGCGTACTTGGTGTACGCGGTGCCGCCGGTGCCGGTGCCGGAGCCGGCCGTCATGTGGTTGACGACGGCGTCGGCGATGACCTTGACCCCGGCGGCGTGGCAGGTGTCGACCATGTTCTTGAAGGACGTCCGGTCGCCGAGCCGCCCGGCGATCCGGTAGCTGACGGGCTGGTAGGAGGTCCACCACTGCGGGCCCTGGATGTGCTCCTGGGGCGGCGAGACCTCGACGAAGCCGTAGCCCTTCGGGCCGAGCGTCGAGGTGCAGGCCTGGGCGACGGAGTCGAAGCGCCACTCGAAGAGGGTGGCGGTGACGTCCTTGCCGTTGTTGGCGGGTGGGGCGGCCTGGGCGGCGGGGGCGCCGAGGGAGGTGGCGAGCGAGAGCGCCAGGGCCGCCGAGGCGGCGAGGGCGCCGGCCGCGCGGGCGGTCCGGCGGGTGGGGGCGGTGGTGACCACGTCGTCTCCTGGGGGTGGCTGGGGTGGGGGCAGCCGGGGATGAGCTGTGCAGGAAGAGCTATGCAGGAAGTTTCTGTAACTTGCCGGAAACTTGCAGCGCTGAACCTAGGGCCGCCGGGAGAGAGCGTCAAGGGCCTGGGATAAACGTTCCTGCACCGCCTGGACCCGGACGCACGACAAGGGCCCGGCAGCCGTAGCCGCCGGGCCCCTCACCTGTCCTGGTTCACCGGGCCCGCGGGGGCCCGGTCCGGACTCAGCCGGTCTGGATGGAGGTGTCGTCGATCACGAAGCTCGTCTGCAGCGAGGCGTCCTCGGTGCCGGTGAACTTCAGGGTGACCGTCTGGCCCGCGTAGGACGAGAGGTCGAAGGTCCGCTGCTGGTAGCCCGCCGCGGCGTCCGCGTTGGAGTACGTCTTCAGCGTGGTGCCGTTCACCGACACGGCCAGCTTGTCGTACGCGGTGCTGCCCGACTCAGCGGTGTCGATGTGCAGCCAGAAGCTCAGCGTCGCCTTGCAGCCCGCCGGGATCGTCACCGTCTGCGCCAGCGTGTCGGTGTGCGAGGAACCGTAGCCGTTCAGCCACGACTTCCACGAACCACCGTGCGCCGCCTGCGAGGAGCTGTTGTCCACCACACCGGAGCTGGTCGTCCACGGCGCCGCCGAACCCGTCTCGAAGCCCGCGTTGCCCAGCAGCTGCGCCGGCGTGCAGGTACCGCCACCGCCACCGGTCACCGTCCACGTGAAGCTCGCGGTACCCGACTTGCCCGCCGAGTCCTTCACCGTCACCGTCACGTTCGACGAACCCGCCGTGGTGGCGGTACCGGTGATCGCGCCGGTCGAGGCGTTGATCGCCAGCCCGGCCGGCAGACCCGTCGCACTGTACGACAGCGGCGCGGTACCACCGGAGGCCTTGATCTGGAGGTTCACCGCACCGCCGACCGCGGTGGACTGGTTGCCCGGGCTGGTGACGGTGATGCCGCCGGGGTTGGGCAGCGAGCCGACGTTGACGGCGGCCCAGGCCGTGGCGACCGCGTTGTACTCGGCGCTGTTCGCGCCGTACAGGTCGGTGGCCGCGTTCAGGGTCGCGGTGCGGGCGGCGGCGTAGTTGGTGGTGGAGGTCATGTACGCGGTCAGCGCCTTGTACCAGACCTGCTGGGCCTTGTCCCGGCCGATGCCGCCGACGGTGATGTTGTTGACCGTCGGGCTGTTGTAGCTGACGCCGTTGATCACCTTGGCGCCGCTGCCCTCGGCCAGCAGGTAGAAGAAGTGGTTGGCGACACCGGACGAGTAGTGCACGTCCAGGTTGCCGACGCCCGAGTACCAGGAGTCGGCGGAGGTGCCGTCCTTGGAGGGCTTGTCCATGTAGCGCAGCGGCGTGCCGTTGCCGTTGATGTCGATCAGCTCGCCGATCAGGTAGTCCGGGTTGTCGGCGGGCAGGTTGGCGTAGAACTCGACCATCGAGCCGAAGATGTCCGAGGTGGCCTCGTTGAGGCCGCCGGACTCGCCCGAGTAGTTCAGGTTGGCGGTGGCCGAGGTGACGCCGTGGCTCATCTCGTGGCCGGAGACGTCGAGTTCGGTCAGCGGGTGGGTGTCGCCCGAGCCGTCGCCGTACGTCATGCAGAAGCAGCTGTCGTCCCAGAACGCGTTGACGTAGCCGGTGTCGTAGTGGGCCCGGCTCATGGCGCCGACGCCGTCGTTGCGGATGCCGTTGCGGCCGAAGGTGTTCTTGTAGAAGTCCCAGGTGGCGGCCGCGCCGAACTGGGCGTCCACGGCGGCGGACTCGCGGTTGCTGGCCTGGCCGTTGCCCCAGGTGTCGCTCGACTTGCTGAACAGCGTGCCGTTGCCGGAGGTGCCGTTCTTCATGTCGGTGGTGTACTGGCCGCCGCGGGTGGCGTCCTTCAGCGAGTACGTCGAGCCGCTCTGGGTGGTGGTCAGCGGCACGTTGCCGACGAACACGCCGTTGCCGGAGCCGCGCTTGATGCCGTCGGCCTTGCTGAGCACGTCGCCGGTCGCGGCGTCGGTGACCACGTGCAGCTTGCTCGGGGTGCCGTCGGACTCGCGGCCGGAGACGACGGTCTCCCAGGCGAGCTTCGGGGTGCCGTCGGCGGCCCAGACGACCAGGCGCGGCGCGGTGTCGACGGCGGCGCCCTGCTCGGCGGCGAGCGCGGCGGCCTGGGCCTTCGGCGCGGCCTGGGCCGGCGTGGTGCTGACGCCGCTGAGGTTGGCCTCGCTGGCCTTGGTCACGCTCTTGGTGGCGCCCGCGGCGTCCTGGTGGACGATCAGGTCGCCGCCGAGCACCGGGAGTCCGGCGTAGGTGCGCTCGTAGCGCAGGTGGCGGCCGCCGTTGGTGTCCAGGACGACGTCCTTGGTGACCAGCTTCTCCTGGCCGCTCAGGCCGAGGGCCTGGGCGAAGGACGCGGACTGCTGGTTCGCGGAGGCGATCAGCGCGGCCCGGTCCGACTGCTGGGCGGCGACGGCGGACGGGGCGTCGGGCGTCGCGGCCTGCGCGATGACCGGTATGCCGGTCACCAGCAGCGCGGTGGTTGCGGCCATGACAACCGCGGCCTTCCGGGCGTGAGCGTAACGGGACATGCGGACTCCTTTTCCGACCGGCGCGGGTTCGCACCGGTGGAGAGAAACCTGGGCCGCGGGGTTGCGGCGCAGTGGGGGCCCCCGCCCGGGGTGTGCGACGGGGGTGCGGTTGCGGTGCTCACAAGTCGTGGCAGGTTTGGGACGCGCTGCACCTGATCTGGTCGGCTGCACCGGGGGGTGGGGCCCCCTCGTCTGCAGCCGCAGGAATCGTGGCAGCAAACGAGTCGTCAATGACAGATGCATGCCACGGAATGGCCGATTCATTACCGAAACCGTATGCATGACTGTTCATCAGTTGTGTTACCCCTTTGAGAACTCATGAACACGGTTTTCATGATCCGGGGAATGTTCGATCACTTCCGGAAGTCACTGACCAGCGCTCAGGGCCCCCGCCCGCGCCACCCGGCGGCCGACGGCACCGGGCGGGGGCGGCACATCACGCTTCCGGCCGTGCCATCGGTGCTTTCCGGCCACCGGGCGGCCAAAACGAAACGGGTCCCGCGCCGCCACAACGGCGGTGCGGGACCCGGGGGTTCCGGAGTTCGTCGATCAGCCCTGGACGAACACCGCCACGGTGCGGCCCGGCACGGTGAAGGTGCCGGTCGCGGCGTCGAAGCCGGACTGCTTCACCACCGCGTCCGCGCCGCCCGCCTGGACCGGGTGCAGGGCCTGGCCCGTCCCCTTCAGGGCCGCCACGGTCTGCGCCTGCGCGGTGGGCGTGGCGTTGAACACCACGGTGACGCCCTTCTCGGCGCCCTTCAGCCCGGTGCCGTCCAGGTGCAGGGTGATCACCCCGGGCGTCTCACCGGGCGTGCCGGAGAGCGGGTAGGACAGCCGCTGCTGGACGGCGGCCAGGGTGGGCAGCGAGAACAGCGGCGAGGACTGCTTGATCCGCAGGAACTCCTGGTACTGCGCGGAGGTCGCACGGATCTCGGCCGCCCCCACGGTCAGCCGCGGGTTCGCCAGCAGGGACTGCGCGGTCGGCCACATCTCCTTGTTGTCGGCCGCCGGCGGCAGGCCCCGGCCCCAGCCGTTGCCCTGCGTCGCGTCCCAGTGGATGGCGTTGAACCAGTCGCCCGAGTCGTAGGAGTTGGCGTCCAGCGACTTGGAGCGCAGCAGGTCGCTGCCGGCCTGGGCGAAGCCCGCGCCCTGGGTGAGCGCGGTGAGCGAGAGCCCGAGCGCCTGCATCCGGGCCCGGTCGGCGGGTGCGGTGCCGGTCGGCAGCTTGTACGCGAGCGCGTCGAACAGGTCGGTGTTGTCGTGGGCGTCCACGTACTCCACCGCCTCGCCCGGCGTGGCCGCGTACCCGGTCGGGGCGCCGTTGTAGTCGACCTGCGCGCCGGTGACGGCCCGGCCCGAGCTGTCGGTGAAGGAGTAGCCGGCCAGGTTGCCGGCCAGTCCGACCTTCAGCTGGTCCATCTGGTGCAGCAGCCGGTCCTTCTGCTCCTGCGGGGTGCCGTTGGCGGGCGAGCCGTTGGGGTCGGTGTACAGGCCCGAGGCGAAGCCCTGCTGCGGGGCGGAGTTCAGCATGAAGTTGCCGCCGCGGGCGGCGTCGCGGAGCCGGTCGTCGAAGGTGGCGATGCCGGTGCCGGCCAGGTTGAGCTGGGTGGCCTGTTCGAACCGGGCGTTGTTCGCGACGACGCCGAAGTTCCAGCCCTCGCCGTAGAGGAAGACGTTCTTCCCGTCGATGCCGTCCGAGGCGGGCGTCATCTTCCGCAGCGCGGCCTGCACGTCCAGCATGGTGGACTTCGGGTCCAGGCCCATCAGGTCGAAGCGGAAGCCGTCGACCTTGTACTCGCGGGCCCAGGTGGTCACCGAGTCGACCACGAGCCGGTTCATCATGGCGTGCTCGGGCGCGGTGTCGGCGCAGCAGCTGTCCGCGGTGACCTTGCCGTTGTCGTCCAACCGCTGGTAGTAGCCGGGGACGACCTTGTCCAGCACCGAGTGCTCGGCCTGGCCGCTGGCGGCGGTGTGGTTGTAGACCACGTCGAGCACCACCCGCAGCCCGGCCTCGTGCATCGCCTGCACCATCCGCCGGAATTCGACGGTGCGCGCCGTCCCGTTCGTCTCGGTGGCGTACGACCCCTCCGGCACGGTGTAGTGCAACGGGTCGTAGCCCCAGTTGTACGCGTCGTCGGCGGCGACGGCCGCCACGCATTCCTGCTGCTTCGGACCGTCCGGGGGCAGGGACTTGAGGTCGCAGGCCGGCAGCTTCTGGTCGGCCCGGTTCTCCCGGATGGTGGCGATGTCGAAGGTCGGCAGCAGGTGGACGGTGGTCACCCCGGCCTGGGCGAGCTCCCGCAGGTGCCGCATGCCGGCCGACTGCGACTCGGTGAACGCCAGGTAGGTGCCGCGCTCGGCGGCCGGGACGGTGGTGTCCTCCACCGAGAAGTCCCGGACGTGCAGTTCCTGGATCTGCTGCTGCGCCGGCGGGACGGGCTCGGGGACGTTCTGCTCCTCCCAGCCCGCGGGCTTGAGCTCCTTGGCGGCGAGGTCGGCGACCAGGCTGCGCCTGGAATCGGTGGACAGCGCGACCGAGTACGGGTCGGTGACGGTGTTGACCACCACCTGCTGGACGGAGGGCGCCCAGACCTTCACCTGGTACAGGTAGTACTTGCCGTCCAACTCGCCCTTGTCGCGGACGACTTCCCAGACGCCGGTCTCGTCGTCCAGCTTCAGCGGCAGCGTCTTCGGGGTGCCGCCGGTCGCACTGTCGAAGACCTGGACGGACACCTCCTGCGCGGTCGGCGCCCACACCGACAGCGCCACCTTGCCGTTGTAGTAGGCCGGGCCGAAGTCCACCCGGCCGGTGCGGCGCGCGTAGAGGTCGTCCAGCACGCCGGGGGTCTGCACGCCGGTGGCGGCCAGCACGGCGCCGCTGGGCAGGTGTTCGGTGAACAGCAGCTGGCTGCGCAGCGCGGCCGGGACGCGGGCGGTGTCCCGGGCGTCCACGGTGAAGGCCCGGTAGCCCGCCAGGTGCGGGAACGCGGCCTTCTGCGCGGCGGTCAGGCCGCCCTGGGCGGCGTTGAGCCGGATCCACCGGCCGGGCTTGGTCAGCACGCCCTTGTCGGCGCGGATGCCGCCCTCGGGGTCGTACACCAGTTGGGCGCTGGTGCCGCCGGCCAGGGCGGCGTCGCCCGCGCCGTAGGCCGCCGGGACGACGACGGTCCTGGCGTCGATCCACTGGGCCTTGGCGGTGCCGAGGTCCACCTGCGCGGAGGCGGCGGCGTTCTGCGGCAGCAGGTGGCCCTCGCGGCCGCCGAGCAGCCACACCTCGCGGCCGTCGACGGCGAGGTCCAGGGACTGGTCGGTGGGCAGGTCCTTGTCGTTGCCCCTGTGCAGGATGTAGCTGAGGCTGGTCGCGCCGGGGGCCAGCGGCACCTCGAAGACGGCGCCGAAGGCGTCGCGGCGCACCGGCATCAGCGGCTTGCCCCAGTCGGTGGGGGTGGCGGCGCCGGTCCAGTCGTGCAGGCCCCAGCCGTCGTAGTCGCCGTCGGCCCGGTTGTAGTGGAGGACGGCGGTGTTGGCGGGCGGAGTGTTCACCGGGCCCGGGTCGGCGGTGCGCACGGCCGGGTCGCCCTGCCGGAGCCAGACCTCGCCGGTGGCGCCGACGTCGACGTGGCGGTCGGCGTCGACGTCCTTGACGCCGTTCTTCTCGACGACGAACCCGACGTCCGAGGCGCCGGGCTTGAGCTTCACGTAGGCGAAGGCCCCGTACGCGTCCCGGCCGGTGAAGGCGTGCCCGGCGGGCCACGGGGTGGCCTCGCCGTCGGCGAGGTCGCCCCAGGCGTAGAGGTTCCAGCCGTCGTAGTCGCCGTCCGGCCGGTTGTAGTGCACGACGGCGTACGGGCGGGCGGCGGCGGTGGGCACCGGCTTGGGTGCGGGGGCGCCGGTGGTGAAGCTCGCGGTGGCGGAGCGCAGCCGGCCGCTGGAGTCCTGGACGACGGCCTTGTAGCGGACGGCCGTGCCGGGGGCGGTGGCGCCCAGGTCCTGGGTGACCAGGTTCTTCCCGGTGTCTGCGGTGCCCAGGGTCTGCCAGGGCCCGGTGCCGATCTGGGCGGCGAAGGTGACGCGGTTGAAGCCGCCGCCGGTCGTGGCGCCGACGGTGACGGTGCCGCTCGAACCGTCGGCCGGCGGCTGCACGGAGAGCTGCGGCGCCGCCGTGGTGGGGGCGAGCCCGGCGCCGGCCTTGAACACCACCGAGGAGAGCGCCGGCACGGTCACGGTGACCTTGCGGTCGGCGCCGGAGGTCGCCTTCCCGCCCGTTGCCGGGTAGATCCGGTCGAAGCCCATCCCGGCGGAGAAGGTGTCCAGGGTGACGGTCTTCGCCTCGGCGGCGTTGTTGACCGCCACCAGGTACTCGGTCCGCTGCCCGGCGTCGATCCGGGAGAAGGCGTACACGCCCGCGCCGTCGGCGGCGTAGCGCTCGATCTGGGCGCCGTCGGCGAGCGCCGGGTTGTCGCGGCGCAGCTTGGCCAGCGCGGCGACGTCCTGGTAGAGCGCGCCGCCCTGCCCGTACCGGTCGGCCGGGCCGGAGGGGCCGCCGAGCACCCGGTCGCCGTTGCAGGAGGGCGTCTTGGAGGCGAACATGTCCTGTCGGGCGTCCTGGTCGCCGCCCGCGCCGGTGAAGCCCTGCTCGTCGCCGTAGTAGACGACGGGCTGGCCGCGGGTGAGGAACTGGAGCTCGGTGCCGAGCCGGTCCTTCTTCAGCAGGGTGGCCTCGTCGGCGCCCGGGTTGTCGGCGAGCAGGAAGGAGCCGAACCGGCCCATGTCGTGGTTGCCGAGGAAGGTCGGCAGCTCGTACGCGTCGGTGTCGGCGGTGGTGTAGCGGTAGTCCTGGCCGTAGACGTCGGCGAGGTTCTTCGCCGAGCCGCCCTGGGAGACGTAGCCGCGGGCGGCGCCCTGGAACGGGAAGTCCAGGGTGGCCTGGAGCTTGCCCTTGGTGACGTACGGCGAGGTGATCGCCGGGTCGCCGGAGTAGACCTCGCCGAACATGAAGAACTTCTTGTTGCCCTGCTTGGCGGCGAAGTCCTTGAGCGCGGGCGCCCACTGCTGCCAGAACGCCATGTTGACGTGCTTGACGGTGTCGATCCGGAAGCCGTCCACGCCGGCGTCCTTGACCCACTGCTGGTAGACCTTCTCGAAGCCCTTCACCACCCGGGGGTTCTGGGTGTCGAGGTCGTCCAGGCCGCTGAAGTCGCCCTCGGTGGCGGACTCGCCGACGAAGGTCGAGTCACCGCGGTTGTGGTAGAGCGCGGGGTCGTTGAGCCAGGACGGGGTCTTGGCCGTGGCGTCGGCGGGCTTGCGGAAGACCGGGGTGTAGGGGAAGGAGTCCTTGGTGAGCCGCGGCCAGGGCACGCCCGCGTCGGCGATCGCGGTCTCGTCGACGGGGTTGCCGTCGGCGTCGAGGGTCGGGTAGGCGCCGACGGAGCGGTAGCCGTGCTGCTGCTCGGCGTCGTCGATGACGTCGGCGGTGTGGTTGGTGATGACGTCGAAGAAGACCTTGATGCCGCGGGCGTGGGCCTTGGCTATCAGGTCCTTGAGCTGGTCGTTGGTGCCGAAGTGCGGGTCGACCTGGGTGAAGTCGGTGATCCAGTAGCCGTGGTAGCCGGCCGAGGCCTGGTCGCCGCTGCCCTGGACCGGCTTGTTCTTGAAGATCGGGGCCATCCAGATCGCGGTGGTGCCGAGGTTCTGGATGTAGTCGAGCCGCTGGATCAGGCCGGCCAGGTCGCCGCCGTGGTAGAAGCCCTTGTCGGCCGGGTCGAAGCCGTGGTCCAGCCGGCCGCCGGTGATGCCCCCCGTGTCGTTGGCGGGGTCGCCGTTGGCGAAGCGGTCGGGCAGGACGAAGTAGAACTGCTCGCGGCTGAGGTCGTGCCGCCCGGCGGTGGCCGCCAGGGCGGCGTCCGAGGGCGGGGGCGGCGGGGCGGCGGCGAGGGCCGCGGGGGCGCTGCCGAGGGTGGCGGCGGTCAGCGCGGCGGCCAGCAGGACGGCCGTGCGGCCGGGTCTGCGTCGGGGGGTGCTCCGCCGGGGGCGGAGCCGGACATCGGCCACTGAGGGTCTCCCTTAGGGGAAGGGGTGAGCGAGTTCCCTGGAAGCTAGCGGCCTGCAATATGTTTCAGCAAGATGCAGAAACGGTTTCTTTCCGGGAAACTCCAGGCCAGGACCGTTGCCGCCACCCCGATTACGCCCTTGGAGCGGTCGGCGTAACAATGGGACGCATGCCTGTCCCACCGGTAAGCACCAGACCCGACCTCACCCCCTACCCCGGTGGGAGCCTCCCCCTAGCCCTCAAGGGGGACAGCCGGTGAAGAATCCACTGCCAGGGGATGATCGGACGGCGACGGGACGTCTGGCAGACTTCTCGTCCATGGGGGAACCGACCAAGATCCAACACGGCCGCGCACAGCGGGCCGAAGCGGCGCTCGGTGACGGTTCCGGAGCACGGCCGGCCTCCTCGGGACGCCTGCCCGACGGAGCCGCCCGCGCCACCCAGTCCCGTATCGCCGCACTGCGCGGCCGCATCCGCGACCAACGGCGCTCACCGGCCCGGCCGAAGATCTGGTTCGAACTGGCCCTGATCGGGATCAGCTACTGGATCTACTCGATCATCCGCAACGCCGTCCCGGAGCAGGCCTCGATAGCCCAGAAGCACACGCGCTGGATCTGGGACCTGGAGCAGTCGCTGGGCATCGCCGTCGAGCGTTCGATCAACCACGCCGTCGACAGCGTCGGGTGGCTCATCACCGGGATGAACTACTACTACGCGACCCTGCACTTCATCGTGACCATCGGCGTGCTGGTCTGGCTCTACCGCCGCCACCCCGGCCGCTACGTCGCCGCCCGCACCGTGCTGTTCGCCACCACCGCGATCGCCCTGATCGGCTTCTACTTCTTCCCGCTGGCCCCGCCCCGGCTGATGGCCGACGGCGGCTTCATCGACACCGTGAAGGTCCACGGCACCTGGGGCTCGATGGCCTCCGGGCCCGCCGCGCACGTGTCCAACCAGTACGCGGCGATGCCCTCGATGCACATCGGCTGGTCGATGTGGTGCGGGCTGGCCATCTTCTACCTGGCCCGCCGGACGTGGGTCCGGGTGCTCGGCCTGCTCTACCCGCTGGCCACCCTGACGGTGATCGTCTCGACCGCCAACCACTTCTGGATGGACGCCGTCGGCGGTGAGCTCTGCCTCGCCCTGGGCTTCCTCACCGCCCGCTGGATGTACCGCTCCTGGGTCTACAAACTGCCCCAGGTGCCCGCCCGGGAGACGGCGGAGGAGCCGATCACCGTCCCCGAGCAGTGGAGCGAACCCGCGGTGAGCAGCGCCCGCCGGTAGAGCTGCCGGACCTGGACGAACCGAAGGGGCCCCACCCGGGGCCCCTTTCGCGTGCCCGGGCCTCAGCCGCGGGCCTCGACGCCGGCCTCAGCCCCCGGGCCTCAGCCGCCGGTCTCAGCCGCCGTAGAACAGCCGCTCCACCACCGCCCGGGCCCGCCGGGTGGTCCGCCGGTAGTCGTCCACCAGCTCGCCGCTGTGCCCGGCGCCGTACCCGAGGTAGCGGGCCACCCCGGCCAGCTCCCGGGCCTCCCCGGGGAAGCTGTCGCCGGGCCGGCCGCGCACCAGCATCACCGCCGAGCGCACCCGGGAGGCCAGCACCCAGGCCGCGTCCAGCACCTGCGCGTCCGACCGCCCGACCAGCCCGGCCCCGGCGGCGGCCGCCAGCGCGGCCCTGGTCCGGGTGGTGCGCAGGGCCGGCAGCTCGTGCCCGTGCTGGAGCTGGAACAGTTGCACCGTCCACTCCACGTCGGCCAGCCCGCCGCGGCCGATCTTGGTGTGCGTGGTCGGGTCGGCGCCGCGCGGCAGCCGCTCGGCCTCGATCCGCGCCTTGATCCGGCGGATCTCCACCAGGTCCCGCTCCGGCACCCCGACGCCCGGGTAGCGCAGCGGGTCGATCAGCTGCCGGAACCGCGCACCCAGCTCCTCGTCCCCGGCCACCGGCTCGGCGCGCAGCAGCGCCTGGCTCTCCCAGGCGTGCGACCAGCGCCGGTAGTACGCCGCGTACGAGGCGAGGGTGCGCACCAGCGGGCCGCTGCGCCCCTCCGGCCGCAGGTCGGCGTCGACCAGCAGCGGCGGCTCGGTGGACGGCGCGCCGAGCAGGGTCCGCAGCTCGTTGCAGACCGCCTGGGCGGCCCGGGCGGCGTCCTGCTCCAGCGAGCCGAGCAGCGGCTCGTGGACGAAGAGCACGTCGGCGTCCGAGCCGTAGCCCAGCTCGTGGCCGCCGAACCGGCCCATCGCGATCACCGCGATCCGGGTCGGCAGGTCGCCGTGCTCGGCCTCCCAGCCGGCCGTGCAGGCGCGCAGCGCGCCCTGGAGGGTGGCGGCGTTGAGCGCGGTCAGCGCCTCCCCCGCGGTGTCCAGCGCCTCCGCCGGGTCCTCGCCGAGGCGGCCGAGGACGTCCGCGGCGGCGGTGCGGAACAGCTCCCGGCGGCGCACCGAGCGGGCGGCGGCGACGGCCGCGGCGGTGGATCCGGCCCGGCCGACGGCGGCCAGTATCTCCTGCTCCAGGGCGGCCCGGCCGCGCGGCGCCAGGCCCTGCGGGTCGCCCAGCATGGCGACCGCCTCGGGGGCGCGCAGCAGCAGGTCGGGGGCGAGCCGGCCGGCCGACAGCACCCGGGCCAGCTGCTCGGCGGCGGCGCTCTCGTCGCGCAGCAGCCGCAGGTACCAGGGGGTGCGGCCGAGCGCGTCGGAGACCTGGCGGAAGTTGAGCAGCCCGGCGTCCGGATCGGCCGAGTCGGCGAACCAGCCGAGCAGCACCGGCAGCAGGGTGCGCTGGATCGCGGCCTTGCGGCTCACCCCGGAGGCGAGCGCACTGAGGTGGCGCAGCGCGGCGGCCGGGTCCGCGTAGCCCAGCGCCTCCAGCCGGGCCCGGGCCGCGTCCGGGGTCAACCCGGCCGCGCCCGGCGGCAGTTCGGCGACGGCGTCGAGCAGTGGCCGGTAGAACAGCTTCTCGTGCAGCCGCCGGACCTCCACCGCGTGCCGCTTCCACTCGCGCTGCAGCGCGGCCACCGGGTCGGAGCGGGTGTCGTCGTTGATCAGCGCGGCCAGCGAGCGGGCCAGCCGGCGCAGGTCCTCCGCGCCGGTGGGCATCAGGTGGGTGCGGCGCAGCCGGTAGAGCTGGATCCGGTGCTCCAGGGAGCGCAGGAAGCGGTAGGCGGTGTCCAGCGAGACGGCGTCCGCCCGGCCGACGTACCCGCCGCGGGAGAGCGCGGCCAGCGCCTCCAGGGTGTTGCCGCTGCGCAGCGCCGGATCGGTGCGGCCGTGCACCAGCTGGAGCAGTTGGACGGAGAACTCGACGTCGCGCAGCCCACCGGGGCCGAGCTTGAGCTGGCGGTCCAGTTCGGTGGCGGGGATCGAGTCGATGACCCGGCGGCGCATCTGCTGCACGTCGGTGACGAAGTTGTCCCGGGCGGCGGCCTGCCAGACCATCGGGGCCAGCGACTCCAGGTAGGCGGCGCCGAGTTCGGCGTCCCCGGCGACCGGGCGGGCCTTGAGCAGCGCCTGGAACTCCCAGGTCTTGGCCCAGCGCTGGTAGTAGGCGAGGTGGCTGGCCAGGGTGCGCACCAGCGGGCCGTTGCGGCCCTCGGGGCGCAGGTTGGCGTCCACCGGCCAGATGGTGCCCTCGCCGGTGGTGTCCGCGCAGAGCCGGGTGAGGGCGGCGGCGAGCCTGGTGGCGGCCTTGACGGCCTCGTGCTCGTCCACGCCCTCGCGCGGCTCGGCGACGAAGATGACGTCCACGTCGGAGACGTAGTTGAGTTCGCGGCCGCCGCACTTGCCCATGCCGATCACGGCGAGCCGGCAGGCCCGGGCGGCGTCCTGGTCCTGCTCGGCGGCGAGGTCCAGGGCGGTCTGCAGGGTGGCGCCGGCCAGGTCGGCGAGTTCGGCGGCGGTCTGCGCGAGGTCGGTGGTGCCGGTGAGGTCGCGGGCCGCGATGGCGAGCAGGCAGCGGCGGTAGGCGACGCGCAGCGCGTCCGCCGGGCTGCGGCCGCCCTCCCGGCCGCGCCGGACGCCCTCGGCGAGCGCGCGGCGGAAGTCCTCCGGGCCGGGGTGCATGTCGCGCAGCTCGAAGGTGACCAGCATGTGCCAGTCGTGCGGGTGCCGGGCCAGGTGATCGGCGAGCGCGGTGGAGACGCCGAGCACGCCGAGCAGCCGGTCGCGCAGCGGCTTGGAGGTGGTGAGGGTGTCGCGCAGGGTGTGCCGTTCGGCCTGGTCGGCGGCCTCCAGCAGCCGGGCCAGGCCGAGCAGGGCGAGGTCGGGGTCGGCGGTGGCGCCGAGCGCGTCCAGCAGCACGGGGTCGTCGGCCAGGCCTTCCAGGCCGGGGCCCGCCAGCAGCCGCACCGCCTGCGCCGGGTCGGTGAACCCGCGCCTGACCAGTCTGATCTCCGGCCGGCTGACCCGGCTCCCGGCCCGCTGTTCGTCCACCGCCATGGCCCCTCCATCCGTCCGCCCCAGCAGGTTACGCGCCCTGACGGCCCGGCGCCGGACACGACCGCCGGACGGCCCGCCGCCGCGCGCCGCGCCGTCCGTCCGTGACCTCGGGCCCGCCGCGCTCGTTCTCCCCGCGCAGACCGTGCCACCCCGTCCCATCCCGTGCCACCCCGTGCCACCCCCGTCCCATCCCGTTCCGGAGCGCCGATGCCCAGCCGCCTGCCCTCGCTCACCGGGCTGCGCTTCTGGGCGGCCCTGCTGGTGGTGCTCTACCACCTGTCCCGCAAGGTCGGCGGGCTGCCGGTGCTCGACCCGCTCGCCTGGTACGGGCGTTCGGGGGTGACGTTCTTCTTCGTCCTGTCCGGTTTCGTCCTGGCCTGGACGTACGGCGGCTCGCCCGTCCCCGCCGGGGCGTTCGCCCGCCGCCGGTTCGCCCGGATCTGGCCGCTGCACGTGCTGAGCACCGTGCTGTCGCTGGGCGCGGACGCCGCGATCGGCACGGCGCTGCCGGTGGCGGCCACGCTCTGGTCGCTGCTGCTGGTGCATCCGTGGGCGCAGGCGACGGTGTACGGCGGCAATCCGGCGTCCTGGTCGCTGGGCGCCGAGGCCTGGTTCTACCTGCTGTTCCCGCTGCTGCTGCGGTTGCTGGCGCCGCGCCGCCGGGCCTGGCTGCCGGTGGCGGCGGTGTGCGCGGCGCTCGGCCCGGCGCTGTGGGCGGCGGGCCCGCTGCTGCCGGCCGATCCGACGGTGCGCGGCTGGCTGCTGGACTACCTGCCGCTGGCCCGTACCCCGCAGTTCGTGCTCGGGGTGGCGGTCGGGCTGGCGGTGCGGCACGGGATGGTCCCCCGGGTGCGGCTCGGCGCGGCGGCCGCGGCGGTGGCGGGCTGGCACCTGCTGCTGGCGCCCTGGCACGCGGCCGTCCCGGACGCGCTGTGGTGGGGCCCGTACAGCGCCTCCCAGCTGGTGCCGGCGGCGCTGTTCGCGGCGCTGCTGGTGGCGGCGGCCCAGCGGGACGCGGCCGGTGCGGTGCCCCGGCTGCCGGACGGACGAGGGCCGGACGGGCGGGGGCTGGCCGGGCGGGGGCTGGCCGGGCGGACGGCGGTGCGGCTCGGCGAGTGGTCCTACGCCTGGTACCTGGTGCACGAGATCGGCATCCGCTGCTGGCTCGCCGAGTTGGGCCGCCCGGCGCCCGGGGCGGCGGCGCTCGGGGTCTGGCTGCTGCTGGCCGGGGGGTCGCTGGCGGTGGCGGCGGGCCTGTACCGCTGGGTGGAGCGGCCGTGCGAGCGGCTGCTGCGCGGCTCGCCGCGCCGGCCCGGCGGGAACGCGGCGGCGCCGCTGCCGGCCCGCGCGGTGCGGGTG